>NZ_LKBW01000282.1 GCF_002699855.1 Pseudomonas amygdali | reverse complement strand
TTCGGTAGTTTTTTCATCGCTCCATCCTCTCAAAGGTTGGAGTCTCCGAGAAACCCGGGGCGGTTCAATGGCATCAAACGCAGCGGGTTCGCCATTGAATTGTTTGCCACCCAATTCTCGAGACAGGGCGAACAGATCATCAACTACATCGAAAAAATGGATTTTGCCAGACAACTGGACCTGACCGTTGCCGATTTAAACATTGAAGAGGTCCGTAACACTGCGCCGGTACCACTGGGTGAAACCGATCAGAGGGTGTGTATCACGCTGGCAGAGTTTCTGAAGAAAACGGCGTCACAAATAAAAAACCATCAGCACGCTGCGCAAACCCTGGCGGACCACATCGATACGTTCAGCACCGTCCTGAGCGTCCAGCTAATTCCCGGCATCAATGACAAGGTGAAACTGGCAAATTGTTCTGATCTGGACCAGCAGATCCAGGATCTGGAAAAAGATATAGAACAACTGACGACGGAAATCGAGCAGAAAAACAACGAGTATAAAACCGCCCTGTATAATATTGCCTGGGGTCTTTTCGGCGGGGCCATCGGGGTCGCTATCACGGGGGGCATTTTTGGCGCCCAAGCGGAGGAAATCCGAAAAGAAAAAAATCGAATGGTGGCTTCCAAGAACCAGAAAGTTCAAAAACTCAAAGAAAAATCTCCTTTGTCAGCCGCCGTGCGCAGCCTGCAAATACTGTTTGAAGACATGAATATTCGTATGATGGACGCTCACCAGAGCGCCACCCATTTGAAAGACCTCTGGACCATGCTGGCGGCGTATATCGACCGTTCTGCCAGTGAACTTTCAGCGATCACGACTGATCAGGCGCTGATGATTTTCGCTATGCAGTTTCAAGGGGTAGTCACACCATGGCGGGAAATAAGAGGCATGGCAAATCAGTTACTCAAGATATTTGATAGTGCACTGGATCAGTTTCAACGCGAACAGCAATCCGGCAAGAGAGGACAATGATCATGAGCACTGAAACCCTGAGTGAGCCGTTGGTCCTCCCCCCTCCTGACAATAAAGTCATGACAGCCGCCCGCCAGAATATTCTTGCGCAGGTGAGCACTTTGAAGCTGAACTTTCTGCCGGCCATGAAAGAAAAAATGCTGCCGCTTCAAGACGCATTGATTAGCGCAGACAAGGTCTATCGCCAGGAACTGGCCAATATCACCGTGCAGTTGAATACTGTAAACCTGAAACCGATCGATCAGAAACAACAACTGATTGAGGCCGACGCAACGCTCAGCGACAAACAGAAACAACAAGCGATCAACCTGCTGAACGGGCAGCGCATTCGCCAGGTATCGAATATCACAGCAGCGGTACGCCGCAGCGCGGCGGCCATTGCCGAGCACAGCGACAATGTGGCGCAGATAAACCTGACGCTGGAAAGCAATCGTTTGCTGGAAACACTCCAGCAACAGATCGACAGCATCACCCAACGATCAGCCACGTTAGAAAGCGCAATGGCTTTAATCGCTGAAGACCGACGCCTGCTTGACGCAACGATCAGTACGCTTGAAAAGTACAACATTGCCGACCTGTTCAAGGAACTACTGCCTACCCAGGAGGAGCTACAGCTCATCATCACACCATCGCCAGAACTTGCGCTGGTCTCCGCAGGGATTGCCAGACTCGAAAAACTACTCGACAAGATCAGCAGCGCCCTGACTTACCTTGATCTTACTCGAGAACGCGACAGGCTGAGGTCGCGCTATAACGCCCTGCTCGACGACTCCCGCATGTCTACCCAGGAAACAAAGGTAATCAAGGAAAAACTCGACGAGTTGACAGGGCTCGCTGGCGTCGCTCAGAGCAAAGCACTTTGGGTACAAGAAGCGAAAAAGGTTTATCAATCGCTCTATCATTTTCTTGATCAGATAACATCGCCAGGTGATGCTTCGGCGTTGATCAGCCAGCATGTCGAACAACTGAAGACCTACATAAAATCGTTTTATGACGTAAAACGTATCGTCTGACCCGGACGATTTTCAAGCAAGGCAGATCTCGATAAAATCGACATCTGCCTTTTGCCGTTACCCCAACACCACCAGCCGATTCGGCAGCTCATTCCTGCCGTGCGTCACTGGAACGTGATCGGCAAGCAACTCGCCACAGGCATGGATACAGCCAAGAAACCCCTGCAAGGTCTGCCCGTCTCTGACCTGCTGGGTAAATACGTCGACCATCGCCTTCCAGGTATCGTCATGCAGACGACTGGCAATGCCATGGTCAACCAGAATTTCGACATACCGTTCGGCCTCACTGACAAAAACCAGAATGCCGGTTCCGTCATGGGTCTTGTGCAGGTTTTGTTCAAGAAACTGCCGACGTGCCAGATTTCCGGCTCTCCAGCGCCGAACCGAAAGCGGCACCAGCAAGGCCGACACGTTCGACACGCGGCAGACCAGCGCCACAACAATGAACGTACTCATTTGCGCCAGCATCAGTTCGTCCGCGCTCAACCACTGAACGCAGTAATTGACCGTGCCCGGCAGCAGCAGGCCGATCAACCCGGCCCAGATCAGCGGCATGTACGCGTAGTCGTCGGCACGAGCAGCCAGTACCGTAACCAGTTCGGCATCGGTGCGCTGCTCGACTCGATCAATCGCTTCGGCGACCTGCCGCTGTTCATCTCTGTTCAATAACGCCATGCTTCCCTCATTGACCAATCGATCCGCTACCAGTTGCCCGAAGCCCCGCCACCGCCAAAGCGACCGCCATTGCGGTCAGCGGCCCTGTCACGTGCAGGCCGGGCAACGGCCCCGCGTTTGATACTGATGATCACGATGCCCAGCACGATGAGGGTCAGAACAATCGCGATCAGCCAGACCTGATCGTCACTGGCCTGCTCTTCATATTCGGACATTTGTCTCGTCGGTTCGGGATAATCCGGTATCTGACCGCCCAAAGCCGCGATAACCGCCCGTGTACCGCGCTCGATGCCGACCGCAAAACGATTGTCGTCAAACTCGGGCGTCATCAACATATCGATGATCAAGGAGGCCTGGGCTTCATTGAAACGATCCTTCAGGGCAGCACCGACTTCCATGAATACCTTGCGCTTGTCACGGTAAACCACCAGCAGAACGCTGTCGTCTTCGCCGTGCGGCCCAAGGCTCCAGGCGTCACCGAGTCGGGCTCCGAACTCTTCGATGCTCGTACCTTGCAGATCGGCCAGGGTCACCACTACAACGCGCTCGCCGGTGGCTTGCTCGTGGGCACGCAGAAGTCTGGCCAGACGAACTGTGGTCTGACTGTCGAGCATTTGTGCAGCATCGACCACACTGCCGGTCATTGGCGGAAAAACCAGCGCGGTTGGCTCCGCCTCGGCACGCAACCCACCTCCCAATAGCATCACCACGTACAACATCCATTGTGAAACAGACTTCAAAATCAGACCTCCGGTGCTTTTTTGAAACTATTGAAACGACACGCCTTAGCCAAAACACAAGTTCCCCGGCATAATCCATCGCCAACGCCTGATGCGGTCAATAATTGATCGAACAGGGTTTGTACAAAAATCAATCAAACCACCATTTTCGTACATACCTTGGGGGGACTTCGTACAGTGAAGCGGATGGCAACTATCCTTGCGCCCTGTACGAACCATAACGCCAAAGGTCCATAACCCAAAAACTGGCTGTCGGACATTAAACGCGAGTTGCTGACAAAAGCCTTGAGAAATCATTCATGAATAAGCTGTGTTTATTAGGTTTGCTGGTCGGGATGGCCAGTCAGTCGGTGATGGCCCAAAGCGCCGCCGCCACGGACAAGACAACGCTTCAAGCCAAGAATGCCTTCATCGGCAAACTCATGAAACAAATGACCCTGGACGAAAAGATCGGCCAGTTGCGTTTGATCAGCATCAGCGCCGACATGCCACAGCCGCAAATTCTCAAGGAAATTGCTGCCGGAAGAATCGGCGGCACGTTCAACTCCGTTACCCGTTCGGAAAATCGTCCGCTGCAGGAAGCTGCTGTCGCCAAAAGCCGTCTGAAAATTCCGATGTTTTTTGCCTACGACGTGGTTCACGGTCATCGTACGATTTTCCCGATCAGCCTGGGCATGGCCGCCAGCTGGGACATGGACGCCGTCGCACTGATGGGCCGGGTTTCGGCTAAAGAGGCAAGTGCTGACAGTATCGACATGACATTCGCGCCCATGGTCGATATTTCCCGCGATCCACGCTGGGGCCGCAGCTCCGAAGGCTTTGGCGAGGACACCTACCTGGTGTCACGCATTTCCGATGTGATGGTCCGGTCTTTCCAGGGCAAGAACATCGCAGCCAATGACAGCATCATGGCTGCCGTCAAGCACTTCGCTCTGTATGGCGCGGTCGAAGGCGGACGCGACTACAACACCGTGGACATGAGCATGACGCGCATGTATCAGGACTACCTGCCGCCCTACAAGGCTGGCATCGATGCAGGAGCTGGCGGCGTGATGGTTGCGCTCAACTCGATCAATGGTGTCCCGTCGACCGCCAAAAAATGGCTGATGCAGGATCTGCTGCGCAAGGACTGGGGCTTCAAGGGCGTGACCATCAGCGACCATGGCGCGATCAAGGAACTGATCGACCACGGCGTGGCCAAGGACTTTCGCGAGGCCGCCAAGCTGGCGATCAAGGCTGGTGTCGATCTGAGCATGAACGACGTGGCCTATGGCGAGCAGTTGCCCGGGCTGGTCAAGGACGGCGAGGTTTCCATGAAGGAAATCGACAGCGCCGTGCGTGAGGTACTTGGGGCAAAATACGACATGGGCCTGTTCGCCGCCCCTTACGGCCGAATCGGCGTCGCTGCCGATGACCCGGCAGACACCTATTCCGACGACCGCCTGCACCGTGCCGAGGCTCGCGATGTTGCGCGCAAGACACTGGTGCTGCTGAAGAACCAGAACGACACGCTGCCGTTGAAGAAACAAGGCACCATCGCGGTTATTGGTGGATTGGCTCAAAGCCACCTCGACATGCTCGGCAGCTGGTCGGCAGCGGGCCGTGCCAATCAGTCGGTCACTGTCTATGAAGGGCTGGCCAACGCGGTCGGCGACAAGGCCAAACAGGTTTACGCCCGTGGTGCCAACGTCAGTGACAACGAGCACATCCTCAACTATCTGAACTTCATCGAGAAGGAAGTCGAGGTCGACCCGCGTCCCGCGCAGGAAATGATCGACGAAGCGGTCAAGGTCGCCGAGCAGGCTGATGTGATTGTTGCCGTGGTAGGCGAGTCGCGCGGTATGTCTCATGAGTCGGCCAGCCGCAGCAGCCTGAACATTCCGGGCAAGCAGCGTGACCTGATCAAGGCACTCAAGGCCACGGGTAAACCACTGGTGCTGGTGTTGATGAATGGCCGTCCCCTGGTACTGGTCGACGAGCAGGAACAGGCCGATGCCATGCTCGAAACCTGGTTCCCGGGCACCGAAGGCGGCAACGCGGTGGCGGATGTACTGTTCGGCGACTACAACCCGTCGGGCAAGCTGGCCATGTCGTTCCCGCGCTCGATCGGTCAACTGCCGGTCTACTATGCACACTTGAATACCGGCCGTCCGTATCGTGAAGACAAGCCGGGCAACTATACCTCGCACTATTTCGAGGAGCCCAATGGCCCGCTGTTTCCGTTCGGTTACGGTCTGAGCTATACGCAGTTCGACGTCTCGGACATCAAGCTGTCTGACGCCAGCATGACGCGCAAAGGCAAGCTCACTGCCAGCGTAACCGTGAAAAACACCGGCAAGGTTGCAGGCGCGACCGTGGTGCAGTTGTATCTGCATGATGTGGCTGCGTCGATCAGTCGCCCGGTGAAAGAACTGAAGAACTTCGAAAAAGTGATGCTTGAGCCTGGCGAGGAAAAAGTCGTTAACTTCACGCTCAGTGAAAACGACCTCAAGTTCTACAATAGCGAGCTCAAGTACGCTGCGGAACCTGGTGAATTCAAGGTCATGATCGGCCTGGACTCGCAGACCGTGAAAGAAGCGTCCTTCAATCTGTTGTAACGCTCGTCCATGGCGCGTTCGCAGGCATTGATCTGCAAACGCGCCAGCGGAGTCCGATCAGGCCGCAACATGACGCTCAAGCATCGTTACTGGCGCATTACCCTGTACATGCTGCTGATCATGGCCGGTGCGGTGCTGTGCGCCGGGCTTGCGATGCATCAGGCCCAGCGTCACGCGCTATCAGAAGATGCGGTGCGTGCCGAAGGGCAACTGGCACTGTATGCCAATACCCTGCATACCCTGATCGAACGTTATCGCGCCCTGCCCTCTGTTCTGGCACTGGACCCGGAGATACGTGCGGCGTTGAGCGGTCCGGTAGCCGCTGACGTGCAGAACGCGCTCAATCTCAAGCTGGAAAAAATCAACAATACGGCGCATTCATCGACGCTTGAATTGCTCGACCTGCACGGTCTGGCGATCAGCGCGAGCAATTGGCGTGCCCCCAACAGCTATGTCGGCCACAACTACGGCTTTCGCCCCTACTTTCTGCAAACACGGGCTCAGGGTACCGGGCGCTTTTACGCGGTCGGTGTGACCACCGGAATCCCTGGGTACTTCTTGTCCAGTGCGGTGGTGAACGATACGGGTGCCTTCATCGGTGCGATGGTCGTGAAGCTGGAGTTTCCAGACCTTGAGCAGGAGTGGGGCCAAGGTGACGACCTGCTATTGGTCAGCGACGAAAAAGGCATCGTTTTCATTGCCAATCAATCGGGCTGGCGCTATCGGGAACTGCTGCCTATTTCTGTAGAGGACCGTGCCGACCTGCTGCGCACTCGCCAATACGACAAGAAGGTACTTTCCCCGCTGCGCAGTCGGGTCATGGACAGCTTCGGCAAAAACAGTCATTTGAGCCGTGTAGAAGGCCCGGATGGCACCACGGATTATCTCTGGCAGTCGCTGCCGCTGCCCGATGAAAACTGGACCTTGCACCTGTTGCGCAAGCCACCTACGTCCAGCGAGGACATTCGCAATGCGGGCATCGCCGCAGCGGGTATCTGGCTGGCACTGTTATTTCTGGCGCTGTTTCTCTATCAGCGCTGGCGACTGGCGCGATTACGGGAGCGCAACCGGGACGAACTGGAGCGTCTGGTGCAGGAGCGCACCCGTGATCTGCAAACCGCGCAGGACGGTCTGGTGCAGTCGGCCAAACTGGCGGCACTGGGGCAGATGTCGGCAGCGCTGGCCCACGAAATCAACCAGCCGCTGACTGCCCAGCGCATGCAACTGGCGACCGTGCGACTGCTGCTGGATCAGGGCCGAATCGATGAAGCCTGCAAAGCGCTGGTTCCAGTCGATCAACAACTGACACGTATGGCCGCCTTGACCAGCCACCTGAAGACCTTTGCCCGCAAGAGCCCCAGCGGTTTGCGCGAAAGACTGGACCTGGCCACGGTAGTCGATCAGGCCTTGCTGTTGCTCGACCCACGCCTGCGCGAGGAGCACATAGACTGCGTGCTGCATCTGTCACGTCCCGCCTGGGTGCGTGGCGATGCCATACGTCTGGAGCAGGTGCTGATAAACCTGCTGCGCAATGCACTGGACGCCATGCGCGAGCGCCCGTCCAGGCGCCTTGAAGTGCGTATCGACGCCATCGACAAGCAATGGCGGCTCAGCGTCAAAGACAACGGAACGGGGATCGCCGAAGAAAACCTGGCCAGTATTTTCGATCCGTTTTTCACCACCAAACCTGTGGGCGATGGTCTGGGCCTTGGTCTGGCCGTGTCCTACGCCATCATTCACGAACTGGGCGGGCAACTGACGGCGCAAAATCATGCCGAAGGTGCTGTGTTCTGGTTCAGCCTGCCCAATGACTTTCTGGAGACCTGACCCGACATGTTGAACGCGGTCATCGTGGTAGACGACGAGGCTCCCATTCGGCAAGCCGTCGAGCAATGGCTGACGCTGTCGGGGTTTGAGGTGCAAGTCTTCGCCCGTGCCGAGGAGTGCCTGGCAAAACTGCCGGAACATTTCCCCGGTGTGGTGCTGACCGACGTACGCATGCCGGGCATGAGTGGTCTGGAACTGCTAAGCCGCCTGCAAGGCATGGACCCGGACCTGCCGGTCATCCTGCTGACCGGCCATGGTGATGTGCCAATGGCTGTAGAGGCGATGCGCGAAGGTGCCTATGATTTTCTGGAAAAGCCCTTCAGCCCTGAAACGCTGATCAGCAACCTGCGGCGCGCGCTGGAGAAACGCCAACTGGTGCTGGAAAACCGCCGTCTGCATGAACAGGCCGATGCCAGAACCCGACTGGACGCCACGCTGCTCGGCGTGTCGCCCAGCCTGCAGACCTTGCGCCGTCAGGTGCTGGAGCTCGCGCAACTGCCGGTCAATGTAATCATTCGGGGGGAAACCGGCAGCGGTAAGGAACTGGTCGCTCGCTGCCTGCACGACTTCGGGCCGCGCGCCGGCAAACCTTTTGTTGCGCTTAATTGCGCGGCCATCCCGGAACATCTGTTCGAAGCCGAGTTGTTCGGGCACGAAAGCGGCGCGTTTACCGGTGCACAGGGTAAACGTATCGGCAGACTGGAGTATGCCGACGGCGGCACCGTGTTTCTTGACGAAATAGAGAGCATGCCCATGGCGCAACAGGTCAAGCTGCTACGCGTTCTGCAAGACAAGCGCCTTGAACGGTTGGGCTCGAATCAGAGTATTGATGTCAACTTGCGGATCATTGCTGCGACCAAACCGGACCTGCTTGAAGAGGCCCGCGCCGGGCGCTTCCGTGAAGATCTGGCCTATCGCCTGAACGTTGCCGAGCTGCGCCTGCCGCCGTTGCGCGAACGCCTTGAAGACATCGCGCAACTGTTCAGCCACTTCGCCCGAGCAGCCGCCGAGCGTATGGGCCGCGAATCGCCCGCCCTGAGCGCCGCACGCCTGAGTCAGTTGCTCAGCCATGACTGGCCTGGCAACGTACGCGAGCTGGCCAATGCGGCTGAGCGGCAGGCGCTGGGCCTGGAACTCACCTCGCCGCAGCCCGATACTCAATTGCAGGGACACTCTCTGGCAGCACGCCAGGAAGCCTTCGAAGCACAATGCCTGCGCGCTTCGCTGGCCCGTCACAAAGGTGATATCAAGGCTGTGCTCAACGAGCTGCAACTGCCGCGACGGACGCTGAACGAGAAAATGCAGCGCCATGCTCTGGTACGGGAAATGTTCCTGAACTGATGGCTGCGCACATCCTGTATGGCTTCTTCCGGCGATAACCGAACATTTCCCGCGCTGCCGGGTCTGCATACTGTCCCGGCTATGTAAGGCCGTGATGGCTGGATAGTTTAAAGGCATAATGACATCATTCCCGCCTTGCTATTCAAGCTCACATTGGCAGTCCGAAAGTTGGGGCATTTTCTACCGTGAATACTCCCCTCGACCTCCCACTGGGAGGCGGCGATATGGGCCGGCTTATCCGAGAGACAGACTGGTCGACGTCTGCGCTGGGACCGAAGCAAGCATGGCCTGCAGCGTTACTGTCATCAATGAACCTGATGCTCAGTTGCCCTGACAGCATGTACCTGCTTTGGGGGGCGGACTTTGTCCTGTTCTTCAATGACGCCTATTCCCAGGTTTTGCCCGTTGCAGCAGAGCAGGCACAAGGACAACCCATTGCCTCGGTGTGGGGTGATGCCTGGGAGGCCGTGCGCCCACTGGCTGAGCAGGCGCTTGGTGGACACAGCCGCCGGTCTGACGATATTCAGCGCACCATTGTGCGCAACGGCAGGCCCGAGCAAACCTGGTGGTCCCTTTCCTATTCGCCGCTCTACGGCGATAACGGCCTGATCGAGGGTGTGTTCTGCCGGGTCAATGAAACCACCTCCCAAGTCATTGCCCAGGTCCGGCAAAATGAAAACGAAGCGTTTACCGACCGTGTTCTGTCGAGCATCAATGATTGCATCAAGGTGCTGGACCTCGATTCGCGCCTGACCTTCATGAGCGAAGGCGGCCAGCAGATCATGGAAGTCAGCGATTTCAATGCGATTCGCGGCTGCCCCTGGCCCGATTTCTGGCAGGACCAAGGCAATCTGGACGCCATCGCGGCTGTCGAAGCGGCCCGCGCGGGTCAGAACGCCAGTTTCATGGGATCGGCGAAAACTCTGACGGGCACAGTCAAGTGGTGGCATGTGCAAGTCAGCCCGATTTTCGGCAAGGACGGCAAGCCGGAGAAAATCCTGTGTGTGTCCCGTGACATGACCCAGCTCCGAGACGCTGAACAAGCGCTGATGTCTCTCAACGAAACGCTCGAGCAGCGCGTGATTGAGCGCACCCGTGATCGTGATCGCATCTGGCGCCTGTCGACTGACCTGATGCTGGTGGCGCAGTTCGACGGCATTATCTCGGCAGTCAATCCGGCCTGGACTCAAGCTCTCGGCTGGTCGGCAGAACAACTGCTCGACAGCCAGTTCCTGGGGCTGGTGCACCCCGAAGACGTGGACAGTACGCTGGCCGCCATGAGCGGACTGGAAAATGGCCAGACCATTCCTCACTTCAAGAATCGCTATCGCCACCTGGATGGTTCGTACCGGACCATCTCGTGGACTGCCGTACCGGACAAACAATTCATCCATGCCGTCGGCCGTGACATTCAGGCCGAAGAAGAAGCCAATGAAGCGTTGCGGCTGTCCCAGGACGCCTTGCATCAAGCGCAGAAACTGGAGGCTATCGGCCAACTCACTGGCGGTGTGGCGCACGACTTCAATAACCTGTTGACGGTGATCCGCTCCTGCAGCGACCTGTTGAAGGCACCTAACCTTGAAGAGCATCGCCGTGTGAAGTACGTCGAGGCGATTTCCAGTACGGTAGACCGGGCGGCTCGCTTGACCGGTCAGTTGCTGGCCTTTGCCCGCCGTCAGGCCTTGCAGCCGGAAGTGTTCGATGTCTGCAAGAGCGTAGCGCGTATTGGCGAGATGATGGATACGCTCACCGGCGCACGCATTCAGGTGAACATCGACCTGCCTGCCGAGCCGTGCTTTATCTTCGCCGATGGCAGCCAGTTCGACACTGCGCTGGTCAACATGGTGGTTAACGCCCGCGATGCAATGTCGGGCGCAGGCCGACTCAGCATAAAAGTTAAATGCGCTGCCTGCCCCACTGCCGATCAGCCCGCCTCACTCAGCGATGGCGATTATGTGACGGTGTCGCTGACCGATACCGGCGCGGGTATCGCCAAAGAAAAACTGGGCCTGATCTTTGAACCGTTCTACACCACCAAAAGCGTGGGACAGGGTACAGGGCTGGGGTTGTCGCAGGTATTCGGCTTCGCCAAACAATCGGGCGGCGAAGTGCTGGTTGAAAGCGAACTGGGCAGAGGCAGCTGCTTCACGCTGTGCCTGCCGAGTGCAAAAAATCACGAAGTCGTCGCGCAAGACAAGCATTACGCGCCCATCGCGTTGCCCGGTCTGTGCGTTTTGATGGTCGAGGACAATCAGGACATCGGCACTTTTACCCGACCGATGCTTGAGCAGCTTGGCTTTCAGGTGCTATGGGTCAAAAGTGCCGCCGAGGCCCTGCATGAATTGTCCGGTAACCCGGAAAACTTTCATGTGGTGTTCTCGGATATCGCGATGCCCGGCATGAGCGGGCTGGAACTGTCTGCCGAAATCGAGGCGCGTTACCCCTGGATGCCGGTCGTCCTCACCACCGGTTACAGCACTGAATTTGCGACGATCGCCAAGGACGAGGCACACCGCTTCGACCTGTTGCAAAAGCCCTATTCCAGAGAAGATCTGGCGGCGATCCTGCACAGGGCGGTGAGCCGTACCGGGGAACAATAATCCCGAAAAGGCATCCTGAGGCAGGACGCAACCAGGTATTCCCGACGCATAAAACGAAGACAACACCGGTTGCCTTGATTCAGAATCACGCAAAATATTGCAACAATCCTTGAGCAGGGAGCATTTTTGAGATGATCGTCGGTATTGACCTGGGCACCACCAACAGCCTGGTGGCTGTCTGGCGCGACGGCAGCAGCGAGCTGGTTACCAATGCGTTGGGAGAGACGCTGACTCCAAGCGTTGTCGGACTGGACGACGAAGGGCAGATTCTGGTCGGCAAGGCGGCGCGCGAACGTCTGCAAACTCACCCGGAAAAAACCACGGCGCTATTCAAACGTTATATGGGCAGCGCTCAGGAGATTCGCCTGGGATCTGCCACCTATCGTCCGGAAGAGTTGTCCTCGCTGGTACTCAAGAGTCTTAAAGCCGACGTCGAGCGCGCGTTTGGCGAGCCTGTCACCGAGGCGGTGATCAGCGTTCCGGCGTACTTCAGTGACGCTCAGCGTAAAGCGACGCGCATTGCCGGTGAGCTGGCCGGCCTCAAGGTCGAGAAGCTCATCAACGAGCCGACAGCGGCAGCCCTGGCCTATGGACTTCATCAGAAGGAAGGCGAAACCTCGTTTCTGGTCTTCGACCTGGGTGGCGGCACGTTCGACATCTCGATCCTCGAACTCTTCGACGGCGTGATGGAAGTGCGTGCCAGCGCGGGCGACAACTTTCTGGGGGGTTAAGATTTTGACCGCCTGCTGGTCGAGCACTTTCTGACCCTGCACCGAGATGAGCAGGACTTCCCCGGCAAGGAACTGGTAACGCCTTCGCTACGACGTGAAGCCAAGCGCGTGCGCAAGGCGCTGGGCCAGGAAAACAGTGTCGATTTCGTGCTGCGCCATGCCGACCGCGAATGGCGCAAGACAATCACGCAAGAGCAGATGAATGATCTGTTTGCGCCTCTGCTGGCCCGCCTGCGCGCGCCTATCGAGCGAGCCTTGCGCGATGCGAAAATTCGCGTCGCAGATCTGGACGAAATCCTGCTGGTGGGCGGCACTACACGTATGCCGCTGATCCGCAAACTGGCCGCGGGGATGTTCGGCCGTTTTCCGGCCATCACACTCAACCCGGATGAGGTTGTCGCGCAGGGTGCTGCAATTCAGGCAGCACTCAAGCAGCGCGATGCGGCGCTGGAAGAAGTCGTTTTGACCGACGTGTGCCCCTACACCCTGGGTATCGAAACCACACAATACGTGTTCAACGGCTATCAGTCCGGGCATTACCTTCCGATCATCGAACGCAACAGCGTGGTACCGGTCAGCCGGGTGCGTACCGTAAACACGGTTGCCGACAACCAGGAGCACGTTCTGCTGCGGATCTTTCAAGGTGAAAGCCGCCTGGTCAAAGACAACATCGCGCTGGGCGAACTGAATATTCCCGTGCCGAAAGCCAAGGCTGGCGAGGTCGAACTGGACGTGCGTTTCACATACGACAACAACGGCCTGCTGGAGGCCGACGTGCGGATCCAGATGACCGGCGAAAATCACAAGCTGGTTATCGAGAACAACCCCGGAGTCATGACACCCGGCGAAATCCGTGAACG
Source organism: Pseudomonas amygdali (assembly GCF_002699855.1). Classification (GTDB taxonomy): domain Bacteria; phylum Pseudomonadota; class Gammaproteobacteria; order Pseudomonadales; family Pseudomonadaceae; genus Aquipseudomonas; species Aquipseudomonas amygdali. The sequence continues at coordinate 21,150 of NZ_LKBW01000282.1, read as the reverse complement.
ACTCAAGGTGCTGGAAGCACTCAAGGTTCATCCTCGCGAACAACAGGTCAACACTCACCTGACAGCACGTCTGGAACGGCTCTATCAGGAGTATCTGGGCGAGGCACGTGAAACCATCGGAGTCTGGGCTGCACAATTCCAGCGCGTGCTGGAAACCCAGGATGACCGGCAGATCAATGAACTGCGCAAACAGCTTGAACAGGAAGCAGACCGTTTCGAACGAGGTGAATGGTGACGGCAATGGATTGCTGGAGCGTACTGGATCTGGGCCATGATGCCGACGAGCGCAGCATCAAGCGCCAATACGCCAGGCTGTTGAAAACCACGCGTCCCGACGACGACCCGGCTGCCTTTCAGGCGCTGCGCGATGCTTACGAGCAGGCTCTGGACTGGGCAAGAAATCGTGCCGAAGACGATGATGAGGGCAGTGACGTCTGGTCAAATGCTGGCCAGCCCCTCGAATCGCTGCCCCTTGATGAGCCTGTATTGGTAGTCCGACCGGACCATCGACAGGTACACCCCGCATTCGACATGGCCGAGCCTCCTGCCCGCCCGGCAGTAGAGTTGAGCTGGTATGAGCAAGCCAGTCAGACCACACCGGAAAACCTGCACTCACAACGTCAGATAGCCCAGGATCAAGGCTGCGATGAGCTCTTCCAGCAACATCTGGCCCGGCGTTGCCTGCTGGACCCGGAGAACAATCAGGCGCTGATCAAGGCCGCCGTCGAACAACTGCATTGGCTGACACCCTGGCAAAAAGTACAGCTCAGGACTCATCAGGCGCATCGGCTGACTCAGGCACTGCTGGACAGCTCGCTTGAGTCATTTCATGCCATGCTCGAAAACAACGAGGAACGTGCCTTTCTCGATACGCTCAAGGCACTCCGGCAGCAGCCATGGCTGACATCATTTGATCGCCAGGAGCAACTTGAACAGTGGACCATGACACTGCTGCTCAACAACCATGACTGGTCCCCTGCCCTGTTCGAACGCGTGAGCAGCCTTTTTGCCTGGGATCAGAAACATGACGTGTATGCAGGGCCGCTTTCCCTGTGGATGAATCTGGTCCAGCGTTGTGAAAAGAAGGCATTCGTCGCACGTCAGCAGAAACTGCTCGAAGCCTCACAAGACAGTCCCGAGACCATGGCTGCGCGTCTTCTTCTGCAACCACCACCCCTGGATGAAAGGCTGCGACTGGCAAGGCACGGTAATCAAGAGCTGTGGCAAGCCTGCGAAAAACTGGCGTCCGACCTCACTCACCGATTCCCGGATGCCATACAAGAATTCCCGGACGCCGACGTACAATCCTGGCGTAAATTGCCTGAGCAGGTGTCATCCAATTTCAATCTCAGGGCCTATTTTTTCGGCGTATTGACGATCTTCACGACGGCATCACTGGACCCTTCCGGCAGCAACGCCACTTGGTACGAAATAGCTGGCCTTGCGCTGACCGCGCCGATTTTCCTCTTGCTTGTCATCCATATATTCATGTCGTTCTGGCGCCCTTTCGCTGAGCGTATCAAGCCGGTGGATACGCGCTGGAGTGCGCGCTTGCTGCCCGATTACCTGAGCTGGCCCGGTTATCAGGCGCTGGCGCTGCGCAACGGTATTCCTATCGTCACGCTAGGCTATATCTGTGTACAGAAAGGGCCCGTACTGGCAGCGCTGTATGGCGCTGTCCTGCTGCTATGGATCGTGCTGTCGCCCTACCGGATTTCAGGTTTTCAGGACGCCATCTCCATCAGAACCGGAGGCTGGGATAGCGTAAAAGCCTTCTGCGTCAGAAATACCTTCAAGGCAATCATGATCGTTCTGGGTCTGATGCTCGCTTTCGTCGTGGGCGTGATTGTGTTCGGGCCGGCACGCGGTCACTAACCTCGCTTGAGCACCCATCGGCAAGAATCCGCTTATCTATTTTGTACAGATAAGCGGATTCTCGCTCATCAAAATCTCGCAACCGCTCTAGAACAGGCTCTCATGGTGTGGCACAGCTCCTGCTATGTCACAGGCAGGGCAGCCAATGCCTCCTTCCAAAAATAATGAAAAACAAGGAACACCATGGAAACTTCCAATCCCGCCTCCCGTGGGTCGGCTGCTACTGCTGCCGGCCAAAAAACCACTTCCAGCCGTTTAAAATCCATTTTCAGCGGCTCGGTCGGTAACATGGTCGAGTGGTACGACTGGTACGTCTACGCCGCTTTCTCGCTGTACTTCGCCAAAGCGTTCTTCCCCAAGGGCGACACCACCGCACAGTTACTCAACACGGCCGCGATTTTTGCCGTCGGCTTTCTGATGCGGCCTATCGGTGGCTGGCTGATGGGGCTTTACGCTGACTACAAGGGGCGCAAGGCTGCGCTGATGGCATCGGTGCTGCTGATGTGTTTCGGCTCGCTGATCATTGCCCTGACCCCGGGCTATGAGAGCATCGGCGTCGGTGCCCCGATCCTGCTGGTGTTCGCCCGACTACTGCAGGGCCTGTCTGTCGGGGGTGAATATGGCACCTCGGCTACCTACCTCAGCGAAATGGCCACCAAGGAACGTCGCGGCTTCTTTTCCAGCTTCCAGTACGTCACGCTGATTTCCGGCCAACTCATCGCGCTGGGCGTGTTGATCGTGCTGCAGCAGACGCTGACCACCGAGCAACTGTATGCCTGGGGCTGGCGTATCTCGTTTGTCATCGGTGCCCTGTGTGCAGTCGTCGCGCTGTTTCTGCGTCGTGGCATGGAAGAAACCGAGTCGTTCACCCGCAAGAAAAAGGAAAAGGCCAAGGAAAGCCTGATGCGCACATTGATGCGTCATCCCAAGGAACTGATGACCGTAGTCGGTCTGACGATGGGCGGGACCCTGGCTTTCTATACCTACACCACGTATATGCAGAAGTATCTGGTCAACACCGTCGGCATGAGCATCACCGACTCGACCTCGATATCAGCCGCGACGCTGTTTCTGTTCATGCTGTTGCAGCCGGTGATTGGCGCCCTGTCCGACAAGGTCGGGCGGCGTCCGATCCTGATTGCGTTTGGCGTACTGGGAACGCTGTGTACCGTACCGATCCTGACCACGCTGCATACCATTCAGACCTGGTGGGGCGCGTTCTTCCTGATCATGGCGGCGCTGATCATCGTCAGCGGTTACACATCGATCAACGCAGTGGTCAAGGCCGAGCTGTTTCCGACCGAGATCCGTGCGCTGGGTGTCGGCCTTCCATACGCACTGACGGTGTCGATTTTCGGTGGTACTGCGGAATACATCGCACTGTGGTTCAAGAGCATCGGCATGGAAACCGGCTACTACTGGTACGTAACCGCTTGCATCGCCTGTTCGCTGCTGGTGTATGTCTTCATGAAAGACACGCGCAAACATTCGCGGATCGAGACAGATTGATCCCCCTTCATTAACCCGCTTGAGTGGCATGCCAACGCCTGAGTTGGCGTGCCGTTTCCACACCGGTGTGAGGAACATCAATATCGGTTACATCGATACAACTGCCATCAATGCCCCCTGGAGCGACATGAGCACTTGCTACAAAGTGTTTCAATACAGTGCACACTTTCGAGACCAATCAGCGATAAGACATTGAAAAAATTACACTTCCATTTTGTCAAGAGGCTTTATTACAAGATTTTTCAAAACATGCACTTCAATAATGCAATATCGCCCACAAAGCCCGAAATCAGAGCATTACAGCCAACTATCATTTTCAGCGATGGTCGCTAGCAATCCGATTAACTTCTTAATAATCCGCTGGCGCGTAGCATTGCCTCCATACCGGGATGACAACTCACCCGACACTCATTGGAGACATCATCATGAAAACCACTAAATTGATCTTCGGCCTGGCTTTCTCTGTTCTGGCTTCCAGCGCCTTTGCACTTCCAGTCACAACTATTCAAAGCGATATGTCCCGCTCGACCATCGTTGCTGAAGGCGGCACCAAACACACTAACGTCGGTTCAATTCGCGTAGCTGCTGACGGCGCAGACCGTGTCGGTCCAAATCGTCAGGCTGCCGATGGTGCAGACCGTGTCGGTCCAAATCGTCAGGCTGCCGATGGTGCAGACCACGTCGGTGCCAACCGTCTGGCCTCTGATGGCGCGGACCGTGTCGGTGCAAACCGTCAGGCTGCCGATGGCGCAGACCACGTCGGTGCCAACCGCCTGGCCGCTGATGGCGCAGACCACGTCGGCGCCAATCGTCTGGGCTGATAGTCCACGCAACACCCCAAGCCCGGCCGATGTCGGGCTTCTTCATGTCTGGCGCAGGCTGAAATACACGCTACTCTGGCATCCTCTGCAAATGCGCAGCACTATGTCCGCACCCTATAGAGCCCATCAGGAATCAAGCATGTCAGACGCTATTCACTCCTACGAGCCGTCCAAGGGTCACGGCCTGCCGCATGACCCGTTCAACGCGATTGTAGGCCCACGCCCGATCGGCTGGATTTCATCGCAGGATGCCAACGGCAAATTGAATCTGGCACCCTACAGTTTCTTCAATGCCTTCAACTACGTGCCCCCCATCATTGGGTTCTGTAGCGTTGGTCGCAAGGACAGTCTGAATAACATCGAGCAGACCGGTGAGTTTGTCTGGAATCTTGCGACCCGCTCGCTGGCCGAAGCCATGAACAAGAGCTGTGCTCCGGTAGCGCCGGATGTCAGCGAGTTCGAACTGGCCAACCTCACGCCGCTGGCCTCTCATATCGTCTCGGTCCCACGTGTGCTTGAGACGCCGGTGTCGTTTGAATGCAAAGTCACGCAGATCATTCAATTGCAACGCGCCGACCAGGAACTGGTGCCCAGCTGGCTGATTCTGGGCGAAGTGGTAGCCGTACACATCGAGAAATCCCTGCTCAAGGACGGTGTTTATGACACCGCAGCCGCCGAGTCGATCCTGCGTGGCGGCGGTCCTGCAGATTACTTCCAGCTTGGGCCGGAAGCGCTGTTCAAGATGTTTCGCCCAGGCGCCTGATCAGGAATCGCCCCATACAGGCTCGCCCTCGGCATCAATGTCGATCAGCCGCTGCAGCTCCTGTACAGCGGCCAGGTCGGCATCATCGGCGGTCTTGAATTTCTGATCCGGCAGCAGCGCATGAAAGCGCGGCGCTCCGCCTGCACCCAGCGCCTTGATGGCAATTGCCGCGTTGTACCCCTGCTCGGAAGGAATGACTGCCGACACCACTTCAAACCCGTTGTATTCCTTGCGTGCCATGCGTATGGACCACCCTGCTCATAAATCAAAGCGCGAATTCTAACGCGTCTTCCAGGGCATTCGTCACGCAGCAAACGCAGATGATGACTACCGACGCAAACTCCAACCTTGTCCTACACTTTAATCAGTTCTTTCAAACTGCTCTGTAGCCGAGGTAAGGAGTGCGTCATGAAAGTCAGAACAAGAAAATGCATGGTTGTCGTCGGTGCTCTAGCGGTCCTGGCGGTATACACCGCAGGGGCCTATCGTAACGAGCTGGCTCGTCAGGCCCCACAGGTCGCCAGTTGCACGTTTGGCCATTGCGTGCCGACCGACGCAACCTTCAGCGCCTTGCGATGACGCTTGTGTAGCGTGAATTGCGTCATCGTTCAGCAAAGGCAGCTATCGATTAGCAAGCTATCGGATTAGACTGGTCAGACTCTCCCGCCTCACTTGCGGCGGGTCAACACTGCCATCAGGTTTTGCCTTGACCAGTCTTACTCAAACGCCTCCGGCCATTCGCAGCATTCTGTTCGCGTTGATGATGGCGGTATTGCTCAGCGCTCTGGATCAGACCATCGTTGCTGTTTCGATGCCTGCCATTTCCGCCCAGTTCAGGGACATCGATCTGCTGGCGTGGGTCATTTCCGCGTATATGGTTTCACTGACCGTTGCAGTGCCGATCTACGGCAAGCTGGGCGATCTTTACGGACGGCGTAAACTGATGCTGTTCGGCTTGGGGCTTTTCACCCTCGCCTCGCTGTTCTGTGGCATGGCGCAGAGCATGGAACAACTGGTGCTGGCGCGCGTCCTTCAAGGCATCGGTGCAGGCGGTATGGTTTCGGTAAGCCAGGCAATCATCGCCGACATTGTTCCGCCTCGTGAGCGGGGCCGCTACCAAGGCTACTTCAGCAGCATGTACGCCGTGGCCAGCGTCGCAGGCCCGGTCTTGGGCGGCTTGATGACCGAATACCTGTCCTGGCGCTGGGTGTTCCTGATTAATCTGCCCTTGGGAGCAGCCGCGCTGATCGTCGCATATCGAACCCTGGTCGGCCTGCCAGTGCCGCAGCGCAAACCGATTATCGACTACCTGGGTACGGTGCTGATGATCATCGGCCTGACCGCGCTGCTGCTGGGAATTACCGAAATTGGGCAGGGGCATGGTCTGGGCGATTTCGAGGTTCAGTTGTTACTGGGCACCGCCCTGCTGACGCTGGGCATTTTCGTCTGGTACGAACGCCGTGCCGCCGAGCCCCTGTTGCCCATGCACCTGTTCACCAATAAAAGTGCCGTGCTTTGCTGGTGCACGGTGTTCTTTACCAGTTTTCAGGCTATTTCCCTGATTGTCCTGATGCCGTTGCGTTACCAGACCGTCACCGGTGGCGGTGCAGACAGTGCCGCCCTGCACCTGCTTCCGCTGGCGATCGGCATGCCGATGGGTGCCTATTTCGCCGGGCGACGCACCGCGCAAACCGGGCGCTAGAAACCGCTTATTCTGACCGGGGCGTTGCTGATGCCCATCGCGATTCTGGGCATGGCCTTTACGCCTCCCCAATCGCTGATAGCGATGAGCCTGTTCATGGTCCTTACCGGCATCGCCACCGGCATGCAGTTCCCCACCTCATTGGTCGGCACCCAAAACTCGGTTCAGCCAAGGGATATGGGCGTGGCCACCAGCACAACCAATCTGTTCCGCTCGCTGGGGGGGTGCAGTAGGCGTGGCATTGATGTCGGCGCTGCTATTGGCTATGTTGCAGCATACCGGTGTCGGCCTGCTCGGCTCGGGAGCACTGGGTGGCGAAGGCAGCTCCGGTAATGTCCTGCTCGACAGCCTTAATGCAGCAACCGGACCGGCACTGGAAACACTGCGAGCCGAACTGGCGCTGACCTTCAGAAACCTGCTGATCACCAGTGCGGCCATTTCGCTGCTCGGCCTTGCCGCAGCCGTAGCAATGCCCAATACGCTATTGCGAGGCCGGGATTAGCTCGACGCGCTGAATCAGGAAGGCATGCCGGCCCAAAACCACTGGGTTTTCTTGCTTTTTATATGGTTGAACGCCGGCATGAGTTCACCTTCGTCGAAATGTCGACGCGAGCCAAACTGTGCGCTGCTGAACCAGCAGCCTGATCGAGGGCATGCCTGCCCCGCATCAACTGGCGGCAGCGGTTTTTCATCAAATCGCGCATACCATTGCGCAGTGGTTTCCTCGGTAAAGCCGATACCGGGAGCAAGGTAGGGATGAAGGTTGCCGGTGTCCTGCAGGCGAACCGGTTTGATCATCCGGTTGACCGTCACATAGGGTTGCGGCGGTGGCAGGCCTCGACCACCCAATTCAGGCACCGCACCCGCCCGAATGATCAACCCGTTGCGATAGCTATGGAACACGATGTCGCTGTGCGCGCTCATCTCGCCCCGCAATCTGTCGCTCCCTCCCAGCTGCCTGACAAACCCTTCGCCCAGCACCGTGTACCAACTGACGCCCTTTATACGGTCCAGCAAACGCAGGCTTTCAATGTGCGGACCGGGATCGACCATCAACCCTATGTAGTCCTGAGCCAGTCGATACTCCCAGGGTAAATACTGATGACCATCGCAAGGCAGTACACAGGCGAGCCCGCCAAAGCCATGCTCGGCCTGCACTTCGCTGCTTAGATAGCGGATCCAGGCCTCGTAGTTCTTCAAACCGTCGGGCTCGGTCAGGCAGGACCAGGGCAATACCATTTTCAGACAAGAGCGATCGTTATCGGCCTGCCCCTGCGGGGTGTTCATGACAAACAGGCTGTACATGGCGACCTCGGCCTGGGTCGCACTGGCGATAGACCAGATGAACTGCTCGTCCGGGAGGCTTTCGACAACCTGACGCCGGGTCGATGCAAAACCCGATGCGCTCAAGCGACGCATACGCTTGAACAGCTGCCATTTGAGTTTCGGCTTGAACGCGTCATAGAAGCGCGAAAAGCAGGCTTCGACCCGACGCTTCATCTCCAGCGTGTGGCCATTGCGGAAATACAGCGTGGTGATCAACCCAAGTCGAATGACGGGCGTCCCCAATTCAGAATCCATGGCGACCCGTTCGGATTGCTGCGCGACTCCGGCCAGTAGCCTCACAGCATCAGTTGTAGTGTCCGACATGCTCCGCCCTCCCTTTGATCGAGAGACGCGGATTTACGCTAACGCCTGCATGCCCTTTGCATGTTTCGATCACGCCCGACACAGACCTGCGCTCATGCAAGTCACGGCCCTGTCCACGCTCGTACACTTCAGCGGATCTGGCGATGACTTCAAGGCACATAGGCGCAAGATTCGGCAAAAACATGCAACCTTCCTCTCTTCTGATCTTTCCGGAAGCGAAGAGTGAAGGGAGTTTTCCCGCGGGGCAATACTCGGAAATTACTTTGGGAAATCAGCTACATGTATCAGGAAATGTCCTACCTGCCTCCTACAATATTTTGTCGGATCAAGGTCTGATCGGCGGCAACCGGCGGGGGCAATCGATGAGGACGGGTAAACAGTCAGTAAACACACTGTATAAAAAGCAAGAATTGGAGTTAGGCTTTGTGGGAAAGACAACGGCCCGACCGAACCGGCAGGCGCTACGACCTGTCATCTCCGTCAGGAAGCCTTGCTGATTCTTAGCGTAGGGCTGAAGCGCAGCATGTCCAGACACACATCAACCAGTTGCTCGGCCTCTGCCGGCAATGAAAAGCTGTCTGGAACCAGCAGCCATTGATAAATGATGCCGTTTACGTAAGAAAACAGGGCGACTGCGGCACGGGCCGTGTCGAGATCTTTTGGAAGTTGCCCCTGACGTACGGCATTGTTCAGCCCCAGGGTGATCCGGTCGTGGCACTGTATGGCGTTGTCCTGGCGCTGACGACGAAAATCACACATCTCGTCAGTAAACTCGCATTTGTGAAACAGGATTTCATTGATGCGACGGGTTTTCGGGTCCAGTGCGAGCTCATGAAACAAATGAATCAAAAGATTTCTCATACAGCCCAGTGGGTCTTCTTCCTCTTCGCTCTGACTGGCCTGTGCCATTTCATCGAGTGGTTCCTGAAGACTGTCGAGCATTGCCTGGACCAGATCGGCCTTATTGTTGAAGTGCCAGTAAATGGCTCCTCGCGTCACACCAGCAAGGGTTGCGATGTCAGCCAGCGTGGTGCGGGCGACGCCTCGCTCATAAAAAGCCTGCTCGGCAGCCTCCAGAATCTGGCTGCGAGTGATCTGAGCTTCCTCTTTGGTGCGACGAACCATGGCAATAAAACCTCAAAAAATTTACCTCAGGCATGCGTCTGGTGGCAGGCCTGGAGATATGACCGGGCGGCATTTGTCTCGCCTTGTCCCGAATTGGCTGTCGGCACTGTGAATAGTGGCCGAATGCGCACAGCGGGTGTTTACAAACAGCCGCGAATGTAAGTATATTCCTTAGCATGCTACTTATCTAGCCGAAATATTTTTTAACACTTCAACGTACTGTTGAGACAACAGGCTCCTGCCCCGAGGATCTTCATGCAATTCAAGCCAGCTGTTACCGTTCTGGTCACTGCCGTCGCCCTGGCAACCCTGCTCAGTGGCTGTAGCAAGAAGGAACAGGCGGCCCCGCCTGCGCAAACCCCTCAGGTCGGCGTCGTTACCCTCAAAGCACAGCCCTATACCCTGACCACCGAGCTGCCAGGCCGGACCACCGCATTCCGCGTCGCCGAGGTACGCCCTCAGGTCAACGGCATCATTCTCAAACGTCTGTTTACCGAAGGTGGCGACGTCAAAGCCGGTCAGCAGCTCTATCAGATCGACCCGGCTGTCTATGAGGCCAATGCCAACAGCGCCAAGGCGACTCTGCAGTCTGCCAAGTCGATGTCTGATCGCTACAAGCAACTGGTCAGCGATCAAGCGGTAAGCCGTCAGGAATACGACACCGCCCAGGCATCGACGCAGGAAGCTCAGGCCGCCTTGCAGACCGCCCAGATCAACCTGCGCTACACCAAGGTGCTGGCACCTATTTCAGGTCGTATCGGCCGCTCCGCAGTGACCGAAGGCGCGCTGGTCAGCAGCGCCCAGACCGAAGCAATGGCAACCATCCATCAGCTCGACCCGATCTACGTGGATGTGGTTCAGTCGTCTGCCGACATGCTCAAGCTGCGCAATGACCTGGAAAGCGGCAAGCTGCAGAAAGCCGGCGACAACGCGGCCAAGGTCAAGCTGACGCTGGAAGACAACAGCGTCTATGGCCAGGAAGGCAAGCTGGAATTCTCCGAAGTATCGGTTGACCAGACCACAGGCTCGGTCACCTTGCGCGCCGTGTTCCCGAACCCGGAACATCGCTTGTTGCCTGGCATGTTCGTCCACGCGCAATTGCAGGCTGGCGTCAGTGCGAAAGCCATTCTGGCACCGCAGCAAGGCGTGACCCGCGACCTGAAAGGCACGCCGACCGCCATGATCGTCAACCAGGACAACAAGGTTGAAATGCGTACGCTGGTGGCCAACCGCACCGTGGGCAGCGACTGGCTGATCGAAGACGGCCTGAAAGAAGGTGATCGGGTCATTACCGAAGGCTTGCAGTACGTCAAACCAGGCGCCGAAGTGAAAGTCGCCGAAGCGACCAACGTCAAAGGAGCAAACCCGGCACCTGCCCCGGCCACTGATAAAGCCGCAGGCAGCAAAGGGGAGTAACCCATGTCGAAATTCTTTATTGATCGACCCATTTTTGCCTGGGTTATTGCCCTCGTGATCATGCTGGTCGGTGCGCTGTCGATTTCCAGCCTGCCGATCAACCAGTACCCGAGCATCGCACCGCCAGCCATCGGTATCCAGGTCACCTATCCGGGCGCTTCTGCCCAGACGGTGCAGGACACTGTGGTGCAGGTGATCGAGCAACAGCTCAACGGTATCGACAACCTGCGTTATGTGAGCTCGGAAAGTAACTCCGACGGCAGCATGACCATTACCGCGACCTTCAATCAGGGTACCAACCCTGACACGGCGCAGGTTCAGGTGCAGAACAAGCTCAACCTCGCGACCCCGCTGTTGCCACAGGAAGTGCAGCAACAGGGCATCCGCGTGACCAAGGCAGTGAAGAACTTCCTGATGGTTATCGGTCTGGTGTCCGAAGACGGCAGCATGGGCAAGGAAGACCTGGCCAACTACATCGTGTCGAACATGCAGGACCCGATTTCCCGGACCTCCGGTGTGGGTGACTTCCAGGTGTTCGGTTCGCAGTACGCCATGCGTATCTGGCTGGACCCGGCAAAGCTGAACAACTTCCAGCTGACTCCGGTGGACGTGAAAAACGCGATCACCGCGCAGAACGTCCAGGTATCGTCCGGCCAGTTGGGTGGCCTGCCGTCCATCAGCGGCCAGCAGCTGAACGCCACGATCATCGGCAAGACGCGTCTGCAGACCGCCGAGCAGTTCGGCAACATCTTCCTCAAGGTCAACACCGACGGCTCGCAGGTTCGCCTCAAGGACGTCGCGACTGTCGGCCTGGGCGCAGAGAACTACAGCACCGACTCGCAGTTCGACGGTAAACCGGCATCGGGTCTGGCAATCAAACTCGCGACCGGTGCCAACGCACTGGACACCGCCAAGGCTATTCGCGCGACCGTTTCGTCGCTGGAGCCGTTCTTCCCGCCAGGCATGAAAGTCGTGTACCCGTATGACACCACGCCAGTGGTCAGCGAATCGATCAATGGTGTGGTGCACACCCTGATCGAAGCGATCGTGCTGGTGTTCCTGGTAATGTACCTGTTCCTGCAAAACTTCCGCGCCACGGTCATCACGACCATGACCGTACCGGTAGTATTGCTGGGTACGTTCGGCATCCTCGCGGCATTCGGCTTCACCATCAACACCCTGACCATGTTCGGTATGGTGCTGGCCATCGGCTTGCTGGTGGACGATGCGATTGTGGTGGTAGAAAACGTCGAGCGGGTCATGGAGGAGGAAAAGCTCTCCCCGCGCGACGCCACGATCAAATCCATGACCCAGATCCAGGGTGCGCTGGTCGGTATTGCGCTGGTGNGCTCTACCGGGGTGATCTACAAACAGTTCTCGATTACCATCGTCTCGGCCATGGCCCTGTCGGTGGTTGTCGCCCTGATCTTCACCCCGGCGCTGTGCGCCACCATGCTCAAGCCTATCGATCACGAGAAGCACGGCCAGCCAAAACGTGGTTTCTTCGGCTGGTTCAACCGCACCTTTGACCGCAGCGTTCTGAGCTACGAACGTGGCGTCGGCAACATGCTCAAGCACAAATGGCCGGCGTATCTGGGCTATATCCTGATCTGCGCAGGCATGGTCTGGATGTTCATGCGTATCCCGGCCGCGTTCCTTCCGGAAGAAGATCAGGGCGTCATCTTTGCCCAGATCCAGACCCCGGCAGGTTCCTCTACCGAGCGTACGCAGGAAGTCATCGACAACATGCGTGAATACCTGCTGACCAAGGAAAGCGGTGCAGTGAAGTCGGTGTTCTCGGTAAACGGCTTCAACTTTGCGGGCCGCGGTCAAAGCTCGGCGATTGCGTTCGTCATGCTCAAGCCGTGGGAAGAACGTGATTCCAACAACAGCGTCTTCGAACTGGCCAAGCGCGCTCAGGGCTATTTCTTCAGCCTGCGCGACGCAATGGTGTTCGCGGTCGTTCCACCGTCTGTTCTCGAGCTGGGTAACGCCACAGGTTTCGACGTTTACCTGCAGGATCAGGGCGGCGTGGGTCACGACAAACTGATGGAGGCGCGTAACCAGTTCCTCGGCATGGCAGCGCAGAGCAAGATTCTCGCAGGCGTGCGTCCGAACGGGCTGAATGACGAACCGCAATACCAGTTGATCATCGACGACGAACGCGCCAGTGCGCTGGGCATTACCCTCTCGGACATCAACAACACACTGTCCATCGCGTTGGGCGGCAGCTACGTCAATGACTTCATCGACCGTGGCCGTGTGAAGAAGGTGTACATCCAGGGCGATGCGGGTGCCCGTATGACGCCTGAAGACCTCAAGAAGTGGTACGTGCGCAACAGCTCGGGTGAAATGGTGCCGTTCTCGGCCTTCGCCAGCGGCAAATGGACCTACGGCTCACCGAAACTGTCGCGCTACAACGGCGTGGCAGCAGAGGAAGTGCTCGGTACTCCTGCCCCGGGTTACAGCAGCGGCGAGGCGATGGCCGAGGTAGAAGCCCTGGCCAAGAAACTGCCGCAAGGTATCGGCATTTCGTGGACCGGTCTGTCCTACGAGGAACGTTTGTCCGGCTCGCAGGCCCCTGCCCTCTACGCGCTGTCGTTGCTGGTGGTGTTCCTGTGTCTGGCGGCGCTGTATGAAAGCTGGTCGATCCCGATCGCGGTCATCCTCGTGGTGCCGCTGGGGGTTATCGGTGCACTGATGGCAACCAGCCTGCGTGGCCTGTCCAACGACGTGTTCTTCCAGGTGGGCTTGCTGGTGACGGTGGGTCTGGCGGCGAAGAACGCCATTCTGATCGTCGAGTTCGCCAAAGAGCTGCACGAACAGGGCAAGAGCCTGGTCGACTCGGCAATCGAGGCGTGCCGCATGCGTCTGCGCCCGATTATCATGACGTCCATGGCGTTTATCCTCGGCGTTGTGCCGCTGGCAATCTCCACGGGCGCAGGTTCAGGTAGTCAACATTCGATCGGTACTGGTGTAATTGGCGGTATGATCACCGCCGTTATCCTGGCGATCTTCTGGGTGCCCCTGTTCTTTGTCTCGGTTTCAGGGCTCTTCAAGAGCAAGAAGAAACATATTTCACACGATGAGGCTGGCCAATGAGCAAGTCATTGATCTCTCTTGCAGTTACCGCGTTCATTCTCGGCGGCTGCTCTTTGATCCCCGAGTACAAGCAGCCGGAAGCACCGGTCGCCGCTCAATATCCGCAAGGGCCGGCGTACTCGCCGGTCGAAGGCGCCAAAATGGCTGCCGCGGAGCAAGGCTGGCGGCACTTCTTCAATGATCCGGCGCTGCAACAGCTGATTCAGACTGCACTGCTCAACAACCGCGACCTGCGGGTCGCGGCACTGAACATTGACGCTTACCGTGCCCAGTACCGTATTCAGCGCTCGGACCTGTTCCCTGCTGTTTCGGCGACAGGTAGCGGTACTCGTCAACGCGTGCCAGCCGACCAGTCGCAAACCGGTCAAGCAGGCATCACCAGCAGCTATTCGGCAACGCTGGGTGTCAGCTCGTACGAGCTGGACCTCTTTGGCCGGGTGCGCAGCCTCAGCGAGCAGGCGCTGGAGACTTACTTCTCCAGCGAAGAAGCGCGTCGCAGCACCCAGATCAGTCTGGTGGCCAGCGTCGCCAATGCCTACATGACCTGGCAGGCCGACAAGGAACTGCTCAAGCTGACGCAGGACACCCTCAAGACCTACGAAGAAAGCTATCGCCTGACCTCGCGCAGCAATGAAGTCGGTGTTTCCTCGGCCCTGGACCTGAGCCAGTCACGCACCGCCGTCGAAAGCGCGCGTGCCAAACTGGCTCAGTACGAGCGTCTGGTTGCACAGGATCAGAACAGTCTGGTTCTGCTGCTCGGCACCAGCCTGCCTGACAACCTGCCGGCCAGCCACTTGCCGGATTCCGACATGCTGACCGAAATGCCGGCTGGCCTGCCGTCCGACCTGCTGCAGCGTCGTCCGGACATTCTGGAGGCCGAGCATACGCTCAAGGCAGCCAACGCCAACATTGGCGCAGCACGCGCAGCGTTCTTCCCCAGCATCAGCCTGACGGCCAGTGCCGGAACCAGCAGCAGCGAGCTGTCCGGCCTGTTCAAGGGCGGATCGGGTGCATGGCTGTTCCAGCCAAGCATCAACATCCCGATCTTCAACGCCGGCAACCTGCGCGCCAGCCTGGACTACTCGAAAATCCAGAAAGAAATCAGCGTCGCCAACTACGAGAAGGCGATTCAAACCGCCTTCCAGGAAGTGTCTGACGGCCTGGCTTCACGCAAGACCTACGACGAGCAGCTCCAGGCGCAACGTGACTTCGTCGCGGCCAACCAGGACTACTACCGTCTGGCCGAGCGTCGCTACCGGATCGGTATCGACAGCAACCTGACCTTCCTCGACGCCCAGCGCTCGTTGTTCAGCGCGCAACAAACGCTGATCACCGATCGTCTGTCGCAGCTGACCAGCGAGGTCAACCTGTACAAGGCCCTCGGCGGCGGCTGGTACGAAAGAACCGGGCAGACCGAAACCATCTCCAAAGAGAAGCCTTCGGTTCAGCTGTTCTGATTTAAAGCGGCACACAAAAAAACCACCTGATCAGGTGGTTTTTTTGTGGCCGAAACAAGCCTGCGATCAATGATCCTGATGCAGGTACTTGGGCTCTTTGGGCAGGCGCAGACTGAACAGAAAGGCCACAGCCATCATTACGGTCACGTACCAGTAGAAGCTGTTTTCCATCCCGGCACTTTTGAGTTTCAGTGCGACAAATTCGGCAGAACCGCCGAACACTGCGTTGGCTACCGCATAAGCCAGCCCGACACCCAGTGCGCGGACCTGAGGCGGAAACATCTCGGCTTTGACCAGCCCGCTTATCGAGGTGTAAAAGCTGACAATTGCCAACGCCAGGGTAATCAGCGCAAAGGCAATGAACGGGTTGGTGGTGGTTTTCAGAGTAATCAGAATCGGCACCGTGCACAGTGTACCCAGCGCGCCGAACCACAACATCGAATTACGACGACCGATGCGGTCCGCCAGCATGCCGAAAAACGGCTGCATGCACATGTACAGAAACAGCGCGCCGGTCATGATGTAGCTGGCGGTCTTGGCTTCCATGCCTCCGGTGTTGACCAGGTATTTCTGCATGTAGGTCGTGAAGGTGTAGAAAATCAGCGACCCCCCGGCGGTGTAGCCCAGCACGGTGATGAAGGCCGCTGCATGATGCTTGAACAGTGCGGCAATACTGCCTGCGTCTTTGTCCTGACGGCTTTCGGCGGTAGTGGTTTCATTGAGTGTGCGACGCAGCAACAAGGCAATGACAGCGGCGGCCGCACCGATCACGAACGGGATACGCCAGCCGTAGTCACGCAGCTCTTCGGTGGTCAGAAACTGCTGGAGGATGACCACTGTCAATACGGCAAGCAACTGACCGCCGATCAGGGTGACGTACTGGAACGAGGCATAAAAACCGCGCTGCCCGCGCAAGGCCACTTCACTCATGTAAGTGGCCGTGGTGCCATATTCACCGCCCACCGACAGGCCTTGAAGCAGGCGCGCCATGAGCAGCAAGGCCGGTGCCCAGGCACCGATCGAAGCGTAGGTTGGCAAGCAAGCGATGATCAGCGATCCCGCGCACATCATGGTGACCGATATCAGCATGGAGTTCTTGCGGCCATGCTTGTCCGCCACACGGCCAAACAACCAGCCGCCAATCGGGCGCATCAGAAAACCAGCAGCAAACACGCCTGCGGTGTTGAGCAACTGTACCGTCGGATCATCAGAAGGAAAAAAGGCAGGTGCGAAATAGATCGCGCAGAAGGCGTAGATATAAAAGTCGAACCATTCGACCAGGTTGCCGGATGAAGCACCGACAATGGCGAAAATTCTTTTGCTTCGCTCCTCGCCGGTGTAATGCGGTGCTTTTGATGTTGTAGTCATTATTTTCCCCAAGCAGAACTGTCCATAAGAAACAATCTGTAACACCGTCTTTAATCGAGCACAATAAGTCAGAGCAATTCAGCCACCAGGAAAAATCGGCAGGGTTGAACATCCAGTGCCCGGACGAACAACAACCCGGATCATCGGCCCGCCTTTTCGTGGAGGCAGACAAACGATCCGGGTTGCTGGACAACAGGTTGAAACGGGAGCGCTTACCGCTCGATGGCCAGCGCAAGGCCCTGCCCTACGCCGACGCACATGGTTGCCAGGCCTTTGCGCCCCCCGGTTTTTTCCAAGTGGTGCAACGCCGTCAGCACCAGCCGCGCGCCGCTCATGCCCAGTGGATGGCCGAGCGCAATAGCCCCGCCGTTCGGGTTGACCTGCGGTGCGTCGTCCGCCAGGCCCAGTTCGCGCAGAACTGCCAGACCCTGGCTGGCGAAGGCTTCGTTGAGCTCGATGACGTCGAAATCAGTCACCGCCAGACCCAGCCGCTCGACCAGCTTGCGTACCGCAGGCACCGGGCCAATGCCCATCACCCGAGGCGCAACCGCTGCACTGGCCATGCCCAGTACACGGGCGCGTGGCGTCAGGCCGTGCTTTTTAACAGCGTCGGCCGAAGCCAGAATCAATGCAGCAGCCCCGTCGTTGACCCCGGAGGCATTACCTGCGGTGACAGTTTTGTCCGCGCCGTTGACTGGCTTGAGTTTGCTCAGGGTTTCCAGGCTGGTATCGCTGCGCGGATGCTCGTCCTTGTCGACGATGGTTTCGCCTTTTTTGTGCGCAACCCGTACCGGCACGATCTCTTCCTCGAAAAAGCCCGCAGCCTGGGCAACGGCAGTGCGCTGCTGGCTGCGCAGGGCGAAAGCGTCCTGATCGGCTCGAGAAATCTTGAAGTCGGTTGCAACGTTGTCGCCTGTCTCGGGCATTGAGTCCACGCCGTACTGCGCTTTCATCGCCGGGTTGATGAAGCGCCAGCCGATGGTGGTGTCTTCCAGCTTCATGTTGCGCGAGAACGCTGCATCAGCCTTGCCCATCACGAACGGCGCACGGGACATCGACTCAACGCCACCGGCAATTGCCAGTTCGATTTCGCCGGAAGCGATGGCACGGAACGCGGTGCCGATGGCGTCCATCCCGGAAGCACACAGGCGATTGAGGGTCACCCCCGGCACGCTTTCCGGCAGCCCCGCCAACAGCGCAGCCATGCGGGCAACGTTGCGGTTGTCCTCACCGGCCTGGTTGGCACAGCCGAAGAATACTTCGTCGATCTCTTCCCAGTTGACCGATGGGTTGCGCTCCATCAGTGCCTTGATCGGCACCGCGGCCAGGTCGTCGGCACGCACCGAAGACAGCCCCCCGCCAAAGCGACCGATGGGTGTGCGAATCGCATCGCAAATAAATACTTCACGCATCACGCTTCTCCTGCAACCTGACCATGAGCGGCGGCAGTCCGGGCTTCCAGATCACGCAGCGCCGTCAGCTCGACCTCGGTAGGCTCTTCGGAAACGACCACTGTGTCGGCAAAGCGGATCTCCCAGCCCGTGGCAGCAATCACCTGCTCGCGGGTCACGCCAGGGTGCAGCGTGGTCACAACGAACTCGTTGGTGTCAGTTTCCGGCTCCATGATGCACAGGTCGGTAATGATCCCCACCGGGCCTGCACCGGGCAGCCCCAGGCGCTTGCGCGAATCGCCGCCCTCGCCGTGGCCGACCGAGGTAATGAAGTCCAGCTTGTTGACGAACGAACGCGCCGACTGCTTGAGAATGATCAGCACTGACTTGGCCGAACCGGCGATTTCCGGCGCGCCACCGGCACCCGGCAAGCGCACTTTGGGATGATGATAATCACCGACAACGGTGGTGTTGATGTTGCCGAAGCGGTCCACCTGCGCTGCGCCGAGAAAGCCGACGTCGACGCGCCCGCCCTGCAGCCAGTAACGAAAGATTTCGCTGGTGGACACCACCGTGTCGGCGGTTTCCGCCAACTCGCCATCGCCAATCGAAAGCGGTAACACGGTAGGTTTGGCGCCAATCGGGCCGGACTCGTAGATCAGCACCACGTCGGGTGCTGATGTCAGACGCGCCAGGTTCGCAGCCTTGGAGGGCAGACCGATGCCAACGAAGCACACCGAGCCATTACGCAGACGACGGGCTGCTGCAACGGTCATCATTTCACTGGTGGAGTAAGTCATTATTTGGCCTCCGAAGCGCGAGCCAGCTTGCTCTGGAATTCACTGAAATCTGCGGTGCCGTGGATATATTCGTCAATCCACGCGGTGAAGGTTTCACGGTCCCGGGCAATCGGGTCCCAGGCCTGGTAGAACGGGTTGTCACGCTCGTAATAGCCGTGCGCATAGGAGGGGTGAGCACCACCGGGCACCAGGCACACGGCGCTCAATGCCCAGGTCGGCAGTACACAGGAATTCATCGGCGCTTGCAGGTCATCGACAATTTCTTCCACCGTCACAATGCATCGCTTCGCAGCCAGCGCGGCCTCTTTCTGCGCGCCGAGAATCCCCCACAGCAGCACGTTGCCTTTGCGTTCGGCTTTCTGCGCATGTATAACAGTCACATCCGGGCGTACCGATGGCACAGCCGCCAGCACCTCACCGGTAAACGGGCAGGTTACCGTCTTGATCAGCGGGTTGACCTTGGGCAGGTCGGACCCGGCGTAGGCGCGCAGCACTGCGACCGGCAGGCCCGACGCACCAGCCACGTAGGCGTTGGCGAGGTCGGCATGGCTGTGCTCTTCGATTTCCATCGCGCGCGGCCATTGCTTTTCAACCGCATCACGCAGACGGTGTAGAGAACCGACGCCGGGGTTGCCGCCCCACGAAAAAATCAGACGCTTCGCACAACCAGCACCGATCAACTGGTCGTAGATCAGGTCAGGCGTCATGCGCACAAGGGTCAGGTCTTTTTTACCCTGACGGATAATTTCATGACCAGCGGCCGTGGGGATCAAATGCGTGAAGCCTTCCAACGCAACGATGTCGCCATCGTTGACCAGTTGCTTCACCGCATCGCGTAGAGAAAGAATGTATGCCATGAGGTGCTCCGAACCCAACATCACGTTCAATGAACAGCGCGAAGACCTGCGCCGGAATGAAAATGAGGTTATGCCTGAGCAGACAGGCAGACAATCCGATAATCGACTAACCGTTCGGTAACCGAACAAATTCAGCTAACTAACAATCGCTCACGAGCTCGGATAACCAGGCCCGTTTAACCATACCCAGGCAAACAAGGTCAGGTAAACAGCTGCGTACTCAGGTCGCGACTGGCATCGAGCATGATCGGCAAAAAGCGCTGTTCCAGCTCGCTGCGTGCCACACGCCCGGCGCTGGTACTGACATTCAGCGCAGCCAGCACCTGGCCCGACGCATCATAGACCGGCACGGCAATCGAGCGCAGCCCCTGCTCCAGTTCCTGATCGACAATACACCAGCCTTGTTGACGAACCAGTTGCAGACACTCGAGCAGCGCTTCCGGCGTGCGAATGGTACGACTGGTCTTGGGCTGCAGATCGACATGATCAAGGTATTCATGCAACGACACATCATCCAGCGCGGCCAGCAGAATTCGGCCCATGGACGTGCAATATGCCGGAAGGCGGCCGCCCACCGAGAGGTCGACCGAGATCAATCGCTGCGTGGTCGCCGAGCGCGCTATATAAAGGATGTCGTCACCTTCCAGCGTGGCCATGTTGCATGCCTCGTGCAACTGATCGCTCATACGGTCCAGATACGGCTGCGAAGAGGTCGCCAGAGGCGTCGATGACAGATAGGCGTGGCCCAGGGTCAGCACTTTGGGCAGCAGCGAGTACGTACGGCCATCGGTGGTCGCGTAACCCAGCTTGATCAACGTGTGCAGACAACGACGTACCGCAGCGCGGGGGATTTCCGTCCGGTGGCTGATCTGTGCAATGGTCAGGTGCCGCTTGCGCTCCTGAAAAGCATGAATAACGGCAAGCCCGCGCGCCAGCGAAGTCATGAAATCCGGGTCGCCGGTCAGCGCCTGAATGCGCTTTGCGGGTGACGCCACGATGGGCGGTGCCAATGAGGCAAAAGATTTACGCAGTTCATCGTTCATTGACACACCCTCTGTAACTCCCTTCAGCCCCTGTGGAGCGCAGGTTTCAGGTCTATTGGAAGCAGTGAAGACAGCCTCTGCTTGTGCGATTATCGAACAGGTGGCCGATAATCGCAATTGACCCGCCGTAAATATACTTATACCTTTAGGGAAATCCTGAAAAAGACTTCCTGATTTGGCAAAATCTCCGGGCACCAATCGCCGAGCTTTTCGATGATGAATCAAATGACCTTCGCCGATGCCGAATACGCCGCTAAGCGCAAGCAGACCC
>NZ_LKBW01000281.1:8425-34591 GCF_002699855.1 Pseudomonas amygdali | reverse complement strand
TTCGGTAGTTTTTTCATCGCTCCATCCTCTCAAAGGTTGGAGTCTCCGAGAAACCCGGGGCGGTTCACATCTGCTCCTCGGTCAGACCATCCACGGTGCTTTTCGGGCGATAACCCAATTGCGCCGACTGCACGGTGAAACCAAATTCAGGGAGCGCCTTGCAAACCGCATCCATGTCTGTGGATTCGGTCAGGAACAGCGTAGCGCCCTCCTCAGCCGACTCGAAATCCTGGGCACCGGCTTCGATTGCCGCCAGCTCCGGGTCGGCATCCGCTGCTGCAGGGACAGCCTCGATCATGCCCTGATACAAAAAGTCCCACGAAACCGAGCCCGCAGCACCCAACTGGCCCTTGCGGAACAGCACGCGAATTTCCGAGACCGTACGATTGATGTTGTCGGTCAGGCACTCGACGATCACCGGTACGCGATGCGGCGCAAATCCTTCGTAAGTCAGACGCTCGAAGTTGACGCTCTCGCCCAGCAGGCCTGCGCCTTTCTTGATGGCACGCTCCAGGGTTTCGCGCGGCATCGAGGCCTTTTTGGCCTGTTCCACTACCAGCCGCAGACGCGAGTTCATGTCCGGGTCTGCGCCAGCGCGTGCGGCGATCATGATCTCCTTGGACAGCTTGCCAAACGTGCGTCCCTTGGCATTGGCTGCCGCTTCTTTATGCTTGACCTTCCACTGTGCGCCCATGTCTGCTCTCTTGATTCGCTAGGCACCTCGCCGCCTGCGTCTGCACGACTGACAGAACGCGGCGCTGGCAAGGCGCTGAAAAAGGGTCACCGGCAAATATCCTGTCCGGCGCGGCGCATTTTATACGCGATCACGGCAGATGAAACCCCCGCCGCGCACATTGCTCGAACCAACTCGCCAAGATGGCTGCCAATCGGGCCGACGGCAATCATCCGCTTTCCATCACTGCTTGTAGTCTTTTTCCGAAAAACCTTGCAGCAATGCTTTTAGGCCAAGGTATTCCGTAACCTGCGCACCCTGATTTTGAAGGTAGAGAGCCCCGCAGATGCGCAAGGACCTGCAAATGCCAATCATACTGGCGATTACCGACTGCCAGACGGATCTGCATGTCATCAGCTTCACAGGCCGTGATGCTCTCAATGAAGCGTATCGCTTCGATATCTGGCTGATCGGCGCCCCTCTTCTGGATGTGCGCAGCCTGCTGCACCGAGAAGCGTTTTTGAGATTCGGTGAGCGTCGCAGCGGTGTGCATGGCCAGATCTGCCATGCGGCCCGAATCCACAGCGGGGTTCGTGTGAGCCTTTATCACCTGATCCTGATGCCCAGCCTTGGCAAGCTTGCAGCCCATCGGCACCGGCGCATCTATCAGGATATTGCGCCTCCTCAGCTGATCGCTCAGTTGCTTGAGACACACGGTATTGGCGCAAACGCTTACCGCTTCGAGCACATGAACGGTCTTTACCCGGCCAGACCGCTGCATATCCAGTACGACGAAAGCGATCTGCACCTGCTGCAACGCCTGTGCGAGGAAGAAGGCATTCATTTCCGTTTCGAACATCGTCAGAGCGGCCATCGGCTGGTGTTCTCGGATGACTCTGCAAGCTTTCCGGCACAGCCAGTACCCTTACGGTTCAAGCGTCAGGAACAGTCAGGCACATCGACCGGGACGCTCTTGCACATGGCAGAAGTGCTGACGCTTCCAGGCGTTTCGCGACAACCCGCTCCAGGCCTGAAACAGACGCAGCCCCCCTCGTCAAAGCACGACGAGAACGCCAGAACACCCGCAGCCAATCATGCATTTCAACCGTCAGGCGTTCTCGGCCCAATCAGCCAGGAAGAGGCGCTAGGTCGCCAGCGCGGCATGCGCGAGCTGGAGCGCTTGCGCTGCGAACGGCGCGAGGTCAGCGGGCACAGTAACCGGTCTGGCTTGCGCAGTGGCGAAGTCATACAGGTGCTTGATCACCCGGAGCCATTGCTTAACGACCAATGGTTGCTGACCGAAGTGCTGCACGCAGGTCGGCAATTACAGGTGCTCAGAGGGGCCACCGCCCATGATGCCCTGGCAATCCTGCGCATCCTCACCGACGAGCAGCGCTCATCACCCGCAGCCGCACAGCTATCAGGCAATGGCTATGGCAACCGTTTCAAGACCATCCCCTGGGCGATGCCGTTTCGCCCTTCAGCCAGACATCCTCGACCGGCCGCCACAGGCGATCATATAGCCACGCTGCAAGACAGCGACACGTACGCAGAACAGCCCGGCTACCGACCGGTTCGTTTCGACTGGCAAGCGCAACACCCGGAAGACCGAACCACCCAGCGCTGGCCGATGGCGCTGGTGGCCTGCCGCGAGATTCATCAGTTGCTGCCTGGCTCACGCGTACTGGTCCGTTATCTGGACAGTCATCCCGAGCGCCCGGTTATCTGCGCAGCCCTGCCACCGGCTGAATACGCCTCGCAAGACAGTCTGTGGCACGGCGACCAGTCTGCAAAACCAGCCGATTGCATTCGACTTGCGAGCGGCCGGCACCTGCGCGTTACAACAGGCAGCGAGTTGATTGTTCACGGGCAGGCGGCAGAGCTGCACATTGATGCGCAGCACATCCAGATTCTGGGTCGCGTAGATCAGCAGTCCTTGAAATCCGGCTGGCGCTTGTCGATAAACGCGTTCATGCCCTCCTTCTGATCGTGACTGGCGAAGGCTGCGTGAAACACCCGGCGCTCGAACCGGATGCCTTCGGCCAGACTGACCTCGAACGCGCGGTTGACGCTCTCCTTAACCATCATCGCCACCGGCAGGGACTTGCCGGCGATCACCGCCGCTACCGCGAGGGCTTCCGGCAGCAACTGCTCAAGTGGCACTACCCGCGCAACCAGCCCGGCACGTTCGGCTTCGTGAGCATCGATCAGGCGACCGGTCAGGCACATTTCCATGGCTTTGGCCTTGCCGACGGCGCGAGTCAGACGCTGCGTCCCGCCCATGCCCGGCAACACACCGAGATTGATCTCCGGCTGCCCGAACCTGGCGTTTTCAGCCGCCAGAATGAAATCGCACATCAACGCCAGTTCACAACCGCCACCCAACGCAAAACCGGCCACTGCCGCCACGATGGGTTTGCGCCGCGCGGCCACCCGATCACTTTCGCGAAACAGGTCGTCGAGGTAGATTTGTGGGTAGGACAGGTCGACCATTTCCTTGATATCGGCACCGGCCGCAAAGGCTTTTTCCGAACCGGTCAGCACGATGCAGCCGATGGCACTGTCTGCTTCGAACTGGTCGAGTGCGTGGTTCAACTCGTCAATCAATTGAGCATTCAATGCATTAAGTGCCTTGGGACGGTTCAGCGTAATCACGCCAACCTTACCTATAATCTCACTTAGAATTGTCTCGTAAGACATTGATAAATATACTTTTAAATTAATAACCATGCACAGGCATAAAACCTAGAATCTACATTCAAAAAAAACCGTAACTCTTTGAATAAATTATCTAATCGATGATTTCAATGGCGACGGCGGTGGCCTCTCCGCCACCGATGCAAATCGCTGCCACCCCGCGCTTGAGCTGCCTGCGCTGCAAAGCCGCCAACAGCGTCACAATGATCCGCGCGCCCGAAGCGCCTATCGGATGACCCAGCGCGCACGCCCCACCGTTGACATTGACCTTCTCGTGCGCAAGGCCCAGTTCACTCATCGCTACCAGCAGCACGACTGCAAACGCTTCGTTGACCTCGAACAGATCGACGTCATCCAGCGCCCAGCCTGTCTTGCTCAGCAGACGCTGAATGGCGCCTATCGGTGCGGTTGGAAACAGGCACGGCTGATCAGCAAATGCCGCATGTGCGTAAAACACCGCCAAGGGCCGCAACCCTCGCCGCTGCGCCTCGGACTGACGCATCAACAGCAGTGCTGCGGCGCCATCGGAGATTGAGCTGGAGTTGGCTGCCGTAACCGTGCCGCCCTCGCGAAAGGCGGGTTTGAGCGTCGGGATCTTGTCCGGACGCGCCTTGGGCGGTTGTTCATCGTGAATGATCTGCCTGGACTCTTTACCCACGGTGACCTGCACCGGCACGATTTCTGCGTCGAAATGACCGTCGGCGATGGCCTCCTGCGCGCGGGCCAGTGACGCCAGAGCGAACGCATCCTGCGCCTCGCGACTGAAACCGTTCGACCCGGCGCAGTCTTCGGCGAAGGCACCCATCAGCCGACCCGGCTCATAGGCATCCTCAAGGCCATCCAGAAACATATGGTCCAGCACCTTGCAGTGCCCCATGCGGTAGCCATTGCGAGCGCGATCCAGCAGGTAAGGTGCATTGGACATACTCTCCATGCCGCCAGCCACTACCACCGCCGTGCTGTCTGCCATCAACAGGTCATGGGCCATGATTGCGGTCTGCATACCGGAACCGCACATCTTGTTGACCGTGCTGCACAGCGTCGCATTGCCTAGCCCGGCCCCGAGCGCAGCTTGTCGGGCGGGCGCTTGACCGACGCCCGCCGGCAGCACGCAACCAAACAGCACATGCTGCACGTCTGCACTTTCAATGCCTGCCCGCTCAACGGCCGCGCGGATGGCGATCGAACCCAGTTCTGTGGCACTCAGGCTCTGCAGATCACCCTGAAAACCGCCCATGGGCGTGCGCGCAGCGCTGACAATGACCACAGGGTCTTGATGAAGGGGTGTCCTTTCGATGGACATGATTATCTCCAGTCTTGTTTTTATAGGATCGGTCGAATCATCAACCTGCTGCCTTGCGGACGCAATGGTTGAAACAGGCAGATTAGCGGGTATCCCGGCATTGCGCCCGACAGGACGAATCTCTCATGGCAGACGAGGTCTGAAGATGACTGAACCCGACGCTGGAGCACACGAATGTCGCTACGCCCGATCCGCGCCCTGCTCTCAGGCCTGCTTATCCTTGGTTTGAGCGCGTGTGCACTCATCCCCCATCGAGACCCGCTGACGATCAACGTCGTCGGTATCGAACCCGTTCCCGGGCAGGGACTTGAACTGCGCATGGCGGTCACATTGCGGGTGCAGAACCCGAACGAAACCGAGATCAACTACACCGGCGTGGCGCTGGATCTGGACGTGAACGGTAAGCTGCTCGCCTCTGGCGTGAGCAACCAGAAAGGCACTGTAGGACGCTTCTCCGAGGCGGTGCTGGTGGTGCCGGTCAGCGTGTCGGCGTTCGCCGCCTTGCGCCAGGCACTGGGGCTTAGTCAGAGCCAGCGTTTGGACAATCTGCCCTATACGCTTCGCGGCAAACTGGCTGGCGGCCTGTTCGGCACGATGCGCTTCAGTGACAGCGGCACGCTGGATTTGCGCCAGGCCGAGGGAGATCCCTGGTAACCAGTCATTACGGGTAGTAATGCCTGTCAGGGTTTGGCAGCGTAAACGGGGCGATACAGGTGGCATGCTTTCTGCTGGCTGACTGCTGAGCATGCTCCATGCCTCCCCATCCTCAAGGAAGATTTGCCAATGACCCCGCAGAACCCGTCAGCACGTTTTTTCCCGACCTTTCTGTCTCTTGTGACGCTGATGCTCAGCCTGTGCATGGCACCGACATGGGCGGCAGAAAAAAGCGCCAAGCGCGGCATTGCCTACGACATCGCCCTGCCCGCCGACCTGAGTGCGTTATCTTCGGGCGTGAGCTGGTGGTACAACTGGAGCCCCAAGCCCCACGACCGCCTGGCGTCCTACGACTACGCCTCAATGTACGGTGTGGATTTCATCCCGATGGTATGGAACGGCAACGTTGACGACGGTCAATTGAAGCAATACCTGCTGGCCCATCCCGCCATCCGCTATTTGCTGGTGATCAATGAGCCGAATCTGCTCGACCAGGCCAACATGACGCCCGAAGCGGCGGCCAGTTTCTGGCCGAGGCTGGAACAGATCGCTGCCCAGACCGGCGTAAAACTGGTGGGGCCAGCGATGAACTGGGGAACCATGCCGGGCTACGGCGACCCGGTGGTATGGCTTGATGCCTTCTACACAGCCTATCGATCGATGAATCAAAATCGCGACCCGCGCATCGATTACCTGGCTTTTCACTGGTACGACTATGGTTTGCCAGGAATGCTCGATCGGCTGTCGAAGTACGGAAAACCCCTCTGGGTCACCGAGTTCGCCAATTGGCACGCCCTGGATGACGGTGCGCAGATTGATACGGTCGAAAAGCAGAAGCAGCAGATGGCCGAGATGGTCGCCACGCTTGAGCAGCGCACGGACGTGTTCAGGTACGCCTGGTTCACTGGCCGGATGAACCCGGACCCGCACTTTTCCAGCCTGTTGAACAATGAGGGTAAGCTGACCGAACTGGGCCAATACTACCCCTCGTTGCCGTATAACGAGTGACACTGCGTTGAGTGACCACGGGGTCTTCACAGCTGGCAAGCGAGGCTGCGCCAATCTCGGTCAGGCCACTGATGATGTGCTGGGTATAAGGAAATGACTGATCGGGCTCCAGGACTCTTGCGGAGACCAGAAGCCCCTCCCTGACCAGCGTGTCGACCGCTCCCACAAACGTGGATGGCCGGGGCACGAGCGTACGCGCGCACCAGCTCCCGGTAGATCTGACCAAACGTAAGCTTTTGGGGTTTGCTCAAGCACAATCGCTTGACGATGCTCAAGATCGCGAGGTCAACGCGTGGACATTCGTAACTCACCGCATTTGCCTTTAACTTAATGAAGCCTGACGCGCAAAACAGTGGACACCCGATACCGTTCTTCCCGACCTGCACAACACACGCTCAACCTTAAATAAAGCCGTGCACAAAGCGTCAATTTTTGCACACTTTTTAGAACACTCTATTTATTGAAGCGCATTCAAAAACAATCATTGAGCCCATCAATCTTTTATAGAACCGCCCTGAATAGACTATTAGTCGCTTGTGTTGAACGCACGTAAAAGCGTCAGAATGAAAAGCTTACCAGATCACTAAACCTAACGACAATTAGGTTTACTAATAAGCAATTAAAACCTAAAAATTCCAATTTTTTTAACAATTAAAACCAATTTAATAGCAAAAATAGCTATTTAAACTCGTAAAAATCATCATCCCAATTTTTTTTCGTCAAGAAAAACCTGATGAAGGCCAACTGACATCATTTAATAAAAATAAGGTTAGTAATACTTTATCTACCGGTGAACTTTTTACTGTCGCGTTGGACTTACTGTTCAGCCAAGCGATGTGTCATTGCGACAGCCGTCTGTTTTTCTCCTGCAAACCATTAATCGAGATGCAATCGATGACTAGAACCATGCTGTCTGTTTTCAGTGCAGTACTTTTGTGCGCGCACAGTGTCTGCGCACTGTCAGCGGACTCAACTTCCAGCACAAATACCGCTGTGTCCGATCAACAGATCCGGACGCAGGTGGAAGCCAAGCGCGACCAGTTATCAGGCGCTGACAAGATCAACCCGGCTCAACAACAGAGTTCGTCGTCCCTGCTCGAAGCGCCAGTGGACACCGACGACGCCCCTGCCCAGGCACAACGACCATGAACAACCTCAATCAACCGATCACATCGACCGGAAGGACACTTGCCTTGTCAGCCTTCAAACAGACGCTGAGCCTGAGCCTGCTGACGTTCAGCGTCATGCAGGCCAACCTTGCGCTCGCCGCCGTGACCCCGGCGACCGGTAACGCAGTCGAAGCGCGCGTCAGCTCGATTCTCGACAACATGAACCAGTCGGAAAAGATCAACTTCACTCGCGTCGACGACGGCCACATGATCCCTTCCCTGCTCAAGTGGGGCATCAAGGGCACCGTGGCGTATGACTCGTCCATGGGCGTACACGTCAACAATGCCACGTTCGGTGCTCAGTACCCTTCGCAGTCGGCGCTGGCAGCGACCTGGAGCATCAACCGGGCCAAGGAATTCGGCCTGGCCATCGCTTATGAGACACGGATTTCCGGCGGCCAGCAGATGCTGTCGCCAGGCGTCAACCTGTACCGCACGCCCTACAACGGTCGTTCGGCAGAATATGTCAGCGGTGAGGACCCGTTCCTCGGCGCGGTACTGGCACCGGCCATTGTCAACGGCATTCAGGCCCAGGGTATCCAGGCCAGCGGCAAGCACTACCTGGCCAACGAGCAGGAAGCCAATCGTCAGGCAGTCGACATCAAGGTCGATGAGCGCACCCTGCGTGAGCTGTACCTGCCGGGCTTCGAGTCGATGGTGAAGAACGCCAATGTCGCCTCGATCATGTGCGGTTTCAACAAGGTCAACGGCGACTATGCCTGTGAAAACCATCACCTGATCACTGAAGTGCTCAAGGGCGAATGGGGCTATCAGGGCATGGTCATCAGTGATTTCAACGCCATTCACGATGCGTTCAAGGGCGCATGGGCCGGTACTGACATCGACATGCCATCCGGCCTGCAGTTTACCGAAGCCAAACTGCTGCCTTACCTGTGGAGCGTGCAACTGACCCAGAACGTGATCGACGACAAGGTCAAACGTAACCTGCGCGCCATCGTCAGCTACGACCTCCAGGAAAACCTCAACACCGCCAAGACTCTGGAGCATCCCGAGTACGGCATGCGCGCTGCACTGAATACCGCGCGCGAATCCATCGTATTACTGCGCAACGAAAACACCGCTGCGGGCAAACCGTTGCTGCCGCTGGCGCGCTCGGCGAAAATCGCTGTGATTGGCAACTGGGCCCACGATGTCCCTGCATCTCCTTTTGGCACTGCGAACTCGCCGCCCAACAGCTATGTAACCGAGCTGAGCGGCCTGCAGCAACTGGCGTCCAGCAGCTCCGATGTCACCTACCTCTCGGAAATGAGCCTGAATCCGGCCAGTTCGGTGTGGTATCAGCCAGCAACCGGCGACAACGGAATCAGCAACGCCGGGGTAAAAGCCGAGTACTTCTCCAACACCACCTTTTCCGGCGACCCGGTGCTAACACGCGTGGAACCAGGCTTGAACCTGAACTGGACCACCGGCAGCAACGTCACCAACGCAGGCAGTACTGCGGTGTCTGGCTTCAGCCCGTCACCCGGGGCATTCTCGGCGCGGTTTACCACCACCATCAAACCAACCGTCTCGGGCGCTCAGATGTTCAAGGTGCGAGCAGACGGCCCTTACAAACTGTGGGTCAACGATGAACTCGTTCTGCAGAGCGATGGCGTGCCTTACTCCGGTGACGTAGTGAACGCGCTGACAACGTCGGGGAAAACCGCAGCATTGTCGGCTGGCAAGACCTATAGCGTGAAGCTGGAATACCAGCGTGTACAAGGCAACTTTATCCCTGTGCTGGGTAGCCTGACGGGCGTGCAGATGAGCTGGGCGTCGTTGCGTCCGCCAAAAGACCTGTCGAAATACGATGCAGTCGTGGTTGCTACAGGGAACACGTCCGAGAACGAAGGCGAAGGCTCTGACCACGGTTTCGATCTGCCCGATCAACAGGCTGAGCTGATCAGCTTCGTTGCCAAGGCCAACCCCAACACCATCGTCGTCATGCACGGCGGCGGCGTGGCCAACATGCAGCCTTGGGCAAACAAGGTGGGCGCTACGCTGCAAGCCTGGTTCCCGGGCCAGCAAGGCGGTCAGGCGCTGGCTGAGATCCTCTATGGCAAAGTCAACCCGTCGGGCAAGTTGCCGGTCACGATCGACAAGAAAATCGAGGATAACCCAAGCTACGCCTCCTATCCGGACCCGGCTGCCTATCGCGGCAGCAATCCGCTGACCGAAATGACCTACAGCGAAGGCCTGTACATGGGTTATCGCGGCTATGACAAGAAACACGCCAAGCCGCTCTACCCGTTCGGTTACGGCCTGTCCTACACCACGTTCAGCTACAGCGACCTGAAACTGTCGACCAACGTGCTGACGCCGGGCTCGACAATCGACGTCAAATTCACCGTGACCAATACGGGTGACAAGGCAGGCTTCGAAGTGGCACAGCTATATGTGCAGCCGGTCAAACCTGCGGTGGACCGTCCGGAGAAAGAACTCAAGGGCTTCACCAAGGTGTACCTGCAACCCGGCGAGAGCAAGACTGTCAGCGTACCGATAGACTCCCGCTCGCTGGCCTACTACGTCGACAAGACGGCAAGCTGGGACGTGGACGCCGGGAAGTTCAAGATTCTCGTGGGGGCAGACTCGGAGAACCTGACCCTCAACAGGACGCTGATCACCCTGTACCCGGAAAAACTGACCACTCGTGACAGCAACCCGCTGCCACTGCCACTGCGCAAGGCAGTACAGGTCAGCGCGGCACAGACTTACTGATGCACCCCGTCAAGGCTCAGGGATGAGCCTTGATATCCCTGCCCAGACGCTGCACGTAGATATCGAAAACCGCCATGACGTCGACGTCTTGCGGGCTTCTCAGCCACTGAATCTGCAAACCGTCCATGACCGAGAAGATTTCCTGGGCCAGGGCTTTGACATTGATGTCGGCACGCACTTCTCCCGCCTCTATCAACGCCTGCAAATGGCCGCGTGCATGCTCATGAGTCAGCTGGAATCGCTCGCGATGCCATGTCCACGCAGGGTGCGACTTCGACAGGCTCTCGGTATTCATCAGCAGTGCCGCCTGACACTCGTCGGCATTCTCGATACTGAAGCTCATGCTCAGCTTCAGAAATTTCAGAAACCCGTCAAGCGTCGGTTCGGTCACCAGATCCTGAAAGCGTGACGTAACCCGCTGATCCCTGCGCTCCAGCAACGCAGCGAGCAAGGCTTCCTTGTTGGGGAAATGGTGCAGCAAGCCGACGGTGGTGATGCCGGCAAGCAATGCAACCTCGCGCATTGATGCACTCGAATAGCCGTCCCTGGCGAAAACAACCGTGGCGGCATCCAGCAAGGCCTTTCTGCGCATGTCACCCTTGGGCGCACGACGGCGCTTGGGCGCAGCTGTTTCTTCGGATTCATTCCCTGATTCTTCGATAACCATAAAAACCTGATAACGCCTTGATTCAATGTACCCCGATGCTGGTAACCGGGGCCCTGCTGGTAAAAAACCGCTTCGCTGTCAGTGAAGCGGTGGTGATGGAGATCAGCGCAATGATCGCATTACCGGTAAACATGCCAGGCAATGCACCACTGCTGCCGAACCAGTGAATACCGGCGAATACGAAGGGCACTGTACCCGCTGTTGCCCTGAGCCAGGCAAACACCGCCACCCACCATGACTTGTTCATGGTTATGAATACGGCGATGGCGACGAAATCCAGACCAATCAAAACCCAGAGGCCGCCGCCCCACAAGCAAAAGGCCATGAACACAGCGCGGGCCTCGGCTCCTAGCTGGTAGAGATCGGCAATCATGCCGCTACACAGCACCAGCATCAACCAGACTGCAAGCCCGTAACAGACCACCAGCCGCCGGGTAAAGATGACCGCAGAGCGCACGCGATCGTCGCGGTTCGCACCAATATTCTGGCCAAGCACCGGGGCCAGCGCGCCAGGCAAAGCAAAAAAGGCGCAATA
Organism: Pseudomonas amygdali; assembly: GCF_002699855.1. Taxonomy (GTDB): domain Bacteria; phylum Pseudomonadota; class Gammaproteobacteria; order Pseudomonadales; family Pseudomonadaceae; genus Aquipseudomonas; species Aquipseudomonas amygdali. The sequence goes on along the minus strand of NZ_LKBW01000281.1, from coordinate 23,167 downwards.
CGAAAACTGCAGGACCCGATCCAGCACCGCCATGGCGGCCAGGGCGGAGGTGCCGAATGCCGAAAGCGAGGCGACAAGATAAGCCAAACCGACCGGCGTCGCCAGATTCGCCGCCATGGCAGGAAGCGCAAGCCTGAAGGTACGCACGGCATGCAGGCGCAGCAGTTTCAGATTGCGCGTGAAAACCATCCCTATGCGGCTGCGCACCCAATACAGCCCGATGGACGCGGACACCGCTGCCGATATGGCAAAGGCGATGCCTGCGCCGTTCAGCCCCAGGTCCAGCGCAAAGATAAACAGCGGGTCTGCGACCGCCAGCGTGGCGGCCGCTGAGAGCACCACTGCCAGCGCCCGACGGTTATCACCGGTGGTTCTGAGCATCTGCGCCGACATCTGCATCACGGCCTGTAGCACGGTAAAAGGCAGTGTCAGCCAGATGAAACTGCACGCCGCCTCGTAAGTGGCCGCCTCGGCCCCTAGCCAGTGGGTAATCGGCACCACCAGCGCCAACTGTGCGGCAGACGCCAGACCGGCGACCATGACCACCATCAGCATGAGGCTGCCGGTCAGTCGAGGTATGGACTTGACCGCGCGATGGCCGATGCGCTCCGACAACACCGAAGTCGCAGCGATGAACACACCGGTCACCAGCGCGCTGTTGAAAAAAATCAGCACCTTGGCGATGCCGACCGCAGCCAGAAGCACAGGGTCATGCAACATCGAGACATAGACCAGCGTCAGTATGTCGACAAGAAAAATCGCAAACAGGCTCAAGGCACTGGTACTGGCGGTGATGACGATGTGGCGCGCTACGCTGCCCTGGGTGAATCTTGCGCTGGCTTGGGCCATCAATGTTCTCAAAAGGCCTGAATCAGCCCGGCATGCAAGGCATTCCCATGCAAGGGCATGAGGAACGGAAATTTGTAACCGTCATGCCAACGCTGGCACGAGCAACGATCACCGCCAAATGCGAAGGCCGCTGTCGCAGGCTACTTGCTCGCCGCCACCAGACGATTCACTTCACTGCGAACCATGTTGGCGTATTCCGGCGGGCTCATCGTGTCCAGTTCGGAACGTACCCATTCGGACCACTTGCCCTTGCGCTTCGCGCGCTCGCCCATCAAGCGTGCAGCCTCACTCTTGGCCTTGCCCAGATTGCTCTGCCAGAGGTCGAACAAACGGGATTTCTCGTCTTCAAGAGCGGTACGTTCGGGGAGCGGCCGATTGGCCAGATTGAAACTCATCACAGTCACCTACGGCTAAAAACGGCTGCATCTTACACCCGTAAGGGGCGTTACCTGCAGAGTCTTGCGTCGGGTCATTCAAGCAATTGCAACTTTTCAGGATGCGCGAGACTCCATTGATCACTGTTGCCACCACTTGAAAGGAAGATACCCATGGCTCGTAAGACCCCTGCTCAACAAGCTGCCGATCAAATCAAGGATCAGGCATTCAGTGACCTGCAGGCACTGATCGAAGAATCCGACAAATTGCTCAAGGAAAGCGCTGCGCTGGTTGGCGAAGAAGCAGAAACGCTGCGTGCACAACTGAGCCTCAAGCTTAAGCAGGCACTGGACTCGATGGCCAGCGTGCGCGACCGCACCAAACCAGTCGTTGAAGCGACCGAAACCTACATCGGTGGTCACCCGTGGCAAACCGTGGCTATTTCTGCAGGCTTCGGCCTGGTAGTCGGCCTGTTGCTGGGTCGTCGTTGATCGACAGCCGCTGATGAGAAGCATCGCGGGCCTGGGTACGGGCCCGCAATGCTTGATGCTGTTGTAACGATGGTGTAGGCCTGATGAATTACCTTAAGCGGGCGTGCTGTACCACCGACGGCTCGGCAAACCGGTGGGATTTGCTCACTTTGGCCTGCAACAACACGCGCTGTTCCTCAGCCTGGGCCTGGCTTTCATAAGGTCCGATCAACAATTGCTGCTTACCGTCGATGTCCACGATGACTGGGGCATAACTGCGTTCCAGCAGCCAGGCACTGGTATCGCTCACCGCTTCGCGCGAATTCATCTGGATGAACCACTGTGGCGTGGAGACCGGAGCAGTAACCGCCGCATCCTGGGCTTTTTCCCTGGCGGGCGCACTCGAGTTGCCTGCATCGCATCCGGCCAGAGCCAGTACCACTATCATCATTACCGTCTTGCGCACGTAGGTCTGCTCCTCGTCTGAAGTGGCGCGAGTCTAACATTCTCGCAATGCCCGTTGATGGACTGTGTCGAGGTGTCGCATGCCCGGCCAAAGGGCTTTGGGCACTGGCCATGCGCTGTTCTCGCAACAATCAGTTATATTTTTTGCGATCACTGGTCATGTGATCAGATATTTCTTTGCATATAAACGCAACATGAAGTGTCAAACGCCTGCGACCATGTTGACCGATGGCTTGCCGCCGTTGGTGCATTAGAACAGGAGTTCATCATGTGCGACGACCGTAACCCCCTGCATTGCTTCATTCCGCCTTATATGCTCGAGCGTATGGCGCAGTCCCCAAAGACTCTGGTAAGCGCCCGGGCCATTGCCAACCTGACGAGCAGCTCGGCGTTCCTGGCATCACGACTTTCAGCCCGAACCATGCCCTCCATGCACGCGATCAAATCGCCTGACGGTCGAAAGCACTGCGTGATTCACGATGCCAAGGGAACCGACGATATTCCCGGCGCTGTGGCTCGCAAGGAAGGCCAGGCCCCGACTGGTGACAAGGCAACCGATGAAGCATACGACGGTTGCGGCGATGTCTACGATTTCTACGCGGAACTGTTCGAGCGCAATTCGCTGGACGACAGTGGCATGTCGCTGGTGTCTACGGTGCACGTCGCCGAGGTGGACTTCAATGGCGACCACGTACCGCTGAGCAACGCCTACTGGAATGGCAGCCAGATGGCGTATGGCGACGGTGATGATCTGGTCTTCAAGCGCTTCACCGGCAGCCTGGAAGTAATCGCCCATGAACTGACCCACGGGGTGCAGAGTTTCACCTCGAACCTGGATTACCGCGGACAGTCCGGAGCCCTCAACGAGCATTTCGCCGATGTCTTCGGCATGCTGGTGCGTCAATGGAAACAGGGCACCAGCGCCGCCGAGTCGGACTGGGTAGTTGGCAAGGAATTGCTAGTGCCCGCTCCTACACGACGGGGTATTCGCGACATGGAAAAACCGGGCACCGCCTATTCCAACGATCCGGACCTGGGCGATGATCCGCAACCGACAACGATGGCCGATCTGTACACTGGCGCCAAGGACCGCGGCGGCGTACACATCAATTCGGGCATCCCCAATCGGGCGTTCGTGCTGGTCGCCAAGGCGTTGGGCGGAAATGCCTGGGAAGTAGCGGGCAGAATCTGGTATGAAACGATGCTGGAGCTGGCCTCTGACAGTCAGTTTGTCGACTGCGCCAGAGCCAGCATAAAAATCGCCTCGGATTCACGCTTCGGCCCTAAAGCCAAAAAAGCCGTACAAGCGGCCTGGAAGGAAGTCGGGGTCAAGGTTTAGCCGAACACAAAGGTGCTTGAAATGAAAGTCTGTCTAGTGCAATCCGGCGGCTTTGCGGGCGCCGTCAAACGCTGTGAAGTCGATACGTCCACCCTTGAGCAGCCGGAAGCCGAGCAACTGCAGCGGCTGGTCAGTGACAGCGGCCTGAATCAGTCCAGCAGCGCGTTCAATGATCAGGCGCGGGATCTGAATCAGTACGAAATCACTATTGAGGATGAGGCCAGAGAAATCTGCCTCACGTTTGACGAACACAACGTGCCAGCGTCCGCCCGCCAGCTGCTAGGGTTCCTCAAGCAACGCGTAAAGCCCGGCAAGCTCTAGGACAGGCCTGTTTGAAAACAATACGGCGACCGATGCCTTGCAGATGAGTGTAAAAGGCATCGGTTGCCGACATATTCTCCACCCTTATTCCTGCATGTGCTCCCGCATGGAATAATGGCGCTATGACATGTGAACCACCCACCGCTATCGCGGTCAATGACGTGTACCAATACGTTGGCATGGACTGTACAAAAAAAACGCTTCACACTGCCATTAACGAGGTATCTTTTCGTGCTTCGCGTTCTCACCCCTTACCTCTGCAGCAATGGCGTCGATGAGCACTGTGCATCCTACTGAACACTCTCCTGGCCTGATCATTTGCGAGCATTGCGACTCGCTGTACGAAGCGCAACCGCTGAAGCCCGGTGAAGCAGCGTTCTGCCTGCGTTGCGAGGCACTGCTCGGGCGCGGCCACCGAATGACCATTGAGCAGTTACTGGCACTGACCGTCGCTGCGGCCATGCTTTTTGTATTCGCCAACCTGTTTCCCGTGATCAGCATCAGCATGAAGGGCCTGACCAACGAGGTCACGCTCTGGCAATCGGTTGAAGCCCTTGCCCAAGGGCGAATCACGATCATTGCGCTGGTCGCCGGCCTTTCGATTATCTTTGCGCCGCTTTTGCAGATCGCCTTGCTGTTCTGGGTGTTAGTACATGCGCACAAAGGCATCATCGCGCCCGGCTTCAGGGCCTGCATGCGCGCCCTGGAACACCTGCGGCCGTGGAGCATGCTCGAAGTGTGCATGCTCGGTATTCTGGTGGCGATCATCCAGCTGTCCGGAATGCTCGACGTGCATCCCGGCGTCGGGCTGTGGGCCATGGCCATGCTGATGGTGCTGATTCTGCTGATCGCCAACAAGGACATCCGCAGGTTGTGGGATGAACTGGGAGTGCCGCCGCAATGAACGGCATTCCCTTCGCCCATGAACACAAGCTCTGCCTGTGCCATACCTGCGGTTACGCCTGCCAGGAGGGCGCTACGCGCTGCCCGCGCTGCGACTCACCGGTACACAGACGCAAGCCCAACAGTATCAGCCGCACCTGGGCTTATCTGATTGCCGCACTGATCTTCTATATCCCGGCCAATGTGCTGCCGGTGATGTACACCAACCTTCTGGGCAACCGCAGTGAAAGCACCATCATGAGCGGCGTACTGGAGTTTTTTGAAAGCGGCTCCTGGGACATTGCCATCCTGATCTTTGTCGCCAGTGTTCTGGTGCCCTGTATCAAATTTCTGGTGCTGGGCATGCTGCTGATCACGTGTCAGCGCCGCAGCACCTGGGCGATGCGCGAGCGCGCACGTCTTTACCGTTTCATCGAGCTGATCGGCTACTGGTCGATGCTCGATGTGCTGGTTGTGGCCCTTGTGGCGTCTCTGGTTCAGTTTCGCGAGCTCAGCACCATCGAGCCGCGGATCGGTATTCTGTTTTTTGGCTTGGTAGTGGTGATGACGATGTTCGCCGCCATGAGTTTCGATCCCCGGCTTATCTGGGACGCAGAGGTTGAAGATGTCTGACAATACCCTCCCCCCGTCTGCTTCAGTGCCACGCCCTGAAGTCAAACGTCGTCGCCTGCGCGTCTCGCTGATCTGGCTGGTGCCGATCGTTGCAGCGATCATTGGCGTATCCATGGCTTTGCATGACTGGATGAACATCGGCCCGAAAATCACCGTGAGCTTCCTGACCGCAGAAGGCCTTGAGGCCAACAAGACCCAGGTCAAATACAAAAACGTGATCATCGGCATGGTTACCGATATCACCCTTAGTGAAGACCGTACCCATGTACTGGCCAGCATCGACCTGAACACCAGCGCCGCGCCGTTCACGAGAATCGACAGCCAGTTCTGGGTGGTGCGACCGCGCATCGGCGCGCACGGCGTATCGGGCGTCGACACGTTGCTGTCAGGCGCCTTCATTGGCGCCGACGCGGGCAGCTCCGAAGAGACTAAAACCAGCTTTACCGGTCTGGAAACACCGCCACCGGTCACTTTTGGTGAAAAAGGCAAGCGCTTCAAACTGCATACCGACGACCTCGGCTCTCTGGACATTGGCTCACCGATCTACTATCGACGCATTCAGGTCGGTCAGGTGGTTGGCTACGAGTTGTCCAAGGATGGTCGCGGGGTCGATATTCAGATCTTCATCAACGCACCAAATGATCAGTACATCACCACCGACACCCGTTTCTGGAATGCCAGCGGGGTCGACATCACGGTTGGCGCGTCAGGGGTGAAGGTCAATACCCAGTCGCTGACCTCGATCATCTCCGGCGGCATTGCCTTCCGCGAGCCCAACTGGAGCCCGGACTCGAAACTCGCCGACGAGAACGCCGAATTCAAGATATTCGATGATCAGGCCACCGCGCTGGCTCCGCCCGACGGAGAACCGCGCTATATCCGCATGCCCTTCAATCAGTCGCTTCGCGGGTTGACGGTCAACGCAGCGGTAGACTTTCTGGGCGTCAATATCGGCAAGGTGGTGTCGGTCGATCTGGATTACGACCCGGCGACCAAGACCTTCCCAGGTATCGTGGGTGCAGTGATTTATCCCAAGCGCCTGGGTGCGGCCGAGTCGAAACTGCAGGAACTCGGCGGCAAGGGCGATGAAGAGGAACAATCCGCCAGAGTGCTGGGAGCGTTTGTCGCCAACGGCCTTCGCGCTCAAGTGCGCAACGGCAACCTGTTGACCGGCCAGTTGTACATCGCCATGGAATTCGATCCCAAGGCACCGAAAGTGGCATTCAATGCCAAGGCCCGTCCGCTGGAAATCCCGACCGTACCGGGCAGCTTCGACAAGTTGCAGGAGCAATTGCAGGCGTTCGTCGAGAAGCTCAGCAAACTGCCGATCGACGAGCTGGCGAAGAATCTGAATGGCAGCCTGAGCGAGCTGCAGAAAACCCTCAAACAGGTGAACAGCAGTGTGCTGCCGCAGATGCGTGGCACCTTGCAGCAGGCTGAAAAAACGCTGGGCACCGCCAACGATTCATTCGCTGAAGATTCGCCTGCGCGTCAACAATTGGGCCAGGCGCTGGATGAAGTGCAGCGCACCGCTCGTTCGGTACGGGTGCTGACTGACTTCCTCAGCCGCCATCCAGAATCGCTGATTCGCGGTCGCACGGGCGATGCAGCCCCACGCTCGTTCAACGCCCCGTCCTCATCCCGAGCCATTGATCTGGAGCCAAAACAATGACCTTGCGCCTGAAACTGGCGTTACTTGCCGCAGCCCTAGGCCTGGGTGCCTGCACATCGACGCAGACCCACTATTACACCCTGATTGCGCCCATGGGCGCGGCCAGCAGCGTAGCGGCCAGACCCATGCCGTTTCAGTTCGAGATGCTGCCGGTCTTGATGCCGGTTCAGGTTGACCAGCCGCCACTGGTGGTTCGCCAGGGCAACGGCAGCCTTGCGATTCTGGACACCGAACGCTGGGGCTCGCCACTGGGCGACGAGTTTCACGATGCGCTGACGCCGCAACTTGAACGTCATTTCGGCAGCCGCGACATGGCCGGTCTGCCGAAAAACAGCGATCAACCGGTGCTTTCGGTCCGTACAGATGTACGCCGCTTCGAGTCGATGCCTGGCAATTATGCGTTGATCGATGTGGTCTGGACGCTCGGGCTTCGCGATGCAGGCGCCACCGCCGGCAGCAAGCGGCAGAGTCTGACGTGCAGCAGCGTGATTCGCGAACAGGCCGGGGAAGGCATGGAAAATCTCATCATCGCCCATCAGAAGGCCGTGTCCCGGTTAGCTGACAAGATCGCCGCAACTGCCGCCAGCTGGACCGCACAGCCCGCCTCTCACTGCCTGTAAGCCTATCGGGACGTCCATTAAAGACCTCCCGGTTTCAGGCAACATGGCTGCAGAAAGCCTTGCAAAACCGCCGTTTAAAAGCGTTCAAGTCCGTACAAAAATGTATCACCCTGTTTAATTCCTACGTACACTCTACCGCCTGTCTGGCACGTTAGTACCTGATCGGCCCGAATGCTCAGTTTTCCGGGTCTGTTGGAGTGCCTTATCGATCAGTGCCAGTAACGCTTGTTAACCCTGATGTGTGGCAACAAGCCTTTGGCTTGCAGCGGACAGTCTATCGAGGACAAACGGATGACAGGGATCGGAGCACGGCTGAAAAAGGAACGTCTGCGCCTCAAACTTTCGCAAAGCGCACTGGGCGCGATAGGTGGCGTGGAAACCAACGCTCAGGGCAACTACGAAAACGGTGTTCGCTCGCCTCGGGCAGACTACCTTTCCAGCGTCTCGAATGCGGGCGTGGATGTGGCCTACGTGGTGACCGGTCTCAGCTCACCCGCCGTCACGATTTCGAATAGCCAGGCCTGCGCTCCTCTCAACCGCGTTGTTGCTCGCCTGCACGGCAACCTGCACGACGTGACTCAGAACCTGTACCACGTGACCCGCTTGATTGAATCAAATGCAGGCGAAAGCAACGTCGACAGCGACCAGCTGGAAAACATCAAGAACGACGCAGAAGCCATTACGGTTGCGACCGTTCGGCTGATCTACATGACCTCGAAGTTGAAGTGACGCAGAGCATGTAGTGTGCCGCCAAGGCGGCTCATTGCGCCGCAAACGCCTTGTCCCTGAGTTTTTCCATGACCAGCGCTATGAATGCCGACACCGCAGGCGGCAGATGTTGCCGACTGGGATAAAGCACATGCAGACCATGACTGGTGCGCTGGTACTGCGTCAGTACCGGCACCAGTCTGCCATCGCGCAAATCCGAGCGGATGAGCGTCGCGGGCAATAGCGCAATACCAATCCCTGCCAGGGTCGCTTTACGCAATGCCTGCGCGGTGTTGGCATTGAATCGGCTGGCCATCTGCACTTCATGCATCTTCGCGTCCGGCCCGAGCAACCGCCAGACAGTGCAACCGCCGGGATGCGCCGTGCTGACGCAGTAATGCCCGTGCAGGCTCTGCAGCGAGTCCGGCATGCCGTGAGCGGCGATATACGCCGGGCTGGCGACCATAGTGTCATGCCCCTCTTCGATCAATTGACGCCCTACGTAGCCCGAATCCTGCAAAGGGCCGCCGCGAAACGCGATGTCCAGCCGGTCAGCGATCAGGTCGGCGCGCTCATCGCTGAGCACGAACTCCAGCTGAACCAGAGGATATTCGGCAAGAAAATCAGCCACCCACTCCATCGAAAAGAAATCGAAGAAATCCGCCATTGCGGCGATGCGCAGCCGACCGCCAGGTTCTTCTCGATGTGAAACAAGTTGCTCTGCGGCATCCATCAAACCATCGACAGCGCCCACACAGCGTTCGTGGAAGTCTTCACCTGCCTGGGTGAGGACCAGCTTGCGTGTCGACCGATGCAACAATCGAGTGCCCAGCTGTATTTCCAATTGCTGAACCCTGCGGCTGACCGTATTGGAAGGCATGCCCAGATGCCTTGCCGCCTGCGCAAAGCTGCCGCTGCGCACGACCTGCACAAACAGGGCGACATCGTTGAGGTCAAGCGCCACGGGGTTTATTCCTTTCATTTATGGATGAGTCCAAACCAACTATACCGACTAATCAAGCAATCCACAGAGGCTTATTCTTTGTGCTCAGGCATCAAGGCCTAGAGGACAACGCTATGAACACTATCGTCAGCATTCAGCCACGCGCCATCACCCATCGCACCAGCGGCAAAAGCCGAGGGCCTATCACTCGCCTGATGAGCCCTGGCGATCTGGGTCAGTTATTGAAGCCTTTCGTATTTCTTGATCAATTCGACTTCAAACCCGAGCCGGGAAAAAAAGGCTTCGGCATGCATCCACACTCAGGAATTGCAACGCTGACCTATATGATCGAAGGCGAAATGGCCTACGAAGACACCACCGGTAAATCAGGCATATTGCCCAACGGTGGTGTGGAATGGATGAGCGCGGGCAATGGCGTATGGCATGACGCCCAGCCGGTAAGCGATGCGCCGATTACAGGCTTTCAGCTATGGATAGCCCTGCCCGCAGCGCAAGAGAATGGCCCTGCACACAGCGTTTATCTGGCGGCGTCGCAGGTTGCGCGGCAAGGCCCGGCACAGGTGCTGCTGGGGCGTTACGGTGCAGCACAAAGCAGCATACCTGCACCACAGGGCATGAATTATCTGGCCGTAAAACTGAAAGACGGCGAGCACTGGCGCTACACGCCGCCCGCAGGTCATAGCGTCGCCTGGCTGGCGATCAACGCCGGACACCTCGACGCAGGCGGCCCGATCAGCGCTGGCGAACTGGCTATTTTCGAGGAATCGGATCGCCCTATCGACTTCGTCGCAAAAGGCGATACCCATTTCGTGCTGGGGTCGGCAGTCAAGCATCCGCATGATCTGGTCACCGGCTACTATTCGGTGCACACCAGTAAGGCCGCGCTTAATCAGGGCGAACTGGAAATAGAGCGAATCGGCGCAGTGCTGCGCGAGCAAGGCAGGCTCTGATTGAGCAGCCGCCTCCTGTTCAAAAACCGGCTACGTACTCATCTGGACAGCGGCGCACTGGAACCGATACTTGAGCCCAGGTGGCAGCGCCTCACCTGGCCGTATCTGTACTATCCAGAACGCCGCTACCTGCCCTCGCCGCTCAGGGCTTTTATCGACTAGCCCATAGCAGCAATCGGGCGCACGCCATGTCGCGCCGGTGCTGCCATGGCGAACAACTCATCAACGCGTCTGACCTCCTCCGCACTTGGCTTGATCGCAATGGCGCACGCGACAAAAATGCCCGCATTGAAGATCAGGCCGATGATGCCGCTGGTCAACGAACCCAGTGCCGGAATGTCGTCGGGGTAAATTGTGGTCAGCACAATCGCGATCACAATACCGACCAGCATGCCGGCAATCGCGCCTTGCTTGTTGCCACGACGGCTGAAGACGCCGAAGAACAGCGGCACGGCCAGCTGGATGATGCCCTGATAGGAAATCTGTGCCAGCAGTTGCAGGCGCGCGTAATCGAAGGTCAGGTACGCCAACAGCGACGCCGCCGCGATGAAAACCACCATGCCCACCTTGGCGAGAACAGTCTTCTCGCGATCACTGCGCGGCTTGCTCCAGGTCGCCAGATCGTTGGCAAACTGTGTACCGCACACCTGAACGCAGCCGTCGACATGGCCGATGCTGGCCGCCAGGACAATCATGATTGCCAGCCCCAGCAACCACGGCCCGCCGATATCGAACAGTGACAGGAACCAGCCATGCTGCGGATGCGCGGCCACGTTGGGGTCCTGACTGATTGCCGCGGCGAACAGCATCAGAATGCCGTAGAAGCCACCCACCAGCATGATGGTCAGGAGTGTGCCCTTCTTCACCGAACGCACACCGCTGGCGGTATAGATACGCTGAAAGCTCATGGGCCAGCACATGGAGCCGATCACCCCGGTAAAGATCAGGCTGAACATGTACATCGGGCCGTAAGTGCTGCCTGCGCCGCCGGGGATCACCAGCATGGTGGCGGGCAGTTGCGACAGGTTGGCGAACGACGCGTGAGCACCGAACAGCAGGAAAATGCACAGCGCGGCACACAGCACGTAGGCAATCAGCCCCTGATACATGTCGGTCATGATCAGGCCGCGCATGCCCATGCTCACCGTCCAGTACTGTCGGATCAGGATCACCACCACCCCGACCAGCAGGCAAGTGGTCACGCCCCAACGGCCAAAGCTGGCGAACTGAAAAAGCGTCGCGAGGGCCTGAATGCCCATCACCACCCAGGGAAATACCGAGATGATGCCAATGATCGAAGCAATGCGTTTGACCACCGGGCTGTTGAAGCGCATGCCCAGCAGGTCCGGCTGGGTGGTCAGGTTGAAACGCTTGCCCAGGTCCAGGCACGATTGGCCATCAGGTACATGGCGGTCACGCCGAGCGTGGCATAGACCATGCCGTAAAAGCCCAGCGCGCCACCGACAGACAGTGCAAAGAACGCAGTAAAAGTTGCACCCGGCCACCACGAGTTGGTGTAGCACATGGCGATGAACCAGGGACCGTAGGAGCGACCGCCCACCGCGTAGTCGGAAAAGCTCTCGCTCTTGCGATTGGTCGCGTACAACACGGCGATCATGCCCGCCAGGAACACGCCGATCAGGCCGAAGGTGATGTAAAGGTCCGAAACCATAGTCGTGCTGATCATTGCCCGTCCCCCTCTTGTGGAATTTCACCCAGCAGAGACTCGACCACGTACAGCATCCACAGGCCCAGCCCCATGAGCACGGCGATCAGAATTCAGTAGAAGATCGGCAGTGGCACACCGAGCACCAGCGCGGTGCTGCCACTGACCTTGAGGTAGAACGGCGGAAACAGCGCCATCATCAACAGCGCGAAGAAGTACAGGCCAAACACCAGATTTTTCAGGCGGCCGGGATTTTCAAAAGACGGAACGTTACTCATGGAGTGCTCCTTGAATTTCAGGATCTGGCTATGGATAAGTGATCGGATAAAACTCAAGCAGGAAAAGGAACACGCGGTCACCCGCTACTTTTTTATTATTGGAGTGCTTGTTACAGGTATGCCTGGAGAGGACGGGTCATGCCTGTCGCAACCAGGTTTCCCATTGCGGATCATTGATGATGCTGCGCGCGCGCATGTGCTTCCAGGTGCCGTACTTGTAAAAGTCGAAGTCCAGTTGCGACACGGCGTGCTGGACCATTGCCCAGGTTGACCATTTGATATCTGCCAACGCCTTGTTCAGCTTGATCCGCGCTACGGTTTGCGCGCTGACCTGACCGAAGTAGTCCTCGATCAGCGCCAGCTCCATCTCGTCACTGAAAAACATCTCGCCGAACCACAGCGCCAGTTCGTAATGGCGATCGTTATTGGAGGCGTACTCGAAATCCACCAGACGAATCTGACGCTCCGCGTTGAGCATGAAGTTGCCTGCCAGCGTGTCATTCATGCACGGTGCCAGATCAATTCCGGAAGCTTGCAGGGCAGCTTTTGCGCGCTGATATTGCAGGCACAACCAGTCGTCATCCTGAGGCTTGATGCCCTTGAGCTCCGCCACCTGGTTCTGGTGCTCGGCAATCATGTCGAACACGGTCTTGGTCTGTTTCAGCAACGGCTGATCGTTGAACGCCTTGAGCCCTTGCAGAGCGCCGTGGCGTATGTCGCGCTGCAGGAAGTCATGATTGGAGGATGCCCGCCAGCCCTCCATGAACTCGAACACTTCGACACCGAACGCTTCAAGAAACGCAAACACCGGCGCACCGTAGCCGGTTTGCGCCGCTTTCACACTGGCCTCGTGGGCCGTGTGGCGGTCAATGAACATTTCTGTGCCGGCGCCCGGCACCTTGAAGAAGTACGCCGTGTCGGCCCCCTCGACCTCGACCCGCCAATTAGTGTTGGAGATACCGCCGCTGACCGGCTCGTAGCCGACGCGCCGCCCCTGCCAACTGTCGATACTGCGCACCGCAGCTTCCAGTTGTCGTTCCTGGGTACTGACAGACTGCCCTAACGTTTTCATGCTCTACCCTCCTGAACCTGACGCATCCAGCCTTCCAGGCGCGGGTCCTGAACACACTGCCGGCAACGCAGCAGCGTCCATTGACCGACCTTGGAAAACTCCAGTGGCCGCACGGACGTCGTACCTGCCCAAAGCCCCCACAATGTCCAGTACCAGTCGTTGATCAGCGCATACAAGCGGCAGACGGCATAGTCGACTTCCAGACACTGCCCCGCCCATGCGCTGATCCCTTCGCGCCACTGGCTTTCAAACGAATAAAGCTCGTTGAGGGTAATCGCAACGTCGTACCAAGGGTCCATGCAGCCGCCGTAGTCGAAATCCACCAGGCGCAACCGGCCTTCGCTTGACACCATCACATTGCTGGCAACGCCGTCGCCGTGCAGCGGCACCGCCTGCACAGAGCGGGTCTGCAATGCCTGCCAGACCATGTCAACACAGCGGTCAATCCATTGGTGTTCTGCGGGCAGTGCAACGTTGTCACGTTCGCAGAGTGTGCGAAGGCGCTCGATATCCATCATCGGCGAGCGCACAACATCAGGCACAGGCCCGACATGCACCAGCCGCTTCAGCGCCCACAGCGCCTGAAGGTGGCCCGGCGCGAGCAGGTCATCGAGCCGGGCAGCACGCCAGTCCAGACCCAGATCCTCGAAAATCAGCACACCGCAGGCCGTGTCTGCGCCAAGCAAGCGCGGTGCCGCGCCGCTACGGCCTGCGCATTCACTGGCCTGCGCTGCCTTTTCGAAATCAATCAGTTGCGCCATATCGGTATGCAGCACCTTGGCGTAAACAGCGCCCTGTGCACCGGCCACTCGAAAACCCGTCCATTCGGTCGACAGCCTGGAGGGCGATGCCACGCCCTGCGTAACGACCTCGGTGTGCGCGTTCGCATCCAGCCCGCAGTTTGCCAATGCGCCGAGCAGGCGTGTGGTCAGGTCGTCAGCATATGACATGGTCAGTCCTCAACTAAACGAAGCGGATGAGGTGCAAGCCCGATACAACAGCCCGGTCAGCATGCGCAAACCGTTGCGCATGTCCTGATCGTTGGTGTATTCGGCCTCGTTATGGGAAACGCCATTGCTGCTGGGGATGAACAGCAGGCACACCGGGTAATGGCGGTTCATGCTGATCGCGTCATGACCGGCGACCGTCATGCTGTCGGCGGTCGACAGGCCCAGCTCGCCGCCTACTGCGTGCGCCAGTTCCGCAAACCCTTCATGCAGCCTGGCGGGCGGGCGCAGTACGCTGCTTTCCACCTCAAACCCGGTCATGGTCCTGTCGGCGATAGTGTGCAACGTTGCGTCCAGGCGTTCACCTGCCGCGCTCAGCAGACCGACATCGCGGGAGCGGTACTCGATCAGCAGGGAGACCCGGGAAGGCACGACATTGGGTGAATTGGGGTACACCTCGATACGTCCTACCGAGCTGTGCATCTGCAAGCCATGTTGCCCGGCTTCGTCGCGCACCGCCGTGATGGTGTG
>NZ_LKBW01000281.1:0-8397 GCF_002699855.1 Pseudomonas amygdali | reverse complement strand
ACCCGCCCCCGCCGTTTCAACGCGGCCCAGGTTTCCCGGACCACGCCGATTGCCGTCTGGCTGCTTTCCAGGCCAGTGCCTTGTTCGACATGAATTTCGACGTATCCGGCAATGTTCAAATCAACCTGATCATTACCCAGATAACCTATGGCTTGCAGCGCATCCTTCAAACGGATGCCATCGCCATCGCGGCTTTCCCAGGCATTTTCCAGGGCCAGTGCCCCGGTAAATACACCGCTGCCGATCAGGCTCGGCTGAAAGCGGGCGCCCTCCTCGTTGGTCCAGTTGACGACGGCCAGATTGCAGGCAGGTATTTCACCGCGTTCACGCAGTTGCCGCGCCAGACTGGACACCGCGACGGCACCGGCAAGCACGCCGTACACACCGTCGAAACGACCCGCGCTCGGCTGGCTGTCCAGATGTGAACCGCACAGCAGATAAGGCGCCTGGGGATCAAACGTCATGAGGCCGAACAGGTTGCCGATCGCATCGACACGCACTTCAAAGCCGTGCTCTTTCAGCCAGTCCCGAAACAGGTCGCGCACCCGACCGTCTTCAGCAGATGCCGCCAGCCGGTGCAAGCCACCCGCCGGTGTTGCACCAATGGCCGAGCTTTGCTGAAACAGCGCTTCAAATGCCGCCAGATCAGCTGCACCTGGCTCGATCAATTCAGGGATAGAGGGTGTCGACATGATCTTTCTCCAGGCGTGTCACAAACTCGTCGGATAACGCGCGATTGGTGACCAGGGTGGTGATCGCGGCGAACGGAAGAGTATTGATAAAGGTGCGATGACCGAACTTGCCATCATCAGCCAGCACAACACTGCGCGCGCAGTGCCTGACCAGCGTCCTGCGCAACATGGCTTCCGGCTCCTGGTAATCCATCAGCCCCAGGTCCAGATCAATGCCGCCGATACCCATGAAGGCGATGTCGTAATGAAACTGCCGGGCGAACTCCAGCGTGTGCGGCCCGATCAAGGCGTTGTCGGTACGCCGCACATCGCCGGGCGCAACCAGCACCTGATTGTCGCTTTGGTGCGATATCAACTGGGCGATGTCCAGCGAATTGGTGATGATCTTCAACTGGCTGAACCGCGTCAGTTGCTGGGCCAGCGCCAGCGTCGAAGTACCGGTGTCGAGGAAGATCGCCATGCCTTCGCTGACCAGTTGCGCAGCGCGGGCAGCAATACCTGCCTTGGCGCGGGGCTTGAGCCTGCTGCGTTCCTGCAAAGGCAGTTCTTCGCTGGATCTGGGCAGAATCGCGCCACCGTGAATTCTCCTTAATCGGCCCTCTTCTTCCAGATACTTGAAGTCGCGGCGAATGGTCTCTTCGGACACGAACAGCAATTGTGCAAGGTCCGACGCCTTGACACGCTGCTGTTGGGCGAGCAGGCGCATGATTTCGTCCAGGCGCGGCTGATTGAGCATGGGGGTGGCATTCCGTTGCAAAGTAAGAACTCCAGTGTCCGGGCCCGTTGGCCGTTGATCCGCAAGCAAGAGGGACATGGCTACTGCCCCAAAATCGGTGGCAAGTGTTGATCCCATGGCGCGATGGCTTCCACAGTGGCACAGAACTGCAGCACCTGAGCGTCGGCAAAGCGTGGCCCGACCACTTGCAGACCAATGGGCAGCCCGCCGGAACTCCACCCGCAGGGCAGGTTGGCCGCCGGGTTGCCGGTCATGTTGAAAGGGTAAGTAAATGGCGTCCAGCGCGCCCACGGCAAAGCGCCGTCCTGCCCGGCATAACCGGCCGGTGCCACGTCGTCGGCAGCAAACGGCAGAATCGGCAACGTGGGCATGATCAGCAAATCGTAATCTTCAAACAGCGCATGGACCTGATTGGCAAACGCAGCGCGCTGCTGAAGTGCCTGCAAGTAATCGCTCAGGCTGTGCTGGGCAGAACGCCTGATCAGATCGGCAAAGCCAGGGTCAAGCTGGTCCAGTTGCTGCGCAAGCGCTTTGCCATAAGCAATACCGCGCCCGGCAACCCACAGCGTTTCGAACGTCGCCAGC
This sequence comes from Pseudomonas amygdali, assembly GCF_002699855.1. Taxonomy (GTDB): domain Bacteria; phylum Pseudomonadota; class Gammaproteobacteria; order Pseudomonadales; family Pseudomonadaceae; genus Aquipseudomonas; species Aquipseudomonas amygdali. The sequence continues at coordinate 6,384 of NZ_LKBW01000281.1, read as the reverse complement.
GGGTGCTGCCAGTTCGGTTTGAGCGTGCTGACCGTGACGGGCAGCGACTTGGCGATGTTGCCTACGGCGGCTTCGACTGCTGAGGCGATTTGCGCGTCGTCCGGTGTGTCAAACAGCGTCGGGCAGAAGCCGATACGCAACGGACTCAACGGTTGGTCACACCGTGCCAGAAAGGACTCGTCAGGGGCTGGCAGCGCCTGGTGATCCAGCGGATCCGGCCCCGACAGGATATCGAACAGCAACGCGCTATCACGCACGGTTCGGGTAATCGGTCCGGCATGACTGAGCATCTCGGTGGCTGACCAGGGCCAGGTCGGAATGCATCCCAGAGTGCCTTTGAGGGCGAACGCACCACAGAACGAGCCAGGTATGCGCACCGAGCCGCCACCATCGGAGCCCAGTGCGGCCGGCACCATGCGCGCCGCCACCGCAATCGCCGAGCCGGAACTGGAGCCACCACTGGTCAGTGCCGGGTCCCAGGGGTTACGCCCGTTGCCGAACACCCGTGACGTACTCGCGCCGGTCCAGCCGAATTCGGTCGTCGCTGTCTTGCCCAGAATGATCGCACCAGCATTCTTGAGGCGGCGAATGATCGGTGCATCCTGGACCGGCACCGAGTCCAGAGCAGTCAACGAGCCACGCGTGGTGCGCAGTCCCGCTGTCGAAAAGAGGTCCTTGATGCCAAAGGGTATGCCGTGCAGCGGACCTCTTACCTGACCACGCTGCAGTTCGGCAGTCATCGTCCAGGCCTGTTCGAGCGCGACATCGGCGTATACGTCACCAAACGCATTGAGTGTGGAATTGTGGGTTTCAATCGTTGCCAGACATAACTCAGTCAAGCGTATCGGCGTCATGCAGCCTTTGCGGACAAGCGCGGCAGCTTCAATCACGGTAGGCATGGACGATGGCTGTGGCTCAATCAATGTAGATACCTCTTTCATCAGTGAGATACTTCTGCGCAATGCCCAGTGCCGACGACTGTCGGCGCATTACATTCAGCAGGGGCTGGCGCGTCAAGTGGGTTTTGTTGGATATATTGAATTTGTGGTTTTAAATTTTGTAACAGCACCGTCACGGTGCCAAAAAAAGCTCAAAACCCTGCGTCGCCCAATTGCGGTGCGCAGTTAAAACGGCGGGAAGAGGCAGGAGAAAGAAAGAAGGAGGCGATGGGCAAGCAGATAGAACGGCGCCTGTCCGTGGCGCAGTCCTGTCATTGAAACCGGTATTTCAAGTCAGCGATCAAACCGCCAGATCGTGAGCATGGAACTCGGTTACACCGACCAGCTGGATTTCAAAGTCTGCATGCAAATCACCATTGACGTTGCCGGACAGCACGTGGTCGGCGAAACGCAGTTGGCCAGCGCCTGTGAACTCGCCGCTGCCAATGAAGCTGAAAGCATCAAGGGCTTTGGTGTCCACGTTGGCATCCATCTTCAGGAAGCTCAGCTTGTCGCCCTGCTGGCTGTTGAAGTCGGTAATCACGTCGCTGGCGTGGCCTTTGCCCATTTCTGCCAGGTCATTGAACACAAAACGGTCAGCGCCGCTGCCACCGGTCATGATGTCTGCGCCCAGACCGCCAACCAGCTTGTCATTGCCCGCGCCGCCGAACAGCACATTGTTCGCATCGTTACCGGTCAGGGTATTGTTGCGATCATTGCCCAGCAAAGTGAACTCGCCCTCACCTTTGAGGTGGACGTTTTCAAAGTTGGCCAGCGGGCCGGCATTCAGGTCGATCACTGTGGCAACCGGCGATGTGTTGTCATAGGTGATCTTGAGTGTATCGATGCCCTCATTGGCCTTCTCTTGCACCAAAGCGAGCTCACCAGCCTGATCAATAACGTAGGTGTCGTTACCCAGACCGCCAATCATGGTGTCCAGACCGCCACGACCATCAAGCACGTTATCCAGGCTGTTGCCGATCAGCGTGTCATTGAAAGCAGAGCCAATGGCGTTTTCAATGTGCGCACCGTAGGCAATCGCCAGCCCTGAGTTCATCAGCGTCGGGGCATCAGGATTCTGGTTGTAATCGAGGAACGGCTTGCCGATGGTGCTGAACTCACCCTCCTTGAGGTTGATCTTCACAAACGAAGCCTGATTGCTGGCATCGATCGTATCCTTGCCACCAGCGTCCCAGATCGTCTCGAACACCGACTGATCGGGTGCCCATTTGTAGACGTCATTACCGGTGTGATAGCTGGTGTTGGCACCGTATATGAACTGCATGGCCGCCACATCGAGCAACATCGGCGTGGTGGGTTTGAAACTGTAGTTGTTGGTGTAGCTCATGATGGTGTAACGGGCATCTTCAAACTTGGCATCGAGCAGAACATCGTTGTATTGCGAGGCTTCAAACGAATGTTTCAAACCCAATGCATGACCCGTTTCATGCATGAACGTCAGGTAATCATCCGTGCCTTTGGCAGGATCAGCCGCGTTGACTTTCGGCCCGATCCAGACATCACCGGACCGGCCCAGTGTGCCTGGCGCGTAAGCCTGGCCGTACTCAGTACTTTGCAGACTCTTGAAGCCGCCAAAACGAATGTCTCCGACATTGTCCGGCGTGTCCTGAACCTCGGTGAACTTGATGTCTGCCACTGCACTCCATGCACCCAACGCACTTCTTGCCGCCGCTGCCTGGGCATCGGTCAGTGAATAGGCATCGCTGGGCTCCTGAGAGCGACTGTAGTCAGTGGCATAGACGGAGTTGGCAGTATGAAAGCTGTAAGTGAGTTGAGTACCGGTTGAATCGCCTAACCAGAACGGCCCCCACAACAGGCTGGTGACTCTGTCGTCGGGAGACCCTTCGGGCAAAAGTTCGGCAGGACTTGAATCATTTGGGCCGGGCATCAGCAATGCTCCTGAAGAATACACACGTTAGTGATTAACCAACGATCTTTGCCCACGCAAAAATCGCCAGGCAGTTTATTACATAACAGGCACACTATGGGCACAATAAGTTACAAGCAAACTACTTACGGATGCCGGACACGCATTGCCAACACCCGCAGACTTCTTATTACGAATGTACTTTTATAGCTATAATACGCCTCCTACTAATAACGCTACATGAAACCTTCTTTAAACCCACGATTCCAACTGACCGGGTTCATTGCCCAAGCCGCCAATGAGCATTCACGGCAAAACGCGAGAACCCGATCAAGACCGGCAACGAAGGCGGTACAGTTGAGCTATCGTGTAACGGCTGTCGACGCGCTGGACGGTTCAGCGTTCACGACAGGCACAGAACTGAAGCCTGACGCGTCCGGCCGGATCGCGTGCATTTATACGCTGTGTACCTTGCTGCCCTGTATAAATCATAGGCATCATAAGACCTTATCTCATCTGATCGCGGTGCGCCCCATGACCCACCACCCTGCGCCACTTCCTGCCAACGAAGAAGAACGAGTCCTGTCTCTTGAGCATCTCAGGATACTGGACAGCGTTCCCGAGCAGGACTTCGACGACATTGTGCTGCTCGCTACCACGCTGTGCGACGCGCCCATCGCCCTGGTTTCGCTGGTTGACCGGGAACGCCAGTGGTTCAAGGCCTGCATCGGCCTGGACGTCAAGGAAACCCATCGCGATCTGGCCTTCTGCGCACACGCAATCCTGCAACCTTCCGATGTGCTGGTCGTAGAAGATGCAACCACCGACCCCCGCTTCAGAGAAAGCCCGCTGGTGCTGGGCCCTCCTTATATCCGGTTTTATGCAGGCGCACCGATTCGCACCGACACGGGCCATGCGCTGGGCACGGTGTGTATAATCGATATCTGGCCGCGTGTTCTGACCGAACAACAACGTCTGGCCCTGCTGGCACTGGCCCGCCAGACCGCAGCCTTGATGCAATATCGCCTGCTTACACAACAACGCGACCAACATGCCGCAGAACTGGCCCTGGGACTCGAAAGCGCACAGAGTCAAAGCCTGGCCGTTGAACGCAATCTGCGCGAGTCACAGCGGGTGTCGTCATTGGGAATGCTCACAGCGAGCATCGCCCACGACTTCAACAACCTGCTCCAGGCGCTGAGCGCCAGCCTGCAACTTGTCCGCATGCGCTCGCGTCGCCCAGCTGATGTCGAGACGCTCAGTGATACCGGCCTGCGAGCTGTGGATCACGGTCGACAATTGGTCACCCGTTTGCTCGATAGCGTTCGTCAGGACGGCCCCGAGCTGATCTGCATCGATGTCAGCGAACGGATCGATGCCGCCCGTGATCTGTTATTGCGCTCGGCAGGCGACAATCTGGAACTGTCGTTCGACCTTAGCGCACAGGGCTGGGGCGTCCTGTGCGCCGAAGCGCAGTTGCACGCCGCCGTATTGAACCTCTTGGCCAACGCCCGTGATGCAATGTCAGGGTCTGGCAAGGTACATATCGCCACTCGACTGGAGTCAGTCAAGGAAGACCCACGATTGCCGGAAGGCGACTACCTGGTACTCAGCGTGGCTGATAATGGCCCAGGCATGGCCGCCGATCTCAAGGAACAGATATTCGAACCCTTCTTCACCACCAGACGCTCCGAACCAGGTGCCGGCCTGGGCCTTGTTCAGGTGCAGGAGTTTGCGGTGAACGCAGGCGGAGGCGCACGCGTCGAAACAGCACCTGAAAACGGGACGACCGTGCATCTCTACCTGAGAATACTGGGTCCGATCAATTCAACGAATTAAGCGCCCCACTACTTCACGGACGTCTGACGCGGCCTTGTTATTCATTAGATGAATAACAAGGCCGCATCAGACGCATTCACCTCATGAATTACATTACCATCATGGCGACAATAGCAATGTACTTATTGCGCGTTAGATGCCTGTAAAAAATAAACAGCACAGTTTCTCTTTTACAAAAAAATACACACACAACAATGGCGCTTTCCGATTCACGACTATATTCAATCAACAGCAAACATTCTGTTTGCGCTACTGCCTTGGCAACAGGATGTTTGCTGTGGGATACGCAGTTGCAATAACTGCACGTTGTACACACATTAATCAAGGAATAGATTATATGTTGAAGCCTCATGGTTTAACGCCGCTCGCATTGACGGGCGGCATTCTTGTATCGCTATTGTCTGTCAGCCTGTCTGCCCACGCCGATATCGCCACCGATGTTGCCACTACCGGTTGGGCTACTCAAAACGGGGGCACCAAGGGTGGTTCAAGGGCAGCAGCGAATAACATTTATACGGTGAAAAACGCCGCCGAGCTGAAAGCCGCACTGGCTGCGTCGGCAGGCAGCAACGGCCGGATCATCAAGGTGACAGGGGTTATTGATGTCAGCGAGGGCAAACCGTACACCAAAACCTCTGATATGAAGCAGCGCGCCCGCCTGGACATCCCCGGCAAAACCACGATTGTCGGCACCTCCAGCAGTGCCGAGATAAGGGAAGGGTTTTTCTACGCGAAGGAAAACGACGTCATCATTCGCAACCTGACCATTGAAAACCCTTGGGACCCGGAAGATGGCAGCGCCGGCAACTGGAACTCGGAGTACGACGGTCTGACGGTCGAAGGTGCCAGCAATGTATGGATCGATCATGTGACGTTTACCGACGGCCGTCGTACCGATGATCAGAATGGCACGGCCAATGGCCGTCCAAAACAACACCATGATGGCGCACTGGACGTCAAGAACGGCGCCAACTACGTCACCATCTCGTATTCCGTGTTCCGGAATCATGAAAAGAATAACCTGATCGGTTCAAGTGACAGTAAAACAACCGATGACGGCAAACTGAAGGTGACCATTCATAACTCGTTGTTCGAGAATATTTCCTCTCGCGGGCCGCGCGTGCGGTTTGGTCAGGTTCATCTTTACAACAACTACCACACTGGAAGTACCAGCCATAAGGTCTACCCGTTTGTGTATGCCCAGGGCGTCGGGTGGCGCTGTTGATCATCACCGTGGCAATGGCGGCGGCCGTGCGCTTGAGCGGGGTAATGACCTTCAACAACGGTGTGTTGCGCGACCGCGCCATTGCGCTGCTGGAGGCGCAGAACCAACTGGCCGAATTACGCATGATGGCAAGGCTCAGGCCTGGTTTCACAGCCCGCAAGTGCGACCAGGGCAGGCTCTCGCTGACCTGTGAACAGACACTCAAAGCCAGTGCAGACGGAATGTTGATGCGGGTCAGTCTGCGAGTATTACAGCGGGACAATAAAGCGCCGCCACTGGCCCGCCTCGATACCATTATCGCCATCCGACGCCAGCCGAAAGAGTCTCCATGAGCGTTTCAACGACGCAGCAGGCTGGGCAACTCCGGCAGGCCTGCCAGGCTGGCGACCTTGAATCGTGTGCGCTCGGTACCCTGCTCGATCACTACTGAACCGCCCCGGGTTTCTCGGAGACTCCAACCTTTGAGAGGATGGAGCGATGAAAAAACTACCGAA
>NZ_LKBW01000280.1 GCF_002699855.1 Pseudomonas amygdali | reverse complement strand
TCATAGCGTCAACTTGATGCATAGGCATTTTGAAATTCCTATGCATGAACATCGTGCCGCCCTTCACTCAACCCCAGCATTGCCCGCGCCCAAGGCACTTGCTCATACAGAGTGGTGTATCCGGCGCGGCGCAACGCCGTATTGACGATATCGGTCGCAAGTCCGCCGTTGAGCAGCAGCGCATCGGTAAAAGGTGGCCAAGGGTCAGCGACGAGGCGCAGTTTATCGGCTGCACTGGCATGCGCCATCAGCAAAAAGACCAGCAACCCAACCGCTCGAAGCCACTGCGACATGCTCAGGTTCCTGAAAAGGGCGGTATACCCGATTTAATCCTATCGGCAGCAAAACCATCACTCATGAGAGTGCCAGCAGCTTTTAATTGAAGACCTGAAGCGGTCAGTAGACAAGCCGGAAGAAGAACATGCTCAGTAAAGCTGTACGCACATCGTTGACAGCGTTTATTGGGAATGTCGGCGGATACGTTTAGACTTCTCTTCTGGTTTCCCTGCGAGTCTGCGACATGTCTATCAAATGGATCTGCAAACATCACACCGAGTTGAGCATCCAGCAGCTGTATGCCGTGCTGCAACTGCGCGCCGAGGTGTTTGTGGTCGAGCAGCAATGTGTGTATCTGGACGTGGACGGGCAGGACCTGACGGGCGATACCTGCCACCTGATGGCCTGGCAGGAAGACAAGCTGGTCGCCTACCTGCGCTTGCTGGACCCTATCCAGCAGGGCGGCGACGTCACTATTGGGCGAGTCGTGACAGCCCCTTCGATTCGCAGCCGGGGCATTGGCCATGAACTGATGGAACAGGCTCTGGAAAACGCCGAACGCAAATGGCCTGACCAGCCCATCTATCTGTCGGCACAAGCCCACCTGCAAGGCTATTACAGCCGCTACGGTTTCAACCCGGTGGGCGAGGTCTACCTGGAAGACGACATCCCCCACATCGGCATGCGCCGCGATCTGGACTAAGAGCAGTTGCACGCCTTGAGCTGCAAGCTGCAAGCTGCACATTGAAAGCATTGAAAAGGGATTCGTCGATGGAGGTCAGCAAGACCAAAAGCAGTTTCTATCGCCGCCTGTACGTGGCGTACCTGATTGATTCGAAGCTCGCCAGCAGCGTACCCGAACTGACCGCCGTAACCGGCATGCCACGCCGCACCGCGCAGGACACCATCAGCGCGCTCTCCGATCTGGACATCGTGTGTGAATTCGAACAGCAGGAAGGTGCCCGCAATCACGCAGGCAATTACCGTATTCGCAACTGGGGCGCCATCGACAAAACATGGATCGCCCGCAACCTGAACAGCATCAAGGCCGTGCTCGGGTATCCCTAGCAGGGCAGTTGCGAGCTTAAAGCTTGCCGTTCGAAGCCTGCAGCTCGTTATAGGTCAGGTAGACGCGCAGGTCGAATTCCAGCTGGTGATACCCGGGCAGCATGTGCTCGCATAACTGGTAGAACGCCTTGTTGTGGTCTGACTCGCGAAAATGTGCGAGCTCATGAACCACGATCATCTTCAGGAATTGTGCAGGGGCTTCCTTGAACAAGGCGGCTACCCTAATTTCATTGCTTGCCTTGAGCTTGCCGCCCTGCACTCTGGATATTTTAGTGTGCAACCCGAGCGCGCGATGGGTCAGGTCCAGGCGACTATCGAAGAGCACCTTCCTGATGGCCGGCGCGTTGCGCAGGTGATCCTGCTTGAGCGCCAGCGCGTAGGCGTAAAGAGCCTTGTCGCTTTGTATCTGATGACGCTCAGGGTAGCGCTGCTCCAGATAGTCCGCCAGACGGTTCTGGGCAATCAGCTGATGCACTTGATCCTGCAGGGTCTGCGGATAGGCCTGCAGGTATTTGAGCGGAGCATGGCTGGCGGCAGTCATGGGGCCTTTTGCATGATGACGAAAGACGCCATTCTACAGCAATCCACTCGATCTCAAGCCTGCCACCTCAAAGTGCCCGGGGAAGCGCAGCGCGTCTTCGGGCACCATCGGATGCGCGATCAGAAAGCCCTGCATGACCTGACAGCCGTTGTCCGCCAGCCACTGGTATTGCTCGGGGGTCTCGACCCCTTCGGCAATAACCAGCATATCGAGGTTGCGACTCAGGTCGATGATGCTGCTGGCCATCGCCGCCTCGCGCCTGGACTCGACAATGTTGGCGACAAAACGCCTGTCCAGCTTCAAGGTGTCTAGCTGAAGATTGCGCAAGTGCGACAGCGAGCATTCGCCGGTCCCGAAATCGTCCAGCGCAATACGCACGCCGACGTCATGCCGCAACTTCAGCTGTTTATGGCTATGCGTAAGGTTATGCACCAGAGAGCTTTCAGTGATTTCCACCTCGATCTGCCCTGGTTTGAGCTCGAAGCGATCCATGGCACGCTTCAGCTCCGAAGCCAGGTTGGGCATGCAGAATTGCGTGGGGCTGACACAGACACTCAGTACCACATCGGCAGCAAACACCCGACTCCACGCCTGACGCTGTTCGGCACCCTGATCGAAAATCCAGCTGCCTAGCCGGTTGATCAACCTGGTCTCCTCAAGCAAGGGAATGAACAGTGCAGGAGGTACCTCGCCGACCGCCGGATGCTGCCAGCGCAACAACGCTTCGAAACCACGCAGGCGGCCATCCGCAACGTGGACCTGGGGCTGGTACACCACCGAAAAATCCTTGCCATCGATGGCCGTGCGCACGCTTTCCTCAAGCATCAGCCGTGAGCGGGCGCGTCCGTTCATGTTCTGGTCGTAGAACCGGTATTGCTGACGCCCTGCACGCTTGGCCTCGTACATGGCGATATCTGCCGCACGCAGCAAACCGTCCAGATTCGAGCCGCAGTCCGGAAAGGTCGCAATACCGACACTGGCACCCAAGGTGATATCGACACCGTCGACCTGGCGTCTTCCCGACACCCGTTCAATGAGCTTTTCGGCGATTTTGGCCGCCTGTTCGGGGTAATCAAGCCCATCGATCACGACCGTGAATTCGTCGCCGCCAATGCGCGCCAGAACATCATAGGGGCGCATGCTGTCCTTGAACTGCTCGGCGACCCAGAGCAATACCTGATCACCGGCGTCATGACCCAGCGCATCATTGATCTGCTTGAAGCCGTCCAGGTCCATGAACAGCACAACCAGGTATTTGTCTGTCTGCTCCTTTCGCAGGAGCATGCCTTCAACGGCCTGATAAAGCCCGCGGCGATTGAGCAGGCCTGTCAAAGCGTCGGTAACGGCCTGTTTTTCAAGTTGCTGATAAAGATCACGGACTACCGACATATCCAGAACCGTCATCACCATCGCCTTCTGCTCCGCAGGCAGCGCCGCGCAAGACAAGGCAACCGGCAACTGTGTACCTTGTGCGGTACGCAGAACGGCATCGTGCACCCGGTAGGTGTCGGCCTTGCGATAGTGCTTGTAGAAGCCAGACTCCAGCCAGTCGCCCACTTGCGGTTCGATAATGTAATCCAGCACTTGCGTACCGCGCAGTTGATCGACCGAAGCGCTCAACAACTGGCAGATGGCGGGATTGGCAAAACTGATGGTGCCCGCCTCATCAACGACCAGAATGCCTTCGGCGACGTTGGCCAGCACCGACGCGTTGAACGCTCGGGCCGATTCAAGCTCCAGCGAGAGCTGTTGCAGCGCACGACGGTTACGCTGCTGCTCAAGCAGGGTCTGCACCTTGGGCTTGAGAACGTTCGGGTCGAAGGGTTTGAACAGGTAATCCGTCGCGCCATTCGCATACCCCTTCTGCACGGCATCCTGAGTCTGCTCATTGGCCGTGAGAAAGATAATCGGCGTCAGACGGGTGCGCTGACTGCCTCGCATTAGCCGAGCGACTTCGAAGCCGTCCATGCCCGGCATCTGCACATCCAGCAGAACCAGATCGACTTCCTGCTCAAGAAGTACCGTCAATGCTCCGATGCCTGAACTCGCAGTCACAATGTGCCAGTCCGTTCTTTGCAGAACAGCGCACATCGTCACCAGATTTTCCGGGTAATCGTCTACAACCAGTAAAACCGAAGAGCCATCATGTGGCTGTGTTGGCACGCGTTCCATGCTGCTTCTCTATGTGGGCATGACGCCTGGGTTTCAGGACGACCGTCATACTTTGGAATAACTCTAGCACCGTCTCGCAAAAAGCAGAAGCAAGGCACCCCTTCCCTACCATCAAAGTTCGATCTACCCGACTAACGGTCATTCCCTGTACGCCGTGCACACTCTGCTCTGCAGGAAAAGTGACAGCACTTTGACGTCATTGGTTCGACAACTTTTAATTAACAAATCGCCCTACAATCCGTATAAAACGCGCTCAAACCCTCTTGCTAGAGGCCACCCCTTGGTAGCAAACAGACATGCGCGGAAGGATTGAACATGATCGATCTCGGATCGTACCAACTCAGCATTCCAGTGGGCTCCCCCCCCCAAACCATTACCACCGCTCAGCTTGTTAAGGGTTATGACGGCAAATACTTCAAATCAAAATCGGACTCCATTGTGTTCTGGTCTCCGGTGACCGGGACCAAAACCGAAAACGCTAAATATTCGCGCAGCGAGTTACGGGAAACATGGTCAGATGGATCACTGCACAATTGGGTATATCCCGACGCGGACAACTATCTGAACGCTAAACTGGAAGTCGATCAGGTGCCCTCTTCCGGCAAGATCGTGATCGGCCAGATACATGCCTACGAGAGCACCGAGCCTCTTCTGAAAGTCGAGTATCAATACAAGGAAGACACCAAGACCGGAGACATCGTTGCGAAAGTTCGCAATCGTTTCGATGACGACGAAAGCAAGGTCTATAAGATAGTCGAAGGTGTGAAGCTCAATCAGACATTCAGTTACGTCATTCACCTGAGCAAGGGTGGAAAATTGACTGTCAGTGTCAACGACACCGACTGGAGCAAGCGCATCAGCGAGACCTGGCGCGACAAGCCTTTGTATTTCAAAGCCGGTGTTTATACCCAGGACAACACCGGGTATACCTCGGAAGGCGGCAAGGCCACGTTCTATAATCTGGATATTGATCACAACAAGAGCTGAGTCGCACGCAGGCCTTGAATCAAACGATCAAAAAAACGGCCCGCACTTGCAGAAAGTGCGGGCCGCTTTTCATTTCATCGGTTATTCAAGCAGCATTATCAGCGGTTGGCTTTGAACTCCTGCTCAGCCGCCAGGAAACGTGTCTGCATGGACGCAGACGCAGGCTTGCCGATCAGACTGAATACCACGATGGCAATGCTGGCAAGGATGAAACCCGGGATGATTTCATACAGGCCAAGGGTACTGAACTGCTTCCAGAGTACGACAGTCGCAGCGCCGACTATTACCCCAGCCAGCGCACCATTGCGCGTCATGCCTTTCCACAGCACAGATATCAGCACCACAGGGCCGAATGCAGCGCCAAACCCTGCCCAGGCATAGCTCACCAGCCCCAGTACGCGATTCTCGGGATTGGCGGCCAGCAGAATGGCAATGACAGCGATCAGCAACACCATCGCACGCCCGACCCACACCAACTCAAGCTGCGAAGCCCCCTTGCGCAGGTAAGCCTTGTAGAAGTCTTCGGTCAGCGCGCTGGAGCACACCAGCAACTGGCAACTCAGCGTACTCATCACCGCAGCCAGAATGGCCGACAGCAATACACCGGCGATCCATGGATTGAACAGCAGCTTGGCCAATTCGATAAAGACCCGCTCCGGGTTCTCGGTCACCGGCCCGGCCACATCCGGGTGCGCGGAGAAGTAAGCGATACCAAAGAAGCCTACCGCCACAGTACCGCCAAGGCACAGGATCATCCAGGCCATGGAGATGCGTCGGGCGCTGGCAATCGACTTGACCGAATCAGCCGCCATGAAGCGCGCCAGGATATGCGGCTGACCGAAATAACCCAGTCCCCAGCCAAGCAGGGAAATGATGCCGATGAAAGTCGTGTTCTTGAACATGTCGAAGCTGGTCGGATCTTTCGCTTCAATGGCCAGGAAGGTGGTATCGACCCCGCCTGTTGCCAGCAGGACGATGATCGGCGTCAGGATGAGGGCGAAGATCATCAGCGTGGCTTGTACAGTGTCGGTCCAGCTCACGGCCAGAAAACCACCGACGAAGGTGTACGCAATGGTAGCCGCAGCGCCGGCCCACAGGGCGGTTTCGTAGGACATGCCGAAGGTGCTTTCAAACAGACGCGCGCCCGCAACGATGCCCGAGGCGCAATAGATGGTGAAGAACACCAGAATCACGATGGCCGAGATGATGCGCAGCAGGCCGCTGCTGTCTTCGAAGCGGCTGCTGAAGTAATCCGGCAGGGTCAGCGCGTCACCGTTGTGCTCGGTCTGCACACGCAGACGACCGGCCACGAACAGCCAGTTCAGGTAGGCGCCGATGATCAGACCAATGGCGATCCAGCTTTCCGACAGGCCGGACATATAGATAGCCCCCGGCAACCCCATCAACAGCCAGCCGCTCATGTCCGAGGCCCCTGCTGAAAGCGCTGTTACCACGCTGCCCAGGCTGCGCCCGCCGAGGATGTAATCCGAAAGGTTGTTGGTAGAGCGATAGGCCATCAGGCCGATCAAGACCATTGCCGCTATATAGATCACAAACGTGATCAAGGTAGGGTTACTGACACTCATGAGTTCTGCCTTGGCATTGTTTTTATGTTGGCACCCGATGCCAAAGGGAATAGCGACCGATATACGGCGCATCCGTGCTTTTGCACCCGACACCGCGTTGACTGATCGCTCCGCAAGGATCGGCAATCAATGACTGGCGGTTGCACCGCGGGAATGAATCCTATTAAACAAACCAAACAAGGTGCAACCCATTTCACCGTGCAAGTTGCACCTGTTACAAAAAAACCAATAAAGGCGTTTTTCTGCGCCATTTTAGGGCGCTTTCGACCCTCTCTACAAACAATCGCGCACCAGCTCTGAGCAAAGCAGCACTTTTGCGGGTCACTTGCCGGGAATGTCACAAAATATTATCGAAACAGGGTTGCACTCGGTTGCACCTAACCCCGTCACAGCGCTAATCTTCGCCAAAGCCGATGCCACCGTTGCGTGGCTATAATGAGGACAACACATGGCCACCACTACTCTGGGCGTCAAACTTGACGACCCGACCCGCGAGCGATTGAAAGCCGCCGCCCATTCGATCGACCGCACACCGCACTGGTTGATCAAGCAGGCGATTTTCAATTACCTGGAAAAACTGGAGAGTGGTGCAACCTTGCTGGAGCTCAATGGCGCGACTGGCAAAGACAGCGAAGACCGAGGCGAAGTGGCGGAAGACACAGGCCTGCAATGCTTCCTGGATTTTGCCGAGAGCATTCAACCGCAGTCGGTACTGCGGGCGGCCATCACCTCCGCCTACCGCCGCCCCGAGCAGGAAGTGGTGCCGATGCTGCTGGAGCAGGCGCGCCTGACTGCACCTGTTGCCGAAGCCACCAACAAGATGGCCGCGTCTATTGCCGAAAAGCTGCGCAACCAAAAAAGCGCTGGCGGCCGCGCTGGCATTGTTCAAGGCCTGTTGCAGGAATTTTCGCTGTCCTCGCAGGAAGGCGTTGCACTCATGTGCCTGGCCGAGGCGTTGCTGCGCATTCCGGACAAGGGCACGCGCGATGCCCTGATTCGCGACAAGATCAGCAACGGCAACTGGCAGCCGCACTTGGGCAACAGCCCCTCGCTGTTCGTCAACGCTGCCACCTGGGGCCTGCTGCTGACCGGCAAGCTGGTCGCCACTCACAACGAGGCAGGCCTCACTTCTTCACTGAGCCGCATCATCGGCAAGAGCGGCGAACCGATGATCCGCAAGGGCGTCGACATGGCCATGCGCCTGATGGGCGAGCAGTTCGTCACCGGCGAAACCATCGGCGAAGCCCTGGCCAATGCCAGCCGTTTTGAAGCCAAGGGCTTCCGCTATTCCTACGACATGCTGGGTGAAGCGGCGCTTACCGAGCATGATGCGCAGAAGTATCTCGCGTCCTACGAGCAGGCCATACACTCCATCGGCAAGGCCTCCCACGGCCGCGGTATCTACGAAGGCCCGGGCATTTCCATCAAGCTGTCGGCACTGCACCCGCGCTATAGCCGCGCCCAGTACGAGCGCGTGATGGAAGAACTGTACCCGCGCCTGCTGTCGCTGACCCTGCTGGCCAGGCAGTACGACATCGGCCTGAACATCGATGCCGAAGAGGCTGATCGTCTGGAGCTGTCACTGGATCTGCTCGAGCGCCTGTGCTTCGAACCGCAGCTCACTGGCTGGAACGGCATTGGCTTCGTGATTCAGGCTTACCAGAAGCGCTGCCCTTATGTGATCGATTACGTGATCGATCTGGCTCGGCGCAGCCGTCACCGCCTGATGATCCGTCTGGTCAAGGGCGCGTATTGGGACAGCGAGATCAAGCGCGCCCAGGTCGAAGGTCTGGAAGGCTATCCGGTGTACACGCGCAAGGTGTACACCGACGTCTCGTACATCGCCTGTGCCCTCAAGCTGCTGGCGGCACCAGAAGTCATTTATCCACAATTCGCCACACACAACGCCCACACCCTGGCGGCTATTTACCAGATCGCCGGGCAGAATTATTACCCAGGTCAGTATGAGTTCCAGTGCCTGCACGGCATGGGCGAGCCTTTGTACGAGCAGGTCGTAGGCAAGGTCGCAGACGGCAAGCTGAACCGTCCATGCCGCGTGTACGCTCCGGTCGGCACGCATGAAACGCTGTTGGCCTATCTGGTCCGTCGTCTGCTGGAAAACGGTGCCAACACGTCGTTCGTCAACCGGATTGCCGACCATTCGATCTCCATTCAGGAACTGGTGGCCGACCCGGTCAGCCAGATCGAACGCATGGCAACACAGGAAGGCGGTTTCGGCTTGCCGCACCCGCGCATTCCGCTGCCGCGCGACCTGTATGGCACCGAGCGCGCCAACTCCAGCGGCATCGACATGGCCAACGAGCATCGTCTGGCTTCGCTGTCATCGGCCCTGCTCGCCACAGCGCACAATGACTGGAAAGCTGCCCCCATGCTCGGCTGCCCGGCCAGCGCAGGCACACTGACTGCCGCGTTGAACCCATCGGACCTGCGTGATGTGGTCGGTCATATTCAGGAAGCCTCGCTGCAGGATGTCGAGAACGCCATCCAGTGCGCCTTGAGCGCTGGCCCGATCTGGCAGGCAACACCGCCTGCCGAACGCGCCGCAATTCTGGAACGTGCTGCCGATTTGATGGAAAGCGACATCCAGCCCTTGATGGGCCTGCTGGTCCGCGAGGCGGGCAAGACCTTCGCCAACGCCATCGCCGAGGTGCGCGAAGCCGTCGACTTCCTGCGTTACTACGCCGTACAGGCGCGCAATGATTTCACCAACGACGCCCATCGTCCGCTGGGGCCGGTGGTCTGCATCAGCCCGTGGAACTTCCCGCTGGCAATTTTCAGCGGTCAGGTCGCTGCTGCACTGGCTGCGGGCAACCCGGTGCTGGCCAAACCGGCCGAGCAAACACCGTTGATTGCCGCCCAGGCCGTGCGCCTGATGCTTGAAGCCGGCATCCCGGAAGGCGTGGTGCAATTGTTACCGGGGCGCGGTGAAACCGTAGGTGCCGGGCTGGTCGGCGACGAACGCGTCAAAGGCGTGATGTTCACCGGTTCCACTGAAGTCGCCCGCCTGCTGCAACGCAACGTGGCGGGTCGCCTGGACTCGCAGGGCCGCCCCATCCCGTTGATCGCCGAAACCGGCGGTCAGAACGCGATGATCGTCGACTCTTCGGCGCTGACCGAACAGGTTGTCATCGACGTGGTTTCTTCGGCGTTAGACAGCGCCGGGCAACGCTGCTCGGCACTGCGCGTGCTGTGCCTGCAGGAAGACTCTGCCGACCGCGTCATCGAAATGCTCAAGGGGGCGATGGCCGAGAGCCGCCTCGGCAACCCGGAGCGCCTGTCCGTGGACATCGGCCCGGTGATCGATGCCGAGGCCAAGGCGGGTATCGAAAAACACATCCAGGCCATGCGCGACAAAGGCCGTACGGTTTATCAGGTGGCCATTGCCGACAGCACGGAGCTTAAGCGTGGCACCTACGTGATGCCGACCCTGATCGAGCTGGAAAGCTTCGATGAGCTGCAACGCGAAATCTTCGGCCCGGTGCTGCATGTGGTGCGCTACAAGCGCAAGGAACTGGGCCTGCTGATCGACCAGATCAATGCATCCGGCTACGGCCTGACCCTTGGTGTTCATACCCGCATCGACGAGACTATCGCCAAGGTCATCGACAACGTCAACGCAGGCAACGTCTATGTAAACCGTAACATCGTCGGTGCTGTGGTGGGCGTCCAGCCATTTGGCGGCGAAGGCTTGTCCGGTACAGGCCCTAAAGCCGGTGGCCCGCTGTACCTGTACCGCCTGCTGTCGACGCGTCCGCAGGATGCCATCGAGAAATCGTTCGTGCGCAGTGATGCACTGTCTGCTCCGGACACCCGCCTGCGTGACATCCTCAACAAACCGTTGCAAGCCTTGAAGACCTGGGCAGCCAGTAATCAGCAAAGCGATCTGGATGCCCTGTGCAGCCAATACGCCGAGCAATCGCAAAGCGGCATCACTCGCCAGCTGGCGGGGCCGACCGGCGAGCGCAACAGCTATGCGATTCTGCCGCGTGAACACGTGCTTTGCCTGGCGGATGACGAGAACGACCTGCTGATTCAACTGGCGGCCGTGCTGGCTGTCGGCAGCTCTGCCGTGTGGCCGGAAACAGACATCAGCAAGCCATTGCGCGCTCGTCTGCCAAAGGACGTTCAGGCACGCATCAAGCTGATCCCTGACTGGACCAAGGACGAAGTCGCTATCGACGCCGTCCTGCACCACGGCGATTCCGATCAGCTACGCGCCATCTGCCAGCAGATCGCACAAAGCAGCGGTGCAATCGTCGGCGTCAATGGCCTGTCCCACGGCGAAACCAACGTGCCGCTGGAACGTCTGGTGATAGAGCGGGCATTGAGCGTCAACACCGCGGCGGCGGGTGGCAATGCGAGCCTGATGACGATCGGCTGATGCCGCTAGGTAACAGATGACGCAGAGCGTCAAGAAAGGCATTCCCACGCTGGAGCGTGCGGAACGAGAGGTGTCCGAAAGACACCGACCGTTCCCATGCTCTGGACGCTCCGCGTCCGCTCTCGATCCCCCCCGCACACGCTCGACCATCACCCGAATCAATCTTGCTACCCTCCCCCCTCAACCCGACCTAGACTTGGGTCATTCCAAGAATAGGTACGCCATCATGTCCGAGTCGCTGCTCAGTTCACGAAACCTGGCTTTCGAGCTGTATGAAGTGCTGGACGCCGAAGGGCTGACGCGGCGTGAGCGGTTTGCCGAGCATTCGCGGGAAACCTTCGATGCAGCGCTGGGGACGGCGCGTACTATCGCGGAAAAATATTTTGCGCCGCACAACCGCAAGGCTGACGAAAACGAGCCGCGCTATGAAAATGGCGAAGCGATTCTGATCCCCGAGGTCAAGCCTGCGGTGGATGCGTTTCTCGCCGCTGGTTTTCTCAATGCATCGCGTGATTTTGAAGCGGGCGGCATGCAGTTGCCGACCTTGCTGTCACAGGCCTGCTTTGCCCACTTTCAGGCAGCCAATGTCGGAACCACGGCCTACCCGTTCCTGACCATGGGCGCGGCGAACCTGATTGAGAGTTTTGGCAACGACGAACAAAAACAGCGCTTTCTGCAACCGATGATCGAGGGGCGCTTTTTCGGCACCATGGCGCTGACCGAGCCACACGCAGGCTCGTCGCTGTCAGACATCCGCACCCGCGCCGAACCGGCAGAAGACGGCACCTATCGGCTGCGCGGCAACAAGATTTTCATCTCGGGTGGTGATCACGCACTTTCGGAAAATATCGTGCACATGGTACTGGCAAAGCTGCCGGATGCGCCTGGCGGGGTCAAAGGTATCTCGCTGTTCATCGTGCCCAAGTTTCTGGTCAACGACGACGGCAGCCTCGGCAAGCGTAACGATGTGCTGCTGACTGGCCTGTTTCACAAGATGGGCTGGAAAGGCACGACCTCTACCGGGCTGAATTTCGGCGATAACGGTGAGTGTGTCGGCTATCTGGTCGGTAAGCCTCATCACGGTTTGAGTTACATGTTCCAGATGATGAACGAAGCACGCATCGGCGTCGGCCTGGGCGCGGTCATGCTCGGCTATTCGGGGTATCTGTATTCTCTGGATTATGCCCGCGACCGACCTCAAGGTCGGCTGCCCGACAGCAAGAGCCCCGAGAGCGCGCCTGTTCCGATCATTCAGCACGCCGACGTGCGACGCATGCTGCTGACCCAGAAAGCGTATGTAGAAGGCGCGTTCGACCTGTGCCTGTATGCCTCGCGACTGTTCGACGACACACAGACCGGAGAAGCCGAAGACGCCCGCAAGCATGCCCATGAACTGTTGGACCTGCTGACTCCGGTGGTCAAGTCATGGCCCTCGGAGTTCTGCCTGAAGGCTAACGAGCTGGCGATTCAGGTTCTAGGCGGTCATGGCTATACCCGCGAATACCCTGTTGAGCAGTACTACCGCGACAACCGGCTTAATCCGATTCATGAAGGTACTCACGGCATTCAGTCGCTGGACCTGCTTGGCCGCAAGCTGGCGCAGAACGGCGGCACCGGCCTCAAGCAACTGCTGCGCCTGATATCCGATACCTGCGAGCGGGCGCAGGGCTACGATTCACTTCATGAGCTGCGCCAACCTCTGGAGCAATTGGTCGCTCATGTGCAGGCTGTCACCCTCGGCCTGCTGACCGATCTGGCGCAAGGCAGAATCACCAGTACGCTGGCCAATTCGGCGCTGTACCTCAAGGTATTCGGCCACACCATTATCGGCTGGCGCTGGCTGGAACAGGCGATCCGCGCCGAGGAAGGTCTGGGCAAAGGTCATTCGGCCGACAGCGACTTCTACAAGGGCAAGCTGCAAGCTGCCCGCTACTTCCTGACAAGGGAATTACCGGGCTGCCATCACGAGCTGAGCATTCTGGAGAACCGCGATGACACCTGCCTTGCCATGCGCGATGACTGGTTTTAAATAAAACCGGGCGGCGCTTGATCAGTGAGGGCTGAACAGGTCAGTCATCGGGTTCTGTGGAAAGAACCGGTCGACCAATACTTTCGCATCTGCCCCCAACTTGAGCGCGTATTGCTCTCGACTGAATGGCTCGCCCGTGCGCATATCGTAAAGCGCCCTTCCCTGAACCGGGCGATCGACCTCCTGCATCTGGACTTTCATGAGACGATAAAAATCGCCGACCACTTCTTCGATACTCTCGATCTGAAAATAACAACCAGGCAAAAAGATCGATTCTGCCTCATCGGGCGAGGCTGAAAATGGCGCGATCGGCGTGGCCCTCAAATACCGTCCTTTGGGTAAAACAAAGACCACCGAAGTATCATCGAACGTTATCGGCCCAATCACCGCATTAGTAGGAGCACCGGCTCGACTGCTGGCGAACGCGCTGACCACATAGGGGTTTTCACTGAACGAAGTGATATCTGTATTGACCAGCACATCGCCAACCTTGATCTGCCCGCTGCGGAACACGGCACCCGAGGTGCCCCGATCACCGCTGCCACCCCTATACAACTCTACATCATTGCTATAGCCCACCACCTGGATGTCGTCGGCAAGACGCTCGATGAACCTTACCTGATTGGAGCCCCTACGTTCGCCTGTACGCAGGAATCGATTGAACACCGTATCCTCCTGGGTATAGAGCATGATGTTAGCGCCGTAATAGTCGTCCTCGCCCAGCTTGAATACCCTGTGTTTACCGTGCCACGGGTCCCGGTACACTTCATCGCCTTCGGGTGAAGAGTCAGACTCCAGAACATCGTCCGTGGTTGGCTCCCAGATATCCATGACCTCTTTCTGACGAGTCAGGGCTCTTTCTGCATAATATTGCTCATTGAATATGTCCGTTTGCAGGTACCTGTCCCAGAACGTTGAATGCACTGTTGCATAAGGTTTTCCTGGCGGGACTGATGAGCTGGTAGACGGAACCTGCGGATCCATAGGCGAGCCACCCTGCAAGCCAGGTGATTGAATCAGCGTCCATTCTCCGTCGAGCCCCAAGCGAACCGGCTTACTGCCAACGAACGCAAAAGGATTGTCAGGGTCAACGATAAACCAGCACTGCTGTTGCTCACTGAACATCACGCGATACGGCAACCGCGCAAGCTTGATCCAGGTTTCGCCATTGCCCAACGAATAAACGCCACGAAACCTGCCTTCCTCGGCTGAGGGCGTGAGGCTGTCCAGCAGCAGGTTGCCTTCCATGTTTTCCAGCGGATCGACAATCACGCCACTCTCCACAACTTCACTGGGGAGCGACACGACATCCGCCCGCACTAATGGCACAGGCTCAGGCATGGCACGAATGGACATCAGTAGCGGCAGATTAAAAAGAAGGTAAAGGGTGTTGATAATGGCACCCAATACACCAGCGCGACGTTGCGCCGGGGTCTTGCCATTGACCGCCTGATCAATGTTCAACCCGGTATTGGCGAGGCCTGCGCCAACCAGCGTCAGAGCAACGGGCCACCCCAACGCGGCTAGCCCGCCAAAAGCCTGCATGAAGGCACTTAGATAACCGATCCATATCTGCTTGCGCAGATCGGCGTTGGACGTCAGCAACTGATGCGCGTCGGTGGTCATGACTTGACGCGCGATATCACGCAGATAAATAAAGGGATCACCCACGATGGGTGCCCGGGATTGATTGATAAGTCGGACATCGGCACGCCAGTCATGCGCGAGCAATTCACTGACCCCACGCGCAAACCTGACGCTGTCCTGTGTTCGTGCCGCCTCGCCGCGCAGGAAATTGCCTGTCAGTGCCTTGCCCGCCTGCTCGCTCGCGAACTGCCCCTTGAGCCAGTTGTACAGCGCGCGTTCGTTTTCGAACACCTGAAAAGGCTGCTCGGCATCAGGCCGGTAAATCACTTCCCGGCCATCAGCGATAACGATACGCAGCATGTCGTAAGTCTTGACGCCGTTGATATCCAGCGTATGCACCGAAAGGCCAGGCGTTACCAAGGGCGAGTCCCGCAAGGCCTTCAGCGTCGCAGGCTGCGAGGGATCAGTGACGACGAATCGAGTGACTTGCTTGAAGTCGTCTGGCGAAAGCTGACCTTTGCGCAGGCAATTACCGGCCGCAACCAAATAGTGCGCTTTGGCCAGAATGCAAAAATTCTCACTGTGCGAACTCCAGAAACGCTCCATGCGGCGGGTGTACAGCGAGCTGAAATCCAGCGTCCACATTTCTGCCAGCAAAGTCTGCGGTAGCATGGGCACCTCGTTGCGCTCGTCGAACACCTCATGATCCGGACCGTCGGTATAAAAACCGCCGTAAAGGGAAAGCTCATCACTGGCCTCTTCGTCGTGGGCGTTGAAGTTCTGCATGAGCAGTTCGATCAACGTCATCGATTGCAGCGGTTTGCCGGAATGTTGCCAGCCGGTGAATGTACGCGGACTGCTGCTTGCGCTGCCGAAACGATGCCAATAGACCTTGTCAGGGTTAAACACCTTTTGCGTGTGCTGAAGCATGATCTTGCTGACTACGCTATAGGCCAGATCGTGCAGATCGGGGTAGTCGAAAACAAATTGCTTCGCGCGTTCACGCAGCAGTTGCTGATCGGTTTTAGGTGTTTTCAGAGATTGGGTCGTCATGACTTCTTCCTGTATGAGAGAAGTCCTGCACGTAATCACTCTTTACGGCATACGTGGCACTAACTATTTATAACGCGACCCTGCGCAGGCAGGCACGTGAACTGATTCAGTCAGAGGCCCGAACAGCAAAGGCGGCGGGTGACTGCAGATTGATCGGGTTCAGCCGGAAGTAATCGCGACCGAAAGTATTTGCTCGCCCGCCTCCAGAACTCTGCATGCGGATCCCGCTTATCGCCGAACGGATTTCCGCCCCTCTTATTTCTGCAATTTCATCGTCCATGATGAAAACCTTCTATAGCTGAAGCTCGACAACAGGCCGCAAGAAGGCTTGGCTTGCGGCATATACGTCTGTGTCGACCGCAAGATTGCGACGAGTCACGTGCTCTGGAACGCCGAATCTGCGTGATCCGCCGAAAATTGATCTTTGACAGCCAAGCAATTCAACAGGTTAAATCGCTTGGCACGCGGACTGCATGGTCAGTTTTCGCCCCTCTCGCTTCAATTCAGTTTTTCTACGGAGTACCGCCCTTGGACGCCACCACCATCAACAGCCTGTTCCTGATCGGCGCGTTGCTGGTAGCCGCAAGCATCCTGGTCAGCTCTCTTTCATCACGCCTGGGTATTCCGATCCTGGTCATCATCCTGGCCGTGGGCATGGTGGCGGGCGTGGATGGCGGCGGGATCATCTTCGACAACTACGCTACCGCCTACCTGGTCGGCAACCTTGCGCTGGCGGTGATCCTGCTCGATGGCGGGCTGCGAACGCGGGTGGCCAGTTTCCGGGTTGCGCTGTGGCCTGCCTTGTCGCTGGCAACGGTGGGCGTGCTGATCACCACCGTACTGACCGGCATGGTGGCTGCCTGGCTGTTCAATCTGAGCGTTATCCAGGGGCTGCTGATCGGTGCAATCGTCGGTTCGACAGACGCTGCTGCGGTGTTCTCCCTGCTGGGCGGCAAAGGCCTGAACGAGCGGGTCACCGCCAGCCTTGAGATAGAATCGGGCAGCAACGACCCTATGGCCGTGTTCCTGACCGTCACCCTGATCGGCATGCTGGCCAGCGGTCAGACCGGCTTGCACTGGGGGCTGCTGGGGCATTTGATTCAGGAGTTCGGCATCGGCAGTTTCATCGGCCTGGGCGGCGGCTGGATCCTGCTTCAGCTGGTCAACCGCATCAATCTGGCGGCCGGCCTGTACCCTATTCTGGTGATTGCCGGGGGGCTTGCGATCTTTGCCCTGACCAACGCCATTCACGGCAGCGGCTTTCTCGCGGTCTACCTGTGCGGTCTGGTGCTGGGTAACCGGCCGATCCGCAGCCGCCACGGCATCCTGCACATGCTCGACGGCATGGCCTGGCTGGCACAGATCGGCATGTTTCTGGTGCTGGGCCTGCTGGTCACGCCCCACGATCTGCTGCCGATTGCGATTCCGGCGCTAGGCCTGGCGCTGTGGATGATTCTGGTGGCACGCCCGCTGTCGGTGATGGTCGGCCTGCTGCCGTTCAAGGCCTTCCATGGCCGCGAAAAAGCCTTTATCGCCTGGGTCGGCCTGCGCGGCGCGGTGCCGATCATCCTCGCCGTGTTCCCGCTGATGGCCGGGCTGCCCAATGCGCAGCTGTACTTCAACCTGGCGTTCTTTATCGTACTGGTCTCGCTGTGGCTGCAAGGCACCAGCCTGCCGTGGGTGGCCAAACTGTTGAAAGTGACGGTTCCGCCTGACCCTGCGCCTATTTCCCGGGCCGCGCTGGAGGTGCACGTCACAAGTGAATGGGAGCTGTTCGTCTACCGTCTGGGCGCTGAAAAGTGGTGCATCGGTGCGGCGCTGCGTGAGCTGAAAATGCCTGAAGGCACGCGTATTGCCGCACTGTTCCGGGGCCAGCAGTTGCTCCACCCGTCCGGCAGTACGACGCTGGAAGTGGGCGACCTGCTCTGTGTGATCGGTCACGAACATGATCTTCCTGCACTGGGCAAACTGTTCAGCCAGGCACCGCAACGTGGCCTGGACCTGCGCTTCTTCGGCGACTTCGTTCTTGAAGGCGATGCACGGCTGGGTGAAGTCGCGGCCCTGTATGGCCTGAAACTCGATGGCATTGACCCCGGAATGCCACTCAGCCAGTTCATCGTGCAGAAGAACCGCGGCGAGCCAGTGGTGGGCGACCAGATTGAATGGAATGGAACTATTTGGACAGTTGCCGTCATGGACGGGAACAAGATCCAGAAAGTGGGCGTCAAATTCCCCGAAGGAACCCGCCCGGGCCCCGGACTGTTCCTTTAAACTGCCAATCCACACGTATCATCATGCGACCGGTGTCTATGTTTTCCCTGCGTTCCATTTGTGCTGCCGCACTGTTTGCGCTTTGCCTGTCCACCTTCCCGGCGCTCGCCGCCGACCCGCCCAGCAGCGATGCCGTGCAGCAAAGCCTCGACAAGATTGCTGATCGCAAGCTGCCTGATGCCGAGCAGAAAGCGCTGCAACAAGTACTCGAGCAAACGTTGGCTTTTCTCGCCAGCAAGAAGGACAGCGAGCAGAAACTCGAAGCGCTCAAGCAACAACTGGCCCAGGCGCCAAAACAGACCTCGGAAAACCAGCGCGAGCTGGCCCGCCTGAAAGAAAGCAAAGTGGTACCCGTCGCCCAGCGCTACGGCGGCCTTGATGTGCCACAACTGGAGCAGCTTCTCAGCCAGCGCAGTACCCAGCAAAGCGACCTGCAAAGTGAACTCAACGACGCCAACAGCCTGGCCATCACCGCGCAGACCCGGCCTGAGCGGGCGCAGACTGAAATCAGCGCCAATCAGACGCGTATCCAGCAGATCAACGCCATCCTCAAGAGCGGCAAGGACAACGGCAAGACCCTGAGCGCCGACCAGCGCAATCTGCTCAATGCAGAACTGGCCTCGATCAACGCCCTCAACCTGCTGCGCCGTCAGGAACTGGCCGGTAACAGCCAGTTGCAGGACCTGGGCAATAGCCAGCATGACTTGCTGACCGAAAAGGTCGCGCGCCAGGAACAGGAAATTCAGGACCTGCAGACCCTGATCAACGACAAGCGTCGCGCCCAATCGCAGAAAACGGTCGCCGACCTGTCCCTGGAAGCGCAAAAGTCCGGTGGCAGCAGCCTGCTGGCGACCGAAAGCGCCGCCAACCTCAAGCTTTCCGACTACCTGCTGCGCGGCACCGACCGCCTCAACGAGCTGACCCAGCAGAACCTCAAGACCAAGCAGCAACTGGACAACCTGACCCAGACCGATCAAGCCCTCAGCGAGCAGATCAACGTGCTGAGCGGTAGCCTGCTGCTGTCCAAGATTCTCTACAAGCAGAAGCAGGCGTTGCCGCACCTGGAACTGGACAAGGGCCTGGCCGACGAAATCGCCAACATCCGCCTGTATCAGTTCGACATCAACCAGCAACGCGAGCAGATGAGCACGCCGACCGCCTATGTCGAAAAGCTGCTCGCCACTCAACCGCCTGAAAACATTACCCCGCAACTGCGCCGTACGCTGCTGGACCTGGCAATCACTCGCAGCGACTTGCTGGAGCGTCTCAATCGCGAGCTGAGCGCGTTGCTCAACGAGTCCATCACGCTGCAACTGAACCAGAAGCAGCTGACCAGCACCGCTCAGGGACTGCGCGCCACACTCGACGAGCAGATGTTCTGGATCCCCAGCAACAAGCCGCTGGACCTGGAATGGTTTCAGAATATCTGGCCGCGCCTGCAAAAGCAGATCGCCACCCTGCCCTGGACATCCAGCCTGAGCGAGCTGTCAGACGGCCTGACTCAGCGACCGCTGCTGTTCCTGCCCCTGCTGCTGTTGATCGGCGTACTGACCTGGCGGCGCAAGGCGCTGTATCAGAAGCTGAATCGCCTGCATGCCGACATCGGCCACTTCAAACGTGACAGCCAATGGAAAACGCCACTGGCGCTGCTGATCAACGTGCTGCTGGCAATGCCTGTGGCGCTGGGCCTGGCGCTGTGCGGCTATGCCCTGCAAATCGATGCACGCGGGCAAAACGCCAACCTGGGCGAGGCCTTGTTGCAGATCGCCCTCGCCTGGCTGGTGTTCTACACCGCCTACCGCGTACTCGCCCCATCTGGCGTTGCCCAACTGCATTTCCGCTGGGAAACGGCGCAGGTCGAGTTCCTGCGTGGCTGGGTGCGTCGCCTCGGGCTGGTCGTTCTGGCCCTGGTGGCCGTGGTGGCCGTCGCCGAGCACCAACCTGCCGCACTGGCCGACGATGTACTGGGGATCGGCGTGGTCCTGACCTGCTACGCGCTGATGACCTGGCTGCTCGCTCGCCTGCTGATCTCGAGCCCCACGCATCACAATGCCTCACTGTTCCGCAAGACTGTCGGTGTGGTGTTCACAGCATTGCCCGTCGCACTCTTTCTGGCCGTGTGCTTTGGCTACTACTACACGGCGCTCAAGCTCAGCGACCGCCTGATCGACACCCTGTACCTGATTATGATCTGGCTGATGGTCGAGGCGACCTTCGTTCGCGGCCTGAGCGTCGCCGCCCGCCGCCTGGCCTACCAGCGTGCACTGGCCAAGCGTCAGGCAGCCCGGGAAAACGGCGACAGCGAAATTCCGGTCGAAGAGCCGAAACTGGACATCGAACAGGTCAACCAGCAGTCGCTGCGCCTGATTCGTCTGGCCCTGCTGGCCGGTTTCGTCGGTGCGCTGTACCTGGTCTGGGCCGAGCTGATCACCGTGTTCGCATATCTCGACAACATCATTCTCTACGAATACACCAGCGGCACCGGTGCCAACATGAGCATGGTGCCGATCAGCCTGAGCGACTTCCTCGGTGCAGGGGTGATCATCGTCATCACCTTCGTGCTCGCCGGCAACCTGCCCGGCCTGCTGGAAGTGCTGGTGCTGTCACGCATGAACCTCGCGCAAGGCAGTGCCTACGCGACGACCACGCTGCTGTCGTACACCATCGCCGGTGTCGGCTTCGTGACCACGCTGTCAACGCTGGGCGTGAGCTGGGACAAATTGCAGTGGCTGGTCGCGGCGCTGTCGGTAGGGCTCGGGTTCGGCATGCAGGAGATCTTCGCCAACTTCATCTCCGGCATCATGATCCTCTTCGAACGTCCGGTGCGGATCGGTGACACCATCACCATCGGCGCACTCTCGGGAACGGTCAGCAAGATCCGCATCCGCGCCACGACCATCACCGACTTCGATCGCAAGGACATCATCGTCCCGAACAAGACGTTCATCACCGGCCAGCTCATCAACTGGTCGCTGACCGACACCGTCACCCGCGTAACGCTCAAGCTGGGCGTCGATTACGGCTCGGACCTGGACCTGGTGCGCTCCCTGCTGCTGCAAGCCGCTCGGGAAAACCCTCGGGTGCTGAAGGAACCAGAGCCCATCGTCTACTTCCTGAACTTCGGCGAAAGCACCCTCGACCACGAACTGCGCATGCACGTCCGCGACCTGGGCGACCGCAACCCGGTGCTGGACGAGATCAACCGCTTCATCAATCGCGAGTTCAAGAAGCAGCACATCAACATCTCGTTCCGCCAGATGGAGATCTACCTCAAGAACACCCAGGGCCTGGAATACAAGCTGGTGCCCGCCGAGCCGAGCGACAAAACCGGTGCCCCGACCGGGCAAACAACGCTGCAACCGGTAAACACCAAAGTGGCCCCGGCGACCAAGGATGCGCCAGAGCCGCCGGAGTTGAGGCTGGACTGAGGTTGGGTGTGGAATGACCGGCAGGGCGGCTGTCGGTTGTTCACGGTCTGCAAGCTGGAAGCTGTAGCGCTTTGAAGGCCTGTTCAGCTTCAACTTATTGATCCACCCCATCCTATAACAACATTATTTCTGACAATGCATAAGCTGAATCATCAAAAGTGCATCGACGCACTCATCAAGCTTATAAGTTCACCTTGACACACTATACGTTCCTAGCAAAGTCGATGCTTTTTTGACAAGAAGATTTATTTCTTTTATTTTTTCATTTCAAAGAACGTAAGCTCATGACTTCTATACCTTTAGTTGCCCACGGCTTGACAAAAACCATCTGTTCCGCGCCCCCACATAGAAACCACTCTGGGAGCCAATTTCATCTATGTATACCTCAGTCCCCGCTGGAATTTTTATATTAAAAACGACGGTTGCAGGAACCGAGTACAACACGGTCATTGAATTGAAGTGGGAGCCTCATGATACATGCCCATCACCTCTGTAATGACTTCAATCGGGCATTTAAACTCTAAGCGCTTACGAGGCCGAATGTTCATCTGATAACAAATAGCGTCCAATTCTTCCTGCTGTGCTTCGACAAGTCCGTGCCCTTGGGCAAGTATTGGCGAATCAAGCCGTTGATGTTCTCGTTACTGCCGCGCTGCCACGGACTCTGCGGATCGCAAAAGTAAATCGCCACACCCGTCTTCTGGGTCAATTCGACGTGTTTGGCCATCTCACGCCCTTGGTCATACGTCATGCTTTTACTCAAGTCCAACGGCATGCTGTTCAGCGCCGCACTAAAACCTTAGACCGCCGAGGTCGCGGTGGCGTCGCGCATTTTGACCAGAATCAGATAACCACTGGTGCGCCCAACAAGCGTGCCCACCGCCGAGGCATTGTCCTTGCCTTTAATCAGATCGCCTTCCCAGTGGCCGGGCATTTGCCAGTCGTCAATCTCGGGCGGACGCACGTGAATACTCACCATGTCAGTAATCTGGCCGCGTCGATCAACACCGCCACTGCGCGGCCTGCGGGTACTTTTGCCTTGCCGCAGACACATTTACGCAACTCGCCGGCGGGCAAGGCGTATATGGCGTTGTAGATCGTTTCTCGGCAAACGTAGGCTTCTGCGAAATTCATTTTCATAACGCGCAGCTTGCCCGCGATTTGCTCGGGAGAAAAGCACTCTCGAAGCAAGTGGGTAATCAGCTCGAACAGTTCATTGCCCGGCACCAGTTTTCTGGCGGGGCAACAGACTTTTCGACGCTCGCGAGTAAGGGCTTGTGCTTCGCACGCCGCATAGCCTCTAGTGGGAAGGGGATTTCTTCGCAGACTGATCGTGGGAGGACTACGCCCCAGCAGACGAGCAATCTCTCGCAGACTGAGATCTCGGTATTGTCCGATTTGAATGGTAATGCGTTCTTCCATGCAGAGTTCGGTATAAGATATCGCAGCACCTTACCTGAGGTAGGGGTGTTGCACTCAGTTTTCGCGGCCGCCCTAACTCAAATTCCTCCTTGCATTAAGCATCTTGAGGATCGGAGGTTCCCCGCCTGTAATTTCAATTGAAAACACAGCATAAGCATGCTCTAAATCACTATATCTTTGAAGCCCTTTCTCAGTAAATCGATAGCGCCCCGGAACCTCTCCCACCTCCAAAGGGGATAATATATTTCTCGACTTTGCCAATTCCAACAAGGGCCTTAAATCATCATAAAGTCGCGCAACCTGAACGTCTCTATCCACGTACTCCTTTAGTTTATCCTCCAAATTTTTCGCTGAAATTTCAATTTTATCCACATTCATATTTAGTTACCTATAGTGCCAATCTTAACAGCCGAATCCCAATCCCCACGGTTAGGAACTAGATATTGTAATGCTTCAGAAGATCGCTCAACTAGACCTCCTAATTCACTTGTCGGGGCTATTTCGCTTACATAAACTTTAGTGGAACTCAGAGGTTTTATCTCGTATATGCCATACGTTAAACCTTCACTTTCCAAAGGCAGCCCAAAAAAATCAGCGAGAGTCTTATCGGACTCTGAGGCCTTCATTAATTCCTTGCGCGTTGTAAAATAAGGTGAGTACTCGGGATAATCTCCCCCTTCAACAACTATTTTCACCAAAGGTTCATCTACAATCTTTGCGGTCGGAAGCGTCTTGCCAGAGGCAAGTTGCCCTAATGCTCGGTTATAAAGAGTCTCATTGGAAGCATTGGGCGAAGACCTTGCGAGAGCATCATAATAAGACTGCCCTTCTGGTGTAGCAAGGTAAGCATCTATCTCCGCCTTTTTAACCCCCATTGTTTTGAATGTACTAAATTCTTTAATCTGCTGTTCTACCGACACAAACTCTGGATCTTGCTTAGCGTAATACTCACGCATGGTCTCGGATTCAGCCTTAACCAACGGAGCAGGCTCATTAACCCGCAACGCAGGCTCAGCCAATAGCCTCCGCTCATTACGCGCCAACCAGTTCGCAAACTGCTTGTTCGAAATCTCTGCCTGAAGCTTGGCACTGCGCACTGCGATGCTATCCATGCTCCCTATGATGCCTGCCTTGACCTGCCCACGTGTCATGTAAGTCACGATGGCAGTAAAGAGCAGCAGCACCAGTTGCTCCTGGCCCTTTGCAATTTGGCGGGCAGCACGATCAATCCGCTCCTGGATTTCGTATGCCGAACCACCAGTGGGGTCGAGGCCCTCGGGTTTCAGCCCTTCGTCAGCGTGCCAGGCAGTGGCGAAGCCTTCCTGCAAGGTAGAGAGGCAAGCAGGCAGACCTTTATAGAAATACTCAGCTATAGATGAGAGACCCAGCGCCATCAGGATCAGGTTGCCAACCTGTAAACCGATACCCGCTCCAGCTGCCGCTACCGGCACAGCGCCGACACCAAAGAAAAACGCTCCAGCAACGCCGCCAGCGACCGTACCGACCGCAACGCTGCCGCCGAGAATCATCGCCACTTCTTTAACCAGCTGCAGCAGCACCGGGAGGATCTGTTCGATCTCGATGGATGCCCACTTGCGCTTGAGGTTTGACTCGATGATGGGATAGGAAAGCCTCATCGCCGCTTTCACATAGTCAATGCGGTTGCCGCCCATGTATCCGTAGGCTTGAGTCGCGGTGGTATTGACGCGTCGCGTGAAGCCATTCCAGCTGTCATAGGTGCTCTGCAGCCCATCGCTGTAGGCTTGATTCAGCGTGTTGAACTTATCATCAAGGTTCCGCTCGATGTCATCCCAGCTAGGAATGTTGGCTAATAGGTCCATTCACACATCACTGTCCCTGGGTTGAAGGAGGCTCGCGTGACGGGCCCAAAATTGACGCAGCCTGCCCCATGTGCACGTAGCTTGATCGAACCTGAGTTCTTGAGTCAGATCTCAAGACAGACTCATTTTTCTCATCTACGAAACAGACCGCAATAGAGACAATAGGCCATCACCATAACGAGTTCACGCTTAACGTGACATAACGTCTGGAAATTTACTATAACTGAGGGCTCCTGTAGTCACTCTATCTAAAACGCTTAGACTCCATCGTATCCGCCCAAAAATGCGGGGCTATCTCTGTGGTTGACACGACGCAACGACCTGGCGGGCCTCCTTTTCCGCCTCAAGTAGCTGTAACGGCTTTGACAGATGCACTGACTGTTTTCATTGGGCCGGAGGCGTATTTTTTCTTAGCGGATCCAGCAACTGCAAGATGTCGAATGCGTCTGTAGTTCAACTCCTACGGGATTTTCAGAATTTTACGGTTGGTGGTTGTCAGTTCCATATGTCACAAACACACTGATAGTCTCAAGGCTCTACGCACCAGAATCACACCACGACTTGTCAGTTCTCGCCAATGCTGAGAGGCTGGTCCCTCTGCTTCTAAGGAGGCACAAATATTGATGGATCTCTCCCGCGGCGCATTTGCTGCAAAACAGCCGCTTTTTCAAGCTCAAGAACCTCGCCAACCCCGAGCAGGAATTGCTGCCGGAATCGTTCAGGAAACTCATACTGAAGCCCGAGCACCTTGCACATGACTTCACACGAGAATACTGCCCACCCGATTAAGAAGCTCAAATGAAAAAAGAACACGAAACCCTCATCATAAAACTCCTGACTGAAATCCAAAGCTCGCCCAAAGGTGAATTAGAACGTCCTCTACGAACGCGTCTATGGGCGATGACCACTGAAAACAAAAATACCAACGAACAAAAACAGATACTGACAAAGCTGAATATCGTCTGCGTGCAACACGGCATTGGATTCTGGACAAAGAAGTTTGGTAATGATCGACGCATTGAACCTGTTCTGACTGTTGCGCTTCAGGCTGCCAGTGGCGCTTTTAATGAGGCCGACGCGATGGCCGTACGAGATGGTTTTTATGTATCTTTGGTCGAGAATGAATGCTATGAACCCGATGAGTGGCCTGCGATGTTCGTCGCGCACGCGGCTGCAAATTCAATCGTAACGGCGGTTTCCGATGTTCAGTTTGGCGCCGACCAACGCGATCAAGACCTGGTTCCTGAAGCATTTGAGCCTGATTATTTAGTCGCATCCGCGTTCGCAGGTGGGTTGTCAGATGATGGCAACCCGGAATTGCGGCGTGCTTTTTGGAGGTGGTATCTGTCTGTTGCCGTGCCGCAGGTGATCTCTGACTTACCTTGAAAAACACGCATCAACCGAGCGGCAACACCCGGTTGTGCGGAGCACCTAACAACCCGATCAGTCGGCAGCCTCAACCCGCCCAATCACCACCTTCGCCTCCAGATACCCGCCAGGCTCCTTGCTGATCTGCACGATTCCGGCACACGGCGCCAGTATCGATGTTTCCATCTTCATCGCTTCCATGATCGCGATCACCTGTCCCTTCTCTACCGTCGCACCGTCTTCAACCGCCCAGGCATGCAGGTTGCCCGCGACCGGCGTCAGTACTGCGTGCGGGTCAGGGGCGTCGGCAGCTGGCTGGCTGGCGTCAGCCGGTGCAGCCGAATTCAGGCTCATGCCACGCAGCAGCGCAGCGGGGAGGCCCAGTTCGTGGCGTTTTCCGTCGATTTCGACGAAGGTGCGCAGCACACCTGCATCAACTGGCGCAGCGCTGCGCGG
The DNA here is from genome assembly GCF_002699855.1 of Pseudomonas amygdali. GTDB lineage: Bacteria > Pseudomonadota > Gammaproteobacteria > Pseudomonadales > Pseudomonadaceae > Aquipseudomonas > Aquipseudomonas amygdali. Next base: position 8,484 of record NZ_LKBW01000280.1, on the reverse strand, counting down.
TGCGAGGGTGACGTGTTCGGCGAAGTCGGTTTCGATCCAGCGGGTGTGGACGGCAAAGGTATTGGACGCCGTGAAGTCATCATGGTCCATGACCGCCCGATGGAACGGCAGCACGGTGGCCACGCCTTCCACCTTGAACTCGGCCAACGCACGGCGGGCGCGGCTGATGGCCTGTTCGCGGGTTGCGCCGGTGACGATCAGTTTGGCGATCATCGAATCGAAGTTCGCTGACACTCGCGAGCCTTCTGTCACGCCGGTGTCCAGCCGCACGCCCGGTCCGGACGGTGGCTGAAACACGTCGATGGTGCCCGGGGTCGGCAGGAAGCCGTTGCCTGCATCTTCGGCGTTGATGCGGAATTCGAAGCTATGGCCGCGCGGTACCGGCGTACCGTCGAACGACAGCGGCAGGCCGTCGGCCACGCGCAGTTGTTCGATGACCAGATCCACACCGCTGGTTTCTTCAGTCACCGGGTGTTCCACCTGCAAGCGCGTATTGACCTCCAGGAATGACAGGGTGCCGTCGCCACTGAGCAGGAATTCCACCGTACCGGCACCGACATAGCCTGCCTCGGCACAAACCGCACGGGCCGACTCGTGAATGCGCTGGCGCAGCTCGTCGGTCAGGTAAGGGGCCGGGGCTTCCTCGATCAGCTTCTGGTTGCGACGCTGCAACGAGCAATCCCGGGTGCCGACCACAACCACCCGGCCATGCCGGTCGGCGATGATCTGCGCTTCAATGTGCCGTGGGCGATCCAGAAAGCGTTCGACGAAGCACTCGCCACGACCGAACGCGGTCACCGCTTCACGCACCGCAGACTCGTACAGCTCGCTGACTTCATCGAGCTTCCAGGCGACTTTCAGGCCGCGACCACCGCCGCCAAATGCCGCCTTGATGGCAATCGGCAGGCCGTACTGCTCGGCGAACGCAAGCACTTCAGAAGCATCTTTCACCGGGCTTTCAGTGCCAGCTACCAGCGGCGCACCGACTTTCAAAGCGATGCGCCGGGCTTGCACCTTGTCGCCCAGCGCGTCGATGGTTGCAGGGTCCGGGCCGATCCAGGTCAGGCCGGCGTCGATTACGGCGCGGGCAAAGTCGGCGCGTTCCGAGAGGAAGCCATAACCTGGGTGAACCGCGTCGGCACCGGCACGAGCAGCGACTGCCAGCAGCTTTTCGATGTTCAGATAGGTGTCGGTCGGGCGCTCACCTTGCAGCCCGTAGGCTTCATCGGCCTGACACACATGCAGCGCGTCGATATCGGCATCGGCATACACGGCCACCGAGGCAACCCCATAGTCACGGCAGGCGCGGGCAATACGCACGGCAATTTCGCCACGGTTGGCAATCAGAACCTTTTTCATCTGTTATTGGTCTCGTCTGAAGTGGCGGAGCGCACTGGCTCGAAGGCGCTCAGCGGGTTGAAACGAATGCGGGCATTGACCGGAATCTGCCCGGCCTTGTCCAGGTGATAGGTAGCGACTGCGCCGATGACCGGGTAACCGCCCGTCAACGGGTGGTCCGCCAGAAACAGTACCGGCTGGCCACTGGGCGGCACCTGAATGGCACCGACCGTGGTGCCCTCGCTGGGCAGTTCGCCACTGACGGCGCGCGCAAGCGACTGCTCGCCCGCCAGGCGGATACCGATCCGGTTGGATTGCGGTGTGACCAGCCAGGTCTGCTGCGTAAGCAACGCCTGCGCCTCGGCGGTGAACCAGTCGCTGCGCGGCCCCATGACCACATCCAGCGTAATGACCTGATCATTACGCGGCATATCGAAGGCCGGTTGTTCGCCAGTCGACACCGCAGCACCACCGGTTCTGCGCCTGAAGCCCAGCCGGTCACCCGCCGCCAGCGCTGCGGGCCCCACCTGGGCCAGCGTGTCGGTGGACAGACTACCCAGCACCGGCTCGTGGACAAAACCGCCGCGCACGGCCAGATAACTGCGCAAGCCTGCGGTGGGCGAACCGATGCTCACCTGATCGCCGCTCTGCAACGAAAACGGCGCGTAAAGCGGCGGCTGCATGCGTTGGCCATCAGCCGTCAGCACCTCGACAGGCGCCTGAGCACCGGTAACCGCTACCACGGCCTGGCCCTGACAGGTAAACGTCAGGCCACCCATGAGAATTTCCAGACAAGCAGTGCCCGGCTCGTTGCCTACTGCGCGATTGGCCGCACGTAATGCGCCGCGATCCAGCGCGCCTGATGCGGAAACACCCTGCCCTGCCCGACCAGGACGACCCAGGTCCTGAAACAGGGTCTGCAAACCCGGCGTAACGACTTGCAGATAGTCTTCGGTGATTGTCGACGCCTGCTGACGAACGGGCGCAGCAACCGAAACGCTGGTCACGGGCAGCGGACCGGCGTCTTGAAAGCGCACGCGATAGCCAGGCTGAAGCAAGGCTGGCTCGTCGCGGCCCAGATCCCACATTTTTGAGTGAGTCACGCCGATGATCTGCCAGCCACCGGGGCTGGCCTGTGGATAAATGCCGCTGAAACCACCGGCCAACGCCACTGCACCAGCCGGAATGCGCGTGCGCGGCGTGCTGCGCCGCGGCACGACAAAGCCGGCACCGCCACTGAGGTAGGCAAAACCGGGCGCAAAGCCACAGAAGGCAACGTTGTAGTCGCTGCCGGTGTGACGCTTGATCACTTCGTCAACGCTGATGTCCAGCTCGCGTGCCACATCAGCCAGGTCTTCACCGTTGTAATGCACGGGTATTTCAATCAGCTTGCCGGGCTCGCGAGCGCTGCCGCGAATGTCACGCGAGGCAATCTGCGCCGCCAGCGCCTCGAAACCGATGGCAGACGGACGAAAATGCACCAGCAACGTCCGGGCCGCCGGAACGATTTCCTCCACGCCGAAAATGGGCATCTGCTGTAGCGATTCGAACAGGGCCAGAGTCTCGTCCAGGTTCGACAGTTCAACCAGGAGCGCGTCCAGGTTGGCCGGGTAGAAACGCATGAGCCTCTCCTATACGTGGTAGTAGCTGTCCGGAATATCGGTAATGAACATGTGCCCCGGCGCATGGGAAATCGCGAACGGCACACGAGACGCCATCACAACCGCCTGCGGGGTCACGCCGCAGGCCCAGAACACAGGAATCTCGCCGGGCTTGATGCTCACTGCATCGCCGAAGTCCGGATGGGCCAAGTCCTTGATGCCAAGCAGCTCAGGTTCGCCGACATGCACCGGCGCGCCGTGCACGCCGGGGTAGCGCCCGGTGATCCTTGCTGCCTCGGCAACCCGGTCCGCAGCGATGGGCCGCATAGAAACCACCATGTTTCCCTGCAAGCGCCCGGCAGGTCGACAGACACGATTGCTGCGGTACATCGGTACGTTGCAGCCTTCGCTGATATGGCGCACGTCGATCCCGGCGTTCATCAGGTCGGTTTCGAAGGTGAAGCTGCAGCCGATCAGAAAACTGACCAGATCGCCGTGCTGCGCCCAGATTTCGCTGGCGTCGCTGACTTCTTCAGCCAGTTGCCCATCACGCCAGACCCGATACAACGGCAGGTCGGTGCGCAGATCGGCCTGCTCGGCCAGCAACGTGGTGTAACTGCAGGGCTCGGTCACATCCAGCACCGGACAGGCTTGCGGGTTGCGCTGGGCGAACAGCAGAAAGTCATAGGCCCAGTCGCGCGGCAGCGTGATCATGTTGCACTGGGTCAAACCGGGAGCCTGACCTGCGGTTGGCGAAACAAACCCTTGTCGATAGCGGGCACGTGCGTCGATAGCCGCCTGACGGGCGTGTTGCAAGGTGTTGTTCATGATCAGCCCCTATTGAATGCGCGGACGGTAACGCCTGCGTCGTGCAAACGGTCTTTCAGGATGCGGGCGATGTTCACCGCGCCCGGGCTGTCGCCGTGTACGCAGATAGAATCGGCTTGCAGGCTGATTTCGCGGCCGTCTTCAGCCTCGATAACCCCGTCGCGCACCAGACGCAGCATGCGTTCGGCGATCAGCTCGGCGTTGTGCAGCACGGCACCGGGCCGCGAGCGTGAGACCAGCGCGCCTTCAGCGGTATAGGCGCGGTCGGCGAACGCTTCGGCAACGCACGCCAGTCCGGCTTCCCGCGCCCAGCCGAGCAGTGGCGAATTGGCCAGACACACCAGCTTCAGCGCAGGGTCGATGCGCAGCAGCGCCTGAATGACCGCCGCTGCCTGGCGCTGATCGCCAGCGATGGTATTGTACAGCGCGCCGTGGGGTTTGACGTATGTCACGCTGGTACCAGCGCTGCGCGCCAGCCCCTGAAGCGCGCCGATCTGGTAAATGACGTCGGCCGTCAGTTGGTCGCTTGGGATGTCCATGTTGCGGCGACCAAACCCGACGAGGTCCGGGTAAGCCACATGCGCACCAATGGCCACGCCCCGGGCCGCAGCGGCCTCAAGGGTGCGCAGGATGCCGGCTGGATCACCAGCATGAAAACCGCAGGCCACATTGGCGCTGCTGACCACATCGAGAATCGCCTCGTCGTCGCCCATGCTCCAGGCGCCGAAGCTTTCACCGAGATCACTGTTGAGGTCTATTGCAGGCATTTTTATTCTCCGAAATCAGGCTGCATTGATGAAAGCAAAGATGGCTCCCGCCGATTTGAACGCCATGTACCACGACAGCAGACAGGTCAGCACGCCCAGCACCAATAGCCAGCGCGGGTAGTGGTAGCCGTCCATCATGTCGGACCGACGCCAGCCCACGTACATGAAAATGCTCAGGCCCAGTGGCAGAATCAAGCCGTTGAAGCCACCGGCAAACACCAGCAGCGCAGCCGGTGGTTTGCCCCACATGACGTATACGACCACGGTGATCAGGATAAAGCCGACAGTTGCCAGGTTGCGCACGCGCTCGGTGATGCGTTTGGAAAATACCGTGATGAACGACATCGAAGTATAGGACGCGCCGATCACGCTGCTGATGTCGGCCGCCCAGAGCACCAGGCCGAACATGATCAGGCCGAAGTTGCCAGCGGCAGCGGTGAACGCCTGGGCCGCAGGGTTTGCGCCCTGGCCGGATACATCGATGACAACGCCGCTGGCGACCACGCCGAGGATTGCCAGAAAAAGTATGTAACGGACAACCCCGGTGACCAGAATACCGGTCAGCGCCGCCTTGGACACTACATCGATGTTCTCGACCCCGACGGTGCCGCGATCCAGCAAGCGGTGAGCACCGGCGTAAGTGATATAGCCACCGACCGTGCCGCCGACGATGGTGGTGATGGCCGCGAAATCGACCATGTCCGGCAGGATCGTCTGGCGCAGAGCCTCGCCCAGCGGCGGATGCGAGGCAAAGGCGGCGAAGAGGATCAGGCAGACCTTCAAGGTGCCCAGCACCATCATGATGCGATCCATCGCAATACCCGCACGGTGCGACGAGAAGATCGCAATGGCGATCAGCGCACTCAAGGCGCCCCCCCATTTGGGGTCAAGACCGGTCAACGCATTCAAGCCCAGGTCCGCACCGGCGATGTTGCCCAGACTGAACACCAGGCCGCCGAAGATGACCAGTACCGCGAGCAGATAACCACTGCCCGGGATCGCTGCGTTGGCCAGATCGGCCGCGCGCATTCTGGTCAGCGTCACGATGCGCCAGACATTCAACTGCACCACGAAGTCGATCAGGATCGACGCCAGAATGCCGAAGGCAAACGCCGCCCCCAGGGTCGCGGTGAACGTGGCTGTCTGGGTCAGAAATCCTGGGCCGATGGCAGAGGTCGCCATCATGAAGATCGCGGCGATCAATGAGGCGCGACGCGCCTCGGTGAACTCATTGGCAGTCTGTGTCACGGCGGCATTCCTGAGATGAGAGGTAACCTGCCAGAGCAATGAGCATGCCAAAGGGCATTAAACAGCGCCAAGTTGTAGATACATAAAGATAATATTGTTGAACAATCCATATGTTATGGATCAACAATGCTCACCATATTGTTACGCTTGAACTCAAGTGTGCTACCTGATGAAGCATCGGATGGCCTTCGTCCTTGCCAGCCAATGAGCTGTCGTGGAATATCGACTCGGCTTTTCCTTATCCGGACCCTTTATGAATGACGCTGCCTCTCTCCTCCCTCGTACGCTTGGAGAATCCATCACCACAGAGCTTCGCAGAATGCTGGTCGAGGGTGAGCTGGTTCCCGGTCAACGCCTTTCGGAAGCGGCGCTGGCCGAAAGCCTGCAGATTTCCCGCAATACCTTGAGAGAAGCTTTCAGAATTCTGACCCGCGAGGGTTTGCTCACTCATGAACCCAACCGCGGCGTGACTGTGGCCAAGCCTGACATGGCTTCGATCATCGATATTTATCGCATCCGGCGCTTTATCGAATGCAGGGCGATTGCCCAGGCTTATCCACAGCATCCCGGTGTGCTGCACATGCGCAATGCGGTCGAGGCCGGCGTGCAGGCGCGTGAGGCCAAGGACTGGATTGCCATGGGCACCGCCAACATGATGTTTCACAAGGCCATCGTCGAGCTGTCCGACAGCCCGCGACTGGCGGCGTTTTATGCGCAGATATCAGCAGAGTTGCGCCTGGCCTTCGGGCTGCTCAACGACCCGGAGCTTCTGCATTCGCCCTATCTGGACATGAATGCAGCGGTACTCGGGCGCCTTGACGCGGGCAAGACCGATGAGGCGACGCGCATGCTTGAGGATTATCTGGTGCAATCGGAACGAACGATTCTGGCCGCCTTCGAGCGAAGCCGGAACCGATAGTCCGGGCGCAGCCCCGATCACCAGAACTACCACCCAGGGACCCGGTCTACGGGTTCTGACCGTTGCAACACGCCCGACGAGCCAGGCAGGCCGCCGCTTCGTTGAAAGCCTGAAATTCCCCTCTGGAGGCGATACGCTTTGAAAGCACTCGACGAACTCACTTTCGACAACCGCTTTGCCCGACTGGGCGATGCGTTCTCCACTTCCGTGCTGCCTGAGCCCATCGATGCGCCGCGGCTTGTGGTTGCCAGCGAATCCGCGCTGGCGCTGCTGGACCTGGCCCCTGAACAAGCCGATCTGCCGCTGTTCGCGGAAATCTTCAGCGGCCACAAGCTGTGGTCAGAGGCCGAGCCGCGAGCGATGGTTTATTCCGGCCATCAGTTTGGTTCCTACAACCCGCGCCTGGGCGACGGCCGCGGGCTGTTGCTGGGCGAGGTGTATAACGACGCAGGCGAACACTGGGACCTGCACCTCAAGGGCGCGGGCCGCACGCCGTACTCGCGGATGGGTGACGGGCGCGCCGTGCTGCGTTCGTCGATCCGCGAGTTTCTGGCTTCCGAAGCGTTGCACGCGCTGGGTATCCCCAGCAGCCGTGCAGGGTGCGTAGTCAGCTCCAGCACGCCGGTATGGCGCGAAACCCAGGAACACGCAGCGATGGTGCTGCGTCTGGCGCAGAGCCATGTGCGCTTCGGCAGTCTTGAATACTTCTTCTACACCAAACAGCCAGAGCAATTGAAGACACTGGCCGAACATGTACTGACGATGCATTACCCGCATTGTCAGGAGCAGCCAGAGCCGTATCTGGCGATGTTCCGCGAAATCGTTGAGCGCAACGCCGAGCTGATTGCCAAGTGGCAGGCCTACGGTTTCTGCCACGGCGTGATGAACACCGACAACATGTCGATTCTGGGTATTACCTTCGATTTCGGGCCGTTTGCGTTTCTGGATGATTTCGACGAGCACTTCATCTGCAATCACTCCGATCACGAGGGACGCTACTCCTTCAGCAATCAGGTGCCCATCGCGCAATGGAACCTGAGCGCACTGGCGCAGGCGCTGACGCCGTTCATCAGCGTGGAAGCGTTACGCGAGACTATCGGCTTGTTCCTGCCGCTTTATCAAGCGCACTACCTTGACCTGATGCGTCGTCGACTGGGCCTGACCATTGCCGAAGATCAGGACGAACAACTGGTCAGCCAATTGCTGAAGCTGATGCAGAACAGCGGCGTGGATTACACCCTGTTTTTCCGTCGTCTGGGCGATCAGCCCGCCGTAGAAGCGCTGCGCACATTGCGCGACGACTTTGTCGACATCAAGGGCTTCGATGGCTGGGCAGAAGCGTATCTGGCGCGTATTGCCGGCGAGGACAAAGGCACCGAGCAAGAGCGTCAAACCCGCATGCACGCGGTCAATCCGCTGTACATCCTGCGCAACTACCTGGCCCAGAACGCTATCGCCGCAGCGGAAAAAGGTGACTATGCAGAAGTCCGCCGCCTGCACCAAGTGCTCTGCACGCCCTTCACCGAACAACCCGGAATGGAAGGCTACGCCCAGCGACCACCGGACTGGGGCAAGCATCTGGAAATCAGCTGTTCGTCGTGAGGCTTTTGGTCCCCTATCGTGCCCATCCTCAGCGTGGGCGATAACCTCAACTATCGTGCTACGCGGCGCGGCGCAGATTTGTGACGCGGAGCGTCACGCACGGCATTCCCACGCTGGAGTGGTATGCCCCCCGAAGGTTGGACAATTATCCACTTACGCTGCCTTGGCGGCCTGCATCCTG
>NZ_LKBW01000279.1 GCF_002699855.1 Pseudomonas amygdali | reverse complement strand
CCGAGCTGGTAAAACAAGGGCCTGCCTGACGGCAGGCCCTAACCAGCCCGAACACAAAAAAACTGATACTCCCCGCAGCAGGCGTTTTATAGGCCGCATACTGTTGTCCTCGTGAAAGGACTGCCTCTCTTGGCGCCTCCCAGCCAAACTCCAAGTCGGTCTCACGCGAATGATCCCTTGAGGCTGGTCCAGCTTCGGGCCTTTCGATAAAGCCGAGACGGGTTCCTAGGCCCGCGTCAAAAGGTCCTGCAACAGGCGTCACCGACTGTTGAGCCGGCTCGCATCTTACCAGTCTTTTGAGGGCCTTTTAGTAACCGCTTTTTTACCACTGGCAAAAAAATAGCCTGACCCTGGGAAATTTTCCATGAAGCAGTTTCTCGGGGCCCGTTTCGGTATATTTGAGGCCCTCAACCGGCTCTTCCAAGGGCCTAAATAGGCCATAATTTATGGTGCCATTCGCACAAAGTGTGTACTATCCGCCTCACACGCGAATGATCCCTTGGGATTGCGGAAATGGTTCCTAAGCCATTTCCATCAGAAAAGCCGCTTCCTAGAGCGGCTTTTCTGTGCCCTTTTTTTGGGAAACCTTTTCCCTATCAACTGCAATCAGGTGAGCTGATAGTGAGAGTAGAGGGCAAGTTTGAGCTCTGGCTGAGAGCGACGCGTACGATTAGCGATACACCCCATTCTTGCCATGCGCCGCACTCGCCTGATTGCCGCGTTCGCTGATCATGCTGCGCAGGTCAATCCATTCGACGCCCTGGTCCTTGAGTTTGGGCAACTCGCGTTCCAGTACGTCCAGCGTGACAGGGTAGGGGTGACCGATGACCACTGCCGAGCCATGCTTGCGGGCGATTTTGATGGCGGTCTGCAATTGGCGGGTGATGGCTTCAGCCGTGCGCTCGTCGTCCAGAAACACGTCGCGCGAGACGCTTGCGAGGCCGATGCGCTGAGCCTCTGCGGCTGCCACGGTTTTCGCGCTGGTGCGGCTGTCCACGAAAAACAGATGACGTCGTTGCAGTTCGGCCATCAGCCAGGTCATCGCGACCGGTTCGGCGGTCATCCGGCTGCCCATGTGGTTATTGATGCCGGCTGCATAAGGCACTTTCAGCAGCGCCGCATTGAGTCGGCTTTCCAGTTCAGGCAAGGGTAGTTCGGGATGCCAGGCGTAAGGCCCGGTCGCCGGGTCCATCGGCATGTGCAGCATGACCGTCTTACCTGCGCGGTGAGCCTCGCGGGCAAATTCGGTGGCGTGCGGAGTGTCAGGCATGATCGCCAGCGTTACCGGGCCGGGGAGCGCCAGCGTACGGCTGTCCCGCGCCGGGTTCTGACCCAGGTCGTCGATGATCAGGCTGAGATAGGCCTTCGGCGGCTTGCCGGTGTTCTCGGCTGGCGCTGCATGGGCAGCACCAGTGATCGAGAGTGTCAGCAGTAACAGAGCGAGAGCGCGCATCCGTCAATTGCCGCGAGTGATACTCAGCCCTTTCAGCAGGCTGAGCGCCTGGCTGAGCTGGAAGTCATCATCCTGCGGACGCGCCTTGGCTGCTGCGCCACCCTTGACGGTTGGCTTGTCGGCACCGCCGTTGCCGTTGCCCAGGTGACCCATCAGGTCGGCTTCCTTGTAGTTCTCGCCGTCTGCTTCGCTGGTGACCTTGGCCCGACGTACCACGATGTCCGGGTTGATACCCTGCGCCTGGATCGAGCGACCGTTCGGCGTGTAATACAACGCTGTGGTGATCTTCAGAGCGCGATCGTTGTTCAGCGGCAGAACGGTTTGTACCGAGCCTTTGCCGAAGGTATCGGTGCCCATCAGAATCCCGCGTTTCTGGTCTTGCAGGGCACCGGCGACGATTTCCGACGCAGAGGCGCTGCCGCCGTTGATCAGCACCACCAGCGGCACGCCTTCGCTGGCGTCTGCCGGGTCTGCCGAGAAACGCAATTCGGAGTTGGCGATGCGGCCTTTGGTGTAGACGATCAGGCCTTTGGTGAGGAAGTGGTCCGCCACCTGCACCGCCGATTGCAGCACGCCGCCGGGGTTGTTGCGCAGGTCGAGAATCAGGCCGCTCATCTTCTTGCCGTTGTCCTTGCGGAATTTGGCCAGCGCCTTGCCGACTTCGTCCCCGGTCTTGACCTGGAACTGGGTGATGCGGATATAGCCGTAGCCGTTCTCCAGCATCTGCGCCTTGACGCTCTTGACCTGGATGGTCGCCCGCGCCAGCGTCACATCAAACGGCGTACCGCCATCGCGCACCAGTGTCAGGGTGATCTTCTCGCCGATCTTGCCGCGCATCTTGTCGACCGCTTCCTGCATGTTCTGGCCCTGGGTCGGCGTACCGTTGATCTTCACGATCAGGTCGCCTGCCTCAATGCCAGCCTTGGACGCAGGTGTGTCGTCGATGGGCGAAACCACCTTGACGAAACCGTCCTCGACGCCCACTTCGATGCCCAGTCCACCGAACTCGCCGCTGGTGCTTTCCTGCAGCTCCTGGAAATCTTCCGGGCCCAGGTAGGCGGAGTGTGGATCAAGGTTGCTGAGCATGCCCTTGATGGCGTTTTCCAGCAGAGTCTTGTCGTCCACCGGCTCGACATAGGCCGCCTTGACCCGATCCATGACCTCGGCAAAGGTGCGCAGCTCGTCAAGCGGCAGCGGCGGCTTGGCGTTGGCATTGGGCTTGGCGGGCGAGACTGCTGCAGGCGTGGCTGGCGCGGTCTTTTCGGCAGCTTGCGCCAAAGGCGCGCCAATAACGATGGCGATTGCCAGGGCCAGCGAGGTGAGGCGGGACAAATGCAGCATGTCTAACGAACTCCTACAGATATTGACGCCGGCTTATCCTTGAGTGCGGCACCATTGGGCTGGATCGCTGGGGCGACCCTGCTGACGAATAGCAAAGTACAACGCTGCCGTGTCCTGACCGCCACTATTGCCGACCGTGGAAATCGCTTCACCGGCTTTTACAATGTCACCTGCCGACTTGAGCAGGCTCTGGTTATGCCCATACAGGGTGAGATAACCGTTGCCATGGTCGAGAATGACCAGAAGCCCGGCACCACGCAACCAGTCGGCGAACACCACTCGTCCGCCATGCACTGCATGTACCTGGCTTCCGGCTGCGGCGCTGATCATGACGCCGTCCCATTTGGTTCGCTCGTCATCACCGCGGGCTTCACCGAAACGCGCAAGCAGTCGACCATCAATAGGCCATGGAAGTTTTCCCCGGGCCTCTGCAAAAGGTCCGCCGTAGGAAACTCCGGCACTGGAAACGACTGCGCCGGGGGCTTTGACCGGGCGACGCGGTGTGGGTTCATCAGCGCTTTTACTGCTGCTGGTGCTGTTGTTACGGGCGACGGCCTCAGCTTCGCGCTGACGTTTCTCTTCGGCCTCGCGAGCGGCGACCAGCGCCTTCTGGCGAGCCTCTTCAGCTTCACGTGCCTGTCGGGCCAAGGTTTCTTCGATGGTCTTTAGAACCTTGGCCAGGTCGGCCTGATCCTGCTGACGGGCCTGCAGTTTCTGATCGCGGGCCTTGTAGTCCTGATTCAGCTTGGCCAGTGCCTGCTGACGCTCCTGGCGCACCTTGGCCAGTTCTTCGCTCTGGCTGTCCAGGTTGCTCTTCTGCACCAGCAACTGTGCCTGTTGCAGATCAATGTCTTTTTCGACATTGGCCAGCTGGCGCAGGGTTTCATTGAAGTTGCGTAGCTGCTCCAGGCGCGCCTGGCTCAGGTAATCGTAATACGTGAGGGTTCGGGCGAACTTCTCGGGGTGTTGCTGGTTGAGCAGCAGCTTGAGGTATTCCTGGCGGCCACTCTGATAGGCGGCGCGAGCCTGGATAGCGATCAGGCGTTGCTGTTCAACGCGAGCGCTGTTCAGTTTCTTTTTTTCACTGTCGAGCTTTTGCAGCTCGGTTTCCGTCTTTTTTAGTTCCTTTTGCAGGACCTCGACCTGCTTTTCCAACTTGCCCATTTCGGTTTCGGTGGTGCGCAGGTCCTTCTGGACGCCTGCACGTTCTTCCTGAAGCTTGCCCAGGACTTTTTGCAGCTCCGTCACATCCTGACGCGCAGCATCTATCTGTTTTTGGGTTTGCACACGCTCGTCTTCGGCAAACGCCGGATTGAGCAGGCAGATCAGAGCAATGGCAATCAAGGCGCGAAGCATGTGGGTGGGCGATACCGAGGAATTGTGAGAAAAAATGTCAGGCTTAGTATGCCCGCCATGCGCTGCAAAAAAAACGCCCCGCAGCCACTGCTTTAGGGCTTGAAACATAAAAAACCGGCTTTGCCTGATGGCTATAGGCCGGTTTTCAGCGTTTTACTTCGCCACAAGGATCGAATGGCCCGTCATCTCTTGCGGTTTCTCCATGCCCAACAGATGCAGCATGGTCGGTGCCACGTCAGCCAGAACACCACCTTCGCGGACTTTCAGCGGGCGTTTGCCGACGTACACGAAAGGCACCGGCTCGGAGGTATGTGCGGTATGCGCCTGGCCTGTGGAATCATCGGTCATCTGCTCGACGTTGCCGTGGTCAGCGGTAATCAGTGCTTCACCGCCGACTTTTTCCAATGCCGCGGTAATGCGACCGACGCAGACGTCCAGGCATTCCACGGCCTTGATTGCCGCTTCCATGATGCCGCTGTGGCCGACCATGTCGCCGTTGGCGTAGTTGACGATAATCACGTCATAACGCTGATGTTCGATGGCATCGACAATTTTGTCGGTCACTTCCGGCGCGCTCATTTCCGGCTGCAGGTCGTAGGTGGCGACTTTCGGCGATGGAATCAGAATGCGCTCCTCGCCCGGAAACGGTTCTTCACGACCGCCAGAGAAGAAGAACGTGACGTGCGCGTATTTTTCGGTTTCGGCGATGCGCAGTTGAGTCTTGCCGTTGTTTGCCAGGTATTCACCCAGCACGTTTTTCAGGCTGCCAGCCGCAAATGCCGAGGGCGCAGGGATACTCGCCGCGTATTGGGTCAGCATCACGTAATTGACCTTGGGCTGACGGGCGCGCTCGAAATCCTTGAAATCGTCTTCGACGAACACACGGGTCAGCTCACGGGCGCGGTCGGCGCGGAAGTTCATGAACACCACAGCATCGCCGTCCTCGACACGAGCGGGTTCACCGATGCGTGTGGCTTTGACGAATTCGTCGTTCTCGTCACGCGCGTAGGCAGCTTCAAGCCCGGCAACACCGCTGTCTGCGTGAAATTCGGCGGTGCTGTCGACGATCAGGTTGTAGGCGGTGGAGACCCGGTCCCAGCGGTTGTCACGGTCCATGGCGAAGTAGCGGCCGATGATCGTGGCGGTGCGGCCCTTGCCCAGGCGAGCGAAGGTTGCGTCCATCAGCTCAAGGGATTTCTTCGCGCTGCGCGGTGGCGTGTCGCGACCGTCAAGGAAGGCGTGCAGATAGATTTTTTCTGCACCGCGCTTGACCGCCAGTTCGGCCATGGCGACCAGATGGTCCTGGTGGCTGTGCACGCCGCCATCGGACAGCAGGCCCATGATGTGCACGGCCTTGCCCGCACCGACAGCTTTATCCACAGCGGCACAGATGGTCGGGTTCTCGAAGAACTCGCCGTCGCGAATCGCTTTGGTCACTCGAGTGAAGTCCTGATACACCACGCGACCGGCACCCAGGTTCATGTGTCCGACTTCGGAGTTGCCCATCTGACCGTCCGGCAGACCGACGTCCATGCCCGACCCTGAAATCAGGCCGTTGGGCATGGTTTCGTAAAGACGATCCATGACCGGCATCTTCGCGGCCAGGATGGCATTGCCTTCATGGCTTTCGCTGTGTCCGAAGCCATCCAGGATGATAAGAACCAGAGGTTTTGGCGTGGCAGTCATAGAACCCACTCGATGCTGGTTGAATAAAGAGAGTAACAAAGTACAAGGGAGCGGCATTTTAGGGACAAGTTCAAACGGCGTCACTGCCGTACGGACTTTGGCCCACCTTGGCTGCTGTGTATACTGGCCGACATTTTAACGCCCTGGAACCTACTGATGGTTGCTCACCTGCTTGAATTCGCCACTAACCACTATTTGATCACCGGTGCCTTCGTCATTCTGCTGGGACTGCTGATCGCTTACGAACTGAGCAAGGGCGGTGCCAGCCTGAGCACTCGCGAGCTGACCGCGCTGGTCAACAGCGACCAGGGCGTGGTCATCGACGTGCGCTCGAAAAAGGATTTCACTGCCGGCCACATCGTGGGATCCCTGAATTTCCCGCAGGACAAGGTGCTGACGCGTACCGCTGAACTGCAGAAATACAAGGACAAGACGTTGATCATAGTCGATGCAATGGGGCAGCATGCTGGCACCACCGCCCGCGAGTTGCTCAAATCCGGCTTCAAGGCGGCCAAGCTGTCCGGCGGTATTTCCAGCTGGCGCGGCGACAACCTTCCCCTGGTGAAGTGAACATGGCTCAAGTCATCGTCTATTCCAGCGATTATTGCCCGTATTGCATACGTGCCAAACAGCTGTTGCAGAGCAAGAGCGTGGCCTTCGAGGAAATCCGTGTCGACGGCAAGCCGCAACTGCGTGCCGAAATGACCAAGAAGGCCGGTCGCACTTCCGTACCGCAGATCTGGATCGGCTCGACCCACGTGGGCGGCTGCGATGACCTGTTTGCTCTGGAGCGTGCCGGCAAGCTTGATGCGCTGCTGGCCTGATTCCCCTTAAACTTTCAGCCCTATCTGACAAGGATCCGAGATGACCGACCAACCGAACAACGGCGCTGTTGCCAACGAAGAAAACGGCCCACAATTTTCCCTGCAGCGTATCTACGTTCGCGACCTGTCGTTCGAAGCGCCAAAAAGCCCGGCAATCTTCCGCCAGGAGTGGACACCGACCGTCAGCCTGGACCTCAACACCCGTCAGAAGCAGCTGGAAGGCGATTTCTATGAAGTCGTGCTGACCCTGTCCGTGACCGTCAACAATGGCGACGAAGTTGCTTTCATCGTTGAAGTGCAACAGGCCGGTATCTTCCTGATCAAGGGTCTGGACGACGGCGCGATGAGCCACACTCTGGGCGCGTTCTGCCCGAACATCCTGTTCCCGTATGCACGCGAAGCCATCGACAACCTGGTCGTACGCGGCTCGTTCCCTGCGCTGATGCTGGCCCCGGTGAACTTCGACGCCCTGTACGCCCAAGAGCTGCAACGCATGCAGGAAGCTGGCGAAACGCCGACTGTGCAATAAGCGTTACCGCTAAAAGCAAAAAGCGCCTTTCGGGGCGCTTTTTTGTGTCTGTTCAAGAACGGCGGCCGGTCCATGGATGCTTTTTATCGCGATGGCACTGACGACGTAAATTGCGACGTTAGTGACAGGGCGAAGGGACTCGACGAGGGGCGAAAAGGTGACCTGAGTCGAGCCTGAATCTCACTGAATCGCAGAACCGCTGTGTGATGCGGAGCATCAGTCTGGTTAAGCAAATGCCACACTTAGGCCTAAGCAAATCCGTGCTGACGCCATGCCTCATAGACGGCCACGGCCACTGTGTTGGACAGATTCAGGCTGCGGCAGCCCTCACGCATGGGCAGTCGCAGACGGTGTTCGCTGCTCAGCGAGTCGAGGATGTCGGCGGGCAGGCCGCGGCTCTCCGGGCCGAACAGAAAGGCATCGCCTGGCTCAAAGCTCGCATCATGAAAAGGCCGAGAGCCTTTGGTGGTGAAGGCGAACAACCTAGGGTTGCCGATCTTCTCCAGACAGCTTGCCAGGTCAGCATGCGTCTGCAGCGTGGCATACTCGTGATAGTCGAGCCCGGCGCGGCGCAAGCGCTTGTCGTCCAGCTCGAAACCCAAGGGTTCGATCAAATGCAGGGTGCAGCCGCTGTTGGCGCATAGCCTGATGACATTGCCGGTATTCGGCGGAATTTCTGGTTGAAAAAGGATGACGTGAAACATGCACGGCTCCGAACGAAAGGACGGGATGCATTCTACCCCTGAAGAGGACCCGAGACCGAAGCTATGGCCGCGAGTTCTGGGTTCGATGGCGATTGTCGGCTTTACCGTGGGCACCATTATCGGTCGTCTGCAGCAACCTGACCCCGTTGAACTGGAGCAGATCGAGGAGCTGCCTGCCGGGCTGGCGCTCTGGTTCAATGAGGAGCCGAAGTACCAAGGGTCGACGGTGGATGGCGCTGTGGTGCTCAACGTCGATGCTTCAGGGCGGCCGTGGACGGGCCAACTGAGGTTCGACAATAGGGTTGCACGCTGGAAGGTGGAGCGAGGTGAGAAGGGGTTGGTGCTGACGCTCCTGGCAGCCCGTCCACTTCATGGCGACTGGCGCACTGAGAAGGTGGACGGGCGCTGGAGACTGGAGGTCAGTCTCCGGGAGGAATAAAAGAGGGGAATCCCCGGCCTGCCTGTACCAAGGTCCCCAAAACTGGTGATGTAATACCTATTGCAGAGTGCGTGCCAGTTTTGAGAATTAATCCGAAAGAACAGGCTGACTTAGCCATATCCGGTTAAGCACTTCTTGAGTCCGAAGCCGTTTAATATCATCAACGTATTGAATTTATTAAGTATTTTTCATATTCGAAAACCTTGGATTGGTTGATGAGTCAGCCGCTGTGAATGCTCGGCGCTGGCATCTGGTCGCCCTGAGTATCGCGCCAGGCCCCGCAATGCGGTATCAGCGCATGCACTCAATTTGCGCACCGCAACGGCGCACACACCCATACTGATGCATTAATGCTGCTGACCATGCCAGGGCACCAGCCTGCGTTGCAGTGCGCGCAGGCCCAGCTCCATGGCAAAAGCGATCACGGCGATCACCAGAATCCCCAGCACCACAACGTCGGTCACCAGAAACTGCGCCGCCGACTGAACCATGAATCCCAGCCCGCTGGTGGCAGCAATAAGCTCTGCGGCCACCAGCGTCGACCAGCCCACGCCCAGGCCGATGCGAATACCGGTAAGAATGTCCGGGAGTGCGCTGGGCAGGACCACGTGCCGAATCAACTGCCAGCGCGTCGCGCCCAGCGACTGTGCCGCCCGCACTTTGGTCGGGTCCACGGTGCGAACGCCGGTAGCCGTGACAATGGCAATCGGCGCGAAGATCGCCAGATAAATCAGCAGTACCTTGGAGAATTCGCCGATACCGAACCAGATAACGATCAGCGGCAGGTAGGCCAGCGGTGGTATCGGTCGGTAAAACTCGATCAGCGGGTCGAATATGCCCTGAGCGATGCGGTTATGGCCGATGGCGATTCCTATCGGGATGGCCGTCAAAATTGCCGCGCCCAGCGCCAGACCGATGCGTTGCAGGCTGGCGTCCAGATGCTGCCAGAGTGTGGCGTCCATGTAGCCCTTGGTTGCCAGCAGCCAGCCTTTGCTCAGCACATCCGCTGGCGGCGGCAGGAACAGCGGCTCGATCCAGCCCCCGGCAGTTACCGCCCACCAAAGAGTCAGCAGTGCCGCGAGGGTCAGGATGCTGATCGCTCGGGTGCTCAGATAAACCTTCGGCGTGGGGGCAGCCGGTTGTTTGGCGAACGGTTTGCTGATGCCGGTCAGTTCGCGGCTATCTATAAGCTCATGGCTGCCAACAGGCTCAAGTCTGCTCATACACACTGCTCCCGGGTGCGCTGGGAAAACACGCTGGCCAGCACATGCTCGCGGGTTTCGATAAAGCGCGGATCGGACTTTATCGCGCGGGCCGATTCGCCAGCGGCGTAGCGACGGCCGAAGTTCAGGTGCAGATGCTCGGCGATACGACCAGGGTTAGGGGCGAGCAGAACCAGGTCGGTGGCGAGGAAAACTGCTTCTTCTATGTCGTGGGTTATCAGAAACACCGGCTTGGCGGTACGTTGCCAGACTTGCAGCAATAGCTCCTGCATCTGCTCACGGGTGAAGGCATCCAGTGCACCGAATGGCTCGTCCATCAACAGGATGCGCGGATCGGCTGCCAGCGCTCTGGCCAGGCCGACGCGTTGCCGTTGTCCACCGGACAGCTGCCATATTCGCCGCTGGTCAAAACCGGCCAGATCCACCAGTGCCAACATCTCCCGCGCTCTGGCTTCACGTTCCAAGCGGCCGACACCCGCCAGTTCCAGGCCAAACGCAACATTGGCCAACACGTTCTGCCAGGGCAGTAAGGCATCGTCCTGAAACACCACGCCACGCTCTGCGCTCGGCCCCTCTACGGGAATGCCGTCGAGAGTAACGCTGCCGCTGCCGGGTTTGATGAAGCCGGCGATGAGGTTCAGTAACGAGGTTTTACCGCTGCCGGAGGGGCCAAGCGCAACCAGCAGTTGCTGTGGGCCCAGGCTCAGGTTGATGTCTGCCAGCACGGGGGCCGCTGCACCGGGGTACTGAGCGCCAATACGCTCCAACTGCAACAGCGCCATACGTGTCTCCTTGTGCTGAGAGCGCTTAGCGTGGGATGAGCCGGGCGCTGACGTACGGTGAGTAGTCAGGCAGTACCGCATCCACCTTGCCCTGCTCTTTAAGGAATGCTGCGGTTTTGGTCACCGCCTCGATGGTCGGTGTACCCAGCAGCGCGGTCTGCTCGGCAGCCAGCGGGTAGACATTGCCTTGCAACAGGCCAGGTACGTCAGATGCCTTGGCGCCAGACAGTCGGGTCAGCTTGTCTACATTGGCCGGGTTGGCGATCCATGCAGCCGGGTCCTGGCGATACCGGGCGTAGGCATCGAGCGTTACCTTGGCGAATGCGCTGACAACCTCCGGGTGTTTGTTGGCGAAGTCCTTGCGCACGATCCAGGCATCGAAGGTCGGCGCTCCGACCTTCGCCAGTTCGCCGGAGGTGATCAGCACCTTACCGGTTTCCTTGGCGACGCCCAGTGCCGGGTCCCAGACGTAAGTGGCATCAATGTCGTCGCGCTTCCAGGCCGCAGCAATGGCGGGCGGTGCGAGATTCAGGATAGTGACCCTGGCCGGATCGATGTTCCAGTGTTTGAGCGCTGCAAGCAGGCTGTAATGGCCGGTAGAGACAAAGGGCACGGCCACTTTCTTGCCGATCAGGTCCTGCGGTGAGTTGATCCCCGAACCATTACGGGCAACCAGCGCCTCGGCCGCGCCGATCTGCGTAGCTATCAGAAAGGTCTCCACCGGGAGTTTGCGGGTAGCGGCGGCTGTGAACGGGCTTGAACCGAGATAGCCGATCTGTACGTCGCCGGATGCAATTGCGGTGATGACGTCCGCACCATTATCGAATTTGCGCCAAGAGATTTTTGAGTCGGTGGCTTTTTCGTAGGCGTTATCGGCCTGGGCAACCTTTGCCGGGTCGACGGTGGTCTGGTAGGCGACGGTAAAGTCTGCTGCCTGTGCAATGAATGTTGCGCCAGTCAACGACAGCGCAGTCAGCAAGCGCAGGGAAAAATGCAGTTTCATGATGGAGCTCCGAATCGGACGGGCCGAGGACTGGCTGGATAAGGAGACTAAGTGATCTAAGAATCTGCAAATAAATAACTTTTGGGAATTAGCTTATGAAGGGTCTTTAGAGCCATCTCCAGAACCCATCTGCACATCAGGGACCTGATACGCATCTGTCAATCGGCTCGGACGTCACGCGGCGGACACCAAAATTGCTTTTTTGTTCACCTGGTCTACAGTTGAGCGCATGTTTCAGAGGGTAAAAAACGCCCCAAAAGCGTGTTTTGAGCAGTTTTTAGAAAATATTTCATGACTGCAGAGCGTTGCGCGCCAAAGTGGTGACAACTGTCATATTTCTTTACTAATCTCTCTGAAGTGCCCGTTTCACAAGGCTTTTACTGGCAGGCAAGTTGCGCTCTGTCGTTGGGGACTATGACCGGCTGGTCTCGATTTGGCCGGTCACTGGTACAAAACCAAAAGATCTGACGAACGGTACCGAAATAAATTTTGGGAATTACCCGATTAGGTCGATACACTCCGTGACGTCCTGGCTGACACGAGTTGTGACATATGCCTGATTGTTCTTAGAAGCTGCAAAACGGTTTCTTTTGAGCATGAAGAATTTTCACTAACGTACGGCCACCGACATGCGCGGTCTAGTCAAAAGTCGGGGTGTACAGAATCCATTGATCTCCAGATCGGGACTGTCACCTTTCGCAATATCTCTGGGTAAGGGCAATGCCCGGCACCGGAGACATAAAAAATTAGATTCACGAGGAGCGTAGTTAATGAAGAAGTCCACCCTGGCCTTGGCCGTAACAGTCGGTGTATTGGCCCAGCAGGCCGGTGCAGCTGGTTTCCTTGAAGACAGCAAAGCGTCCGTTAGTTCTCGTACTCTGTATTTTGACAACGATTACCGCGAAGGCACTACCCACAACAGCCGTGAGACGGCCACTGGCTTGAAATTCGACTACCTGTCGGGCTTCACTCAAGGCACTGTCGGTTTCGGTCTGGATCTGCAAGGCCTGGTTGGTGTTCATCTTGACGGCGGTCGCGGCGCTCACTCCGGCGCTTTGAACGGCGGCGTTCTGCCTACCGACAGCGACGGTTCTGCTGTTAACGAGTGGAGTCGTCTGGGCGCCAACGGCAAGGTACGCTTCTCGAAAACCGAGTTGAAAGTCGGTAATGCACTGGCTCCTAACCTGCCAATCCTGGTCAGCAACGACGGTCGTCTTCTGCCTCAGGCTTTCCAAGGCGGCATCCTGACCTCCAAGGATCTGGACACCGTAACTTTCACTGCTGGTCAGCTGAACAAGTCGATCGGCCGTGCTTCAAGTAACTGGACTGACCTGTCCGTTGCAGGTGCCTCCGAAACCAGCGATCATTTCCGTTTCGCTGGCGCTGACTGGAAAGTCACCAAAGACCTGACCCTGCAGTACTACTACGCCAACCTGGAAGACTTCTACAAGCAACACTTCCTGGGTCTTGTTCATGTTTACCCAATCAGCGACAACCAGTCTTTCAAGACTGACCTGCGTTATTTCAACAGCAGCTCTGACGGCAAAAACAGCGACGCGGCGACCGGCTACCGTTTCAACAACAACAACGGTTATGCCAAGAACACCGGCGAAGTGGATAACTCCACCTGGTCCGCCATGTTCACCTACTCGTTGGGTGGCCATGCGTTGATGGTTGGTCATCAACAAGTGGGCGACAACGGCGGTATGGTTTTCCTGGGTCAGGGTAGCGTCACTAAAGACGGCACCACACGTTCGAGCCTTGAAGGCAACGGCGGTTCGAGCTTCTACCTGTTCACTGACTCGATGATCAACGGCTTCAACCGCGCGGGTGAGAACACCACGTTCGGTCAGTACTCGTATGACTTCGCCAAAGTCGGCGTTCCAGGCCTGAAAGCAGCAATCGCTTATCTGAATGCTGACGACATCCGCGGCAATACTGCGGCCACTCGCAATAACAGTTACTCCGAGTGGGAAACTGACATGCGTGTTGACTACGTGATTCAGAGCGGTCCGTTGAAAGGCTTCGGCACTACCTTGCGTCACGGTACCTACCGTGCCGATGGTGATCTGAACAACTCGACCAACACCGATCAAACCCGTCTGATCTTCAACTACACCTACAACTTCATGTAAGTGTATTGAGGTTCAAGGAAACCCCGCCTGGTGCGGGGTTTCTTTTGCCTGTTTTTTGATATTCCTGGCAGGTCTATCAATCACATTATTTATTCTTTTTAACTTTTCTCAGCAGGGCGCACAGTAACGTCATACCAAGGCCTACCCGATACAGACAAGGAGCAACATCATGACACTGCGACTTGGCGACATCGCCCCTGACTTCGAGCAGGAATCCAGCGAAGGTCGTATCCGTTTACATGAATGGCTCGGCGACAGCTGGGGTGTGTTGTTTTCTCATCCGGCAGACTTCACACCTGTGTGCACCACTGAGCTGGGCTTCACCGCCAAATTGAAAGACGAGTTTGCCAAGCGCGGTGTAAAAGCCATTGCGCTGTCGGTCGACCCGGTTGACTCGCACATCAAGTGGATCGACGACATCAACACTACGCAAAACACCCAGGTTAACTTCCCGATTCTGGCCGATGCCGACCGCAAGGTCTCCGATCTGTATGACCTTATTCATCCCAATGCCAGCGACACACTGACTGTGCGTTCGCTGTTTGTGATCGACCCTAAAAAGAAAGTGCGCCTGACGATTACTTATCCGGCGAGCACCGGGCGTAATTTCCACGAGGTTCTGCGCGTTATCGACTCTCTGCAATTGACCGACAACTACAAGGTTGCCACGCCCGCCAACTGGGTGGACGGCGATGATGTAGTGATTGTGCCGTCGATCAAGGACGAAGCCGAGATCAAAGAACGCTTTCCCAAGGGCTACAAGGCCGTCACGCCTTATCTGCGCCTGACACCTCAGCCAAACCGCTAATTTTCGATCTACCAAGCGTGGGGTTATTTGGGCCGATTCATCGGCCCTTTTTTATTCCTCCCTCATAGCCGCCGACTGCGTCGCTTGATCAAGTGCGGACGCAGAGCGTCCAGAACGGCATGCGACGCGGAGCGTCGCACGATAGTCGAGATCATCGTTCCTCACGCTCCAGCGTACGAATGCCGCGAGTAACGCTCCGCGTCACCGATCTTCGCCCCGCCGCCTGTTCAAGATCGGACGCAGAGCGTCGCACGATAGTCGAGATCATCGTTCCTCACGCTCCAGCGTGGGAATGCCTGTCGTGACGCTCCGCGTCATGGATATGCGCCACGCCGCATACTCAAGATCGGACGCAGAGGGTCCAGAACGGCATGCCGCCGTAGTACGCCGCACGATAGTTGAAAAATAGTACTGCCCTTTATATTCATTTATGGAATAACTAAATGAATAAATAAGATTTATAGATATAAAAAAGTGCTGTTAATGTCGTCCCTATTCCCGCCTTGTTCGTCTGTGACTGACTGAGCAGGCACTACCCAACAACCGCTAAAGGAGCGCATATGCGCACTGTCATTTTGCGTCGAGGCCTTGTCGCTCTGTTTGCTGCTGCGGTCGCGCTTGGCGCGGTCACCCAGGCCCAGGCGGAAGATCTGCGCATCGGTTATCAGAAATACGGCACGCTGGTGCTGCTCAAGGCCAAGGGTTCGCTGGAGAAGCGCCTGGCCGAGCAGGGCGTAAAGGTTCAGTGGACCGAATTTCCGGGCGGTCCGCAGTTGCTTGAAGGTCTGAACGTGGGCTCGATTGATTTCGGCGTGACCGGTGAAACGCCGCCTGTTTTCGCTCAGGCAGCAGGCGCGGATCTGCTGTACGTGGCTTACGAGCCGCCAGCGCCGACCAGTGAAGCCATCCTGGTACCCAAAGACTCGCCTATTACTTCGGTCAAAGACCTGAAGGGCAAGAACGTCGTCCTTAATAAAGGCTCGAACGTCCATTATCTGCTGGTCAAGGCACTGGAAGATGCCGGCCTGAAATACACCGATATCCAGACCGTCTTCCTGCCTCCGGCCGATGCGCGTGCCGCTTTCGAGCGCGGCAGCGTGGATGCCTGGGTCATCTGGGACCCTTACCAGGCCGCAGCTGAAAAGCAATTGCAGGCGCGGACCTTGAAAGACGGCACCGGCATCGTCGACAACCACCAGTTCTATCTGGCGACCAAGCCTTACGCGCAAAAGAATCCGAAGGTGATTCAAGCCCTGATCGAAGAAGTTCGTGCAGTGGGCGAATGGTCCAAGGCTCACCCTGACGAAGTGACCAAACAGGTTGCGCCGTTGCTGGGGCTGCCCGCCGACATCACCCTGACCTCGGTAAAACGCCAGGGCTACGGTGCGCTGTTTATTACTCTGCCGGTTGTAGCGGCGCAGCAGAAAATTGCTGACACCTTCTACCAGCTCAAACTGATTCCGAAGCCGCTCAGCATTGCTGATGTGGTCTGGACACCCCCTGCTGCTGTTGCTCAAGCACAGTGATCGTCAGGCCCTTCGAGGAGACAACTCCATGAGCCTCAGTGCTTCGCAACGCATCATTCACCGACTGGCGCCTTGGGCACTTCCAGTCCTGTTGTTGGCCGTCTGGCAGCTGTCGGTCAGCGCCGGATGGCTATCCACACGCATTCTTCCTGCACCCAGCGCAGTCATTGAGGCGGGTATCAATCTGGTTGCGAGTGGCGAAATCTGGACGCATCTGGCGATCAGCGGCTGGCGCGCCGGGATCGGATTCGCCATCGGCGGCGGCATCGGTCTGGCTCTGGGCTTTATCACAGGCCTGAGCAAATGGGGCGAGCGCCTGCTGGACAGCTCAGTGCAGATGATCCGTAATGTGCCGCACCTGGCGCTGATTCCGCTGGTCATTCTGTGGTTCGGAATTGATGAGACCGCCAAGATATTCCTTGTCGCGCTGGGCACCCTGTTCCCGATTTATCTGAACACCTACCACGGCATCCGCAACATCGATCCGGCACTGGTAGAAATGTCCCGCAGCTATGGCCTGTCAGGTTTCAGCCTGTTCCGGCATGTGATCCTGCCAGGTGCCATGCCTTCGATTCTGGTCGGTGTGCGCTTTGCGCTGGGCTTCATGTGGCTGACGCTGATTGTGGCAGAAACCATTTCTGCCAGCTCCGGCATCGGTTATCTGGCGATGAATGCACGGGAATTCCTGCAAACCGACATCGTGGTACTGGCCATTGTGTTGTACGCCGTCCTCGGCAAACTGGCCGATCTGGCGGCGCGAGGCCTTGAACGTGTGTGCCTGCGCTGGCACCCGGCCTATCAAGTGAGCAAAGGCGGTGCCGCATGACCAGTCTGAAACAGCAGCCTCCACATTTGCTGCGCGGTATTCCGCTGGCAGTACGTAACCTGAAAAAAGCGTTCGGCACTCGCGAAGTGCTCAAGGACATCGACCTGCATATTCCGGCCGGTCAGTTCGTCGCCATCGTCGGCCGTAGTGGCTGCGGTAAAAGTACCTTGCTGCGCCTGCTTGCCGGTCTCGACAAGCCAACCGAGGGTCAATTGCTTGCAGGTTCTGCACCACTGGACGACGCTCGCGAAGATACGCGTTTGATGTTCCAGGAGGCGCGGTTGCTGCCTTGGAAGAAGATCATCGACAACGTCGGCCTTGGCCTGAGCGGCGACTGGCGTGCGCAAGCACTCGAAGCGCTCGAGGCCGTCGGCCTTGCCGAACGCGCCAACGAGTGGCCAGCGGCATTGTCCGGTGGCCAGAAGCAGCGTGTTGCTCTGGCGCGTGCGCTGATTCACAAGCCGCGCCTGCTGTTACTCGACGAGCCGTTGGGCGCGCTGGACGCTTTGACCCGCATCGAAATGCAGCAACTGATTGAAAAACTGTGGGGCCAATACGGCTTCACGGTACTGCTGGTTACTCACGATGTCAGCGAGGCAGTCGCCATCGCCGACCGCGTGATCCTGATCGAAGAAGGCCAGATCGGCCTCGACCTTCTAGTCGACCTGCCACGGCCACGTGCTCGCGGCTCGCACCGCCTTGCTGCGCTGGAAGCCGAAGTGCTCAACCGAGTATTGGCCATCCCCGGCTCGCCACCTGACCCGGAACCGTTTTCGCCACTGCCCACGCAATTGCGCTGGGCAAATTAACCCTGATCCCCAAAGGAAGACATGCCATGACTATCAAAGCCATCAACGTTCGCAACCAGTTCAAAGGCATCATCAAGGAAATCGTCCACGGCGACGTACTGTCGGAAATCGACGTACAGACCGCTTCCGGCGTTGTGACCTCGGTCATCACCACCCGCTCGGTAAAAGAGCTGGAACTGGTCGTCGGCAGCGAAGTAATTGCCTTCGTGAAGTCGACAGAAGTTTCCATCGCCAAGCTGTAAACAGTGGGTAAAAAACACCCCGGACGGTTCTGACCCTCCGGGGTTTTTACTTTTTTACCTGGCAGTTTTGCGAGGAAGGCAGTTTGAGCCCGGTTGGTGAGAGTAGGCTGAATGCGTATGCATAGGTTGGTGGAGATCCGGTCGGGTTCGGGATCCTTCGGGGCATCTTCCGATTAGGCCCGAGTTGATAATAGAGTTAGCAGTTTCAGCGAAAGCGCTCGCAACGATGGGTCGTTTAAAGGCGCCAGTGCTTTTAAAATTGAGAAGTACAACGCTCTGAGCGCCTGGGCGAGCAAACGAGCTAAAGAATATAGCGAACGTTTTACGCCTTATCCTGGAACGGTGAAGAATATTCGTGAATAGTGAGCTTTAAATAACTCGCTTCCCCAAAAATACCGGCAAATACAACCCCAAATAAGCATCAAACACCCGCATCCCTTCCTCAGCCATGCGCGGTGTGATCTCGTCATGCAATTGCACTGATCGCGCATACACCCGATCCCCCAGTTCCATCGCCAGCGCAAATACGTCCACGTCATCCGGCAGCGCAGGCAGCTGGAAGTGGCGGTCAAAGACCCCAAGCATCAAATGCCCCAGCTCTATGTCGTGCTGGCGGTCTGCCTGGTTGATTTCGGTCAGGCCGTGCTGGGCAAGGATCAATTGGCGGGCGGCGGCGTCGGCGTTGTAGATGGCCAGCATGCGCAGTTCGACGATACGCGACAGGTCGCGCCAAGTGGTGAGCTGGTCGTGATCGATAGGCGCTTGCAGTGAGGCGCGGAAAGCCGCGTGAATATCGGCGGTCAGCGCTTCAAGCAGCGCCGGAACGCTGGCGAAGAAGTGATACACCGAGGAGGGTGGAATACCTGCGCGTTCAGCCACGCTGTAGATCGACAGGCTGGCTACCCCTTGCTCGGCGAGCAGCGTGCGCGCGGCGTCGAGAATCGAATCGATCCTGGCCTGGCTGCGTGCTTGAGGTTTGCGGGGCGTGGCGGCGCGTGTCATGGGCGTGGCTCGTGGTTGGGCTGACGGCATTGTAAGGGATTCTGACTGGATGAATCTCTGTCGTCGCCAAACGATTATCGCTCCCACGCTCCGCGTGGTAGCGCAGTTCTGGACGCTCCGCGTCCTCTCCTGATTATGCGGCGCGAGAGGTGCTCCGGGCGCAAACAAAAACGCCGCAAAGCTCAAGGCTTTGCGGCGTTTTATGTTGCTCAGCCTCAATCAGACTGTGTGCAGGTACCAGTTGTACTCGAGGTCGGAGATGGAGTGTTCGAACTCTTCCAGCTCGCTCTCTTTACAGGCGACAAAAATGTCGATGTATTTCGGGTCGATGTACTTGGCCATGACCGGGTTGTCGTCCAGCTCGCGCAGTGCATCACGCAGGTTGTTCGGCAGGCTTTGTTCATGCTGCTCGTAGGAGTTGCCTTCTACCGGCGCGCCAGGTTCGACCTTATTGACCAGGCCGTGGTGCACGCCCGCCAGGACCGAAGCCATCACCAGATACGGGTTGGCATCGGCACCGGCAACGCGGTGTTCGATACGTACCGCGTCGGCGGTGCCGGTCGGTACGCGAACGGCGACCGTACGGTTGTCCAGACCCCAGGTCGGCGAGTTGGGCACATAGAACTGCGCACCGAACCGGCGATACGAGTTGACGTTCGGGCACAGGAAAGCCATTTGTGCCGGCAGGGTCTCGAGCACACCGCCGATTGCATGACGCAATGCGGCGTTCTGCTCGGGATCCTCGCTGGTGAAGATATTCTTGCCATCGCGATCCAGAATCGAGATGTGGACGTGCAGGCCATTACCCGCCTGACCCGGATAGGGCTTGGCCATGAAGGTCGTGTCCATCTCGTGATCGTAGGCGATGTTCTTGATCAGGCGCTTGAGCAGCACGGCGTAATCGCACGCCTTGATGGCATCGGCAACGTGGTGCAGGTTGACTTCGAACTGTGCCGGGGCGCTTTCCTTGACGATTGCGTCGGCAGGAATGCCTTGCTCCTTCACACCTTCAAGGATGTCCTGAAGGCAGTCGACGTACTCGTCCAGGTCATCGATCAGGTAGACCTGTGTCGAGTGCGGGCGTTTGCCGGAGATCGGCGAGCGGGGCGGTTGTGGGCGACCGTTCACGTTCTCCTGATCGATCAGGTAGAACTCCAGCTCGAACGCGGCGCAGATGGTCAGGCCCATTTCGTCGAACTTGGCGACGACCTGGCGCAATACTTCACGCGGGTCTGCGAAAAACGGGTCGCCTTCGAGTTCGTGCATGGTCATCAGCAACTGCGCGGTAGGGCGCTTTTGCCATGGTTCGTTGCACAGGGTGTCAGGGATGGGATAACAGATTCGGTCAGCATCACCGATATCCAGGCCCAGGCCGGTGCTTTCCACCGTGGAGCCATTGATATCCAGAGCAAATAAAGAGGCCGGCAGGTTGATGCCTTTCTCGTAAACCTTATGGAGGCTGGTGCGTTCGATGCGTTTGCCACGCACCACACCATTCATATCTGCAATCAGAAGGTCAACGTACAGAACCTCAGGATGTTCCTTAAGGAACGCGTTCGCTTCGTTAAGCTGAACGGCACGCGGGGGTACCGACATGATGCAACACCTTTGTTGTTAAAAATATCAATCATCAATGATTGCGGATCTCAGTCAATCCGAAAGCCATGATGAAGTCAATAGAGCCTTTTTTGCCCTAAAACTGCGCCATATGGCCTTTTTTGCCGCTATTTAGGGCGTTTTATTCCGTTTCTGACCGTTGTTAAATACGAGCTAAAGCGGCCTGTCTTCTATTTTTAACGGGTTGTTGTATAAAAAAATGAACGAGGCTAAGCTCGATCGCAACCCAGTAGAGCAACAATAGCGGGGGTCCTATGCTTCACCTTTCCCTGGTCGACACGCGACTATCAAGTCCGTACAGCGCTCATCATGCCTGTGATATCGGTGCTCGTGGTGGGTTGCCACACTTTGCGACACCCCTGAACGGCTATCGAAGCCAGTCTGCTCTACTCTCAATGCTGGACATTACCACTATAACGGCTTCGTCAGTGTGACCGCGGCCGTCTGGAAATCCGGCCCCGCAGCTGTCACCTTACCCCTAATCGGCGTCTGCCGAAACGAGTTGTACAACATGACGCCGATGCGTCTGGAACGCCTGATCACGATCAGGACAATAAAACCCTGAGGTATTTATGAGTACCAACCTCGACCAGCTCACCGATTGGTTGAAAGAACACAAGATTACCGAAGTCGAATGCATGATGTCCGACCTTACCGGCATCACCCGCGGCAAGATCTCGCCGACCAACAAGTTCATCGCTGAAAAAGGCATGCGTCTGCCTGAAAGCGTGCTGTTGCAGACGGTGACTGGCGACTACGTAGAAGACGATATTTACTACGAGCTGCTGGACCCGGCAGACATCGACATGATCTGCCGTCCCGACCAGAACGCGGTGTATCTGGTGCCCTGGGCGGTCGAGCCCACTGCGCAGGTGATTCACGACACCTACGACAAGCAGGGCAACCCCATCGAGCTGTCGCCGCGCAACGTGTTGAAGAAGGTCCTCAAGCTTTACGCCGATCAGGGCTGGCAGCCAATCGTGGCGCCGGAGATGGAGTTCTACCTGACCAAGCGTAGCGACGACCCGGACTATCCGCTACAGCCACCGATCGGGCGCTCCGGGCGACCGGAAACCGGCCGTCAGTCGTTCTCGATCGAAGCGGCCAACGAATTCGATCCGCTGTTCGAAGACGTCTATGACTGGTGCGAACTGCAGAACCTGGATCTGGACACGCTGATCCACGAAGACGGCACGGCGCAGATGGAAATCAACTTCCGTCACGGTGATGCCCTGTCGCTGGCCGACCAGATTCTGGTGTTCAAGCGCACCATGCGCGAAGCCGCCCTCAAGCACGACGTCGCGGCGACCTTCATGGCCAAGCCGATGACCGGCGAGCCAGGCAGTGCCATGCACTTGCACCAGAGCATCATCGACATCGAGACCGGCAAGAATATCTTCTCCAACGAATACGGGACCATGAGCGAGCTGTTTCTGAACCACGTTGGTGGTCTGCAGAAGTTCATCCCCGAGCTATTGCCGCTGTTCGCCCCCAACGTCAACTCGTTCCGCCGCTTTCTGCCCGACACCTCGGCACCGGTGAACGTCGAGTGGGGCGAAGAGAACCGTACCGTCGGCCTGCGCGTGCCGGACGCTGTGCCGCAGAACCGTCGCGTGGAAAACCGTCTGCCAGGTGCCGATGCCAACCCCTATCTGGCCATCGCCGCCAGTCTGCTGTGCGGCTTCATCGGCATGGTCGAAGGCATCAACCCGAGCGCACCGGTGGTCGGGCGGGGTTACGAGCGGCGTAATCTGCGTCTGCCGTTGACCATCGAAGACGCGCTGGAGCGCATGGAAAACAGCAAGACCATCGAAAAATACCTGGGCAAGAAATTCATCATCGGTTACGTCGCGGTCAAGCGCGCCGAGCATGAAAACTTCAAGCGCGTGATCAGTTCGTGGGAGCGGGAATTCCTGCTTTTCGCCGTCTGATCACGCAGAGCGCCGCTGCGATTGATGCGCGGCGCTCTGCTAACTGACCTGATCAAAGGAAGTGCTGCATGAGTGCCAATAACCCGCAAACCCTCGAATGGCAGGCCCTGAGCAGCGAGCATCACCTGGCACCGTTCAGCGACTACAAACAATTGAAAGAGAAAGGCCCGCGCATCATCACCCGTGCCGAAGGCGTTTATCTGTGGGACAGCGAGGGCCACAAGATCCTCGATGGCATGTCCGGCCTGTGGTGTGTGGCCATCGGTTATGGCCGCGAAGAACTGGCCGACGCAGCCAGCAAACAAATGCGCGAGCTGCCGTACTACAACCTGTTTTTCCAGACCGCCCACCCGCCCGTGCTGGAGTTGGCCAAGGCCATTTCCGAGATTGCACCGCAGGGCATGAACCATGTGTTCTTCACCGGTTCTGGCTCTGAAGGCAATGACACGATGTTGCGCATGGTTCGTCATTACTGGGCGCTGAAAGGCCAGCCGAACAAGAAAACCATCATCAGCCGCGTCAATGGCTACCACGGCTCCACCGTCGCCGGTGCCATCCTGGGAGGCATGACGTACATGCACGAGCAGGGCGACCTGCCGATTCCGGGGGTGGTGCACATTCCGCAGCCATACTGGTTCGGCGAAGGCGGCGACATGACGCCGGACGAGTTCGGTATCTGGGCTGCCGAGCAACTGGAAAAGAAAATTCTCGAACTGGGCGTCGAGAACGTCGGTGCGTTCATTGCCGAGCCGATCCAGGGCGCTGGCGGTGTGATCGTCCCGCCCGATTCCTACTGGCCGAAGATCAAGGAAATCCTTTCCCGCTACGACATCCTGTTCGCCGCCGATGAGGTGATTTGTGGTTTCGGGCGTACCAGTGAGTGGTTCGGTAGCGATTTCTACGGCCTTAAGCCGGACATGATGACCATCGCCAAAGGCCTGACCTCCGGTTATGTACCGATGGGCGGCCTGATCGTGCGCGATGAAATCGTTGCGGTGCTCAACGAGGGCGGTGATTTCAATCATGGCTTTACCTACTCCGGGCATCCGGTGGCGGCAGCCGTTGCGCTGGAGAACATACGTATCCTGCGCGAAGAAAAGATCGTCGAACGAGTCAAGTCGGAAACGGCACCGTATTTGCAAAAGCGTTTGCGTGAGTTGAGCGATCATCCGCTGGTGGGCGAGGTCCGTGGCGTCGGGCTGCTGGGGGCCATCGAACTGGTGAAGGACAAGGTCACTCGCGAGCGCTACACCGACAAGGGCGCCGGGATGATCTGTCGAACCTTCTGCTTCGATAATGGCCTGATCATGCGGGCCGTGGGCGACACGATGATCATTGCGCCGCCACTGGTGATCAGTTTTGCGGAAATCGACGAACTGGTGGAAAAGGCTCGCAAATGCCTGGATCTGACGCTGGCGGTGTTGCAGGGCTGAAAACGCAAAAAAAGCGTCGATTCAAGCGCAATGTGCATTGTTTGAGGGGCTTCGGCTTGAAAGCCTGCCCAGGAAGTTGCCAGACTAATGGCTACACGCCGCTAACTGACGGTCAGTGATAAAAATACATTGGAGCTACGCATGAAAAAATTTGGCAAGACCCTTCTCGCGCTGTCCCTGATGGGCGTTGTGGCCACTGCTGCGCAGGCCGATGACAAAGTGCTGCACGTCTATAACTGGTCCGATTACATCGCGCCGGACACCGTTGCCAAATTCGAGAAAGAATCGGGCATCAAGGTGGTCTACGACGTTTTCGACAGCAACGAGACGCTTGAAGCCAAATTGCTTGCTGGCAAATCCGGCTATGACATCGTCGTGCCGTCCAACAACTTCCTGGCCAAGCAAATCAAGGCCGGCGTTTATCAGGAGCTGGACAAGTCCAAGCTGCCGAACTGGAAGAACCTCAACGAATCGCTGCTCAAGGCCGTGTCGGTCAGCGACCCGGACAACAAGCACGCATTCCCGTACATGTGGGGTTCGATCGGTATCGGCATCAACCCGGACAAGGTCAAGGCTGCGCTGGGCGCCGATGCGCCGGTCAATTCCTGGGACCTGCTGTTCAAGTCGGAGAACGCAGCCAAGCTGAAGTCGTGCGGCATCAGCTTCCTCGATTCGCCGACCGAAATGCTGCCGATAGCCTTGCATTACCTGGGCTACCCGACCGATTCTCAGGACAAGAAGCAGCTCGCCGAAGCTGAAGCGCTGTTCATGAAGATTCGTCCATCGATTGGCTATTTCCACTCGTCCAAGTACATCTCGGACCTGGCCAATGGCAACATCTGCGTCGCAGTCGGCTATTCGGGTGATATCTACCAGGCCAAATCCCGCGCTGCCGAAGCCGGTGGCAAGGTAAAAGTTGCTTACAACATTCCCAAAGAAGGTGCCGGCAGCTTCTACGACATGGTCGCCATTCCCAAGAATGCCGAAAACGTTGAAGGTGCCTACAAGTTCATGACCTTCCTGATGAAGCCCGAAATCATGGCTGAAATCACCAACGCAGTGCGCTTCCCGAATGGTAACGCGGCAGCGACGGCACTGGTCGACAAGGAAATCACCAGTGACCCTGGCGTTTATCCGCCTGCCGACGTACAGGCCAAGCTGTATGCAATCGCGGACTTGCCTCTTGCCACGCAGCGGATCATGACCCGCAGCTGGACCAAGATAAAGTCAGGTAAATAAGCCTGTCATCAAACCTGTGGATGCTGCGTAGCCTTGGCTGCGCAGCCTCCAACAGACAGGAATATTGCCTAAACCTTTGCTGGTTGGACGCATAGACGGTAAGTTGCGCGCCGGTTTGGTTTTCCGGACGCCCTCCGGCGCTCAGGCCCCTCTGTTAAAAGGACTCATTCTTTGTCTATTTCTATTTTTTCCAAAGCCTTGCTGGCGGCTGCCGGGCTGACACTGTCGATCAGTGCTCAGGCTGAATCCACCGTGCATATTTATAACTGGTCCGATTACATCGGCAAGACCACACGGGCGGACTTCGAAGCCGCGACCGGCATCAAGCCGATGTACGACGTGTTCGACTCCAACGAAACCCTTGAGGCCAAGCTGTTGGCCGGACGCACCGGCTATGACGTGGTGGTGCCGTCCAATCACTTCCTCGGCAAGCAGATCAAGGCTGGCGCGTTCCAGAAACTCGACAAGTCGCTGCTGCCCAATTACAAGAACCTCGACCCGGCGCTGCTCAAGCGCCTGGAGAAGAACGATCCGGGTAACCAGTACGCCGTGCCGTACCTGTGGGGTACCAACGGCATCGGTTACAACGTCGAAAAGGTCAAGGCAGTGCTGGGTGTCGACAAGATCGACTCCTGGGCGGTGCTGTTCGAGCCTGAGAACATCAAGAAGCTGTCCAGCTGTGGCGTAGCGTTTCTTGATTCCGCCGATGAAATGTTGCCAGCGGTGCTCAACTACATGGGGCTGGACCCCAACAGCACCAAGGAAGCGGACTACAAGAAGGCCGAAGCCAAACTCATGGCGATTCGTCCCTACGTAACCTATTTCCACTCCTCCAAATACATCACTGATCTGGCCAATGGCGACATCTGTGTTGCAGCCGGTTTTTCGGGCGATGTGTTCCAGGCCAAGGCGCGCGCAGAAGAGGCAGGCAAAGGCGTGAAGCTCGCTTACAGCATCCCGAAGGAGGGCGGCAACCTGTGGTTCGATATGCTGGCCATTCCGGCAGACTCGAAAAACATCAAGGCCGCCAGCGCCTTCATCAATTACATGCTTGACCCCAAGGTGATCGCCCAGGTCAGCGATGAAGTCGGCTA
This sequence comes from Pseudomonas amygdali, assembly GCF_002699855.1. GTDB lineage: Bacteria > Pseudomonadota > Gammaproteobacteria > Pseudomonadales > Pseudomonadaceae > Aquipseudomonas > Aquipseudomonas amygdali. The sequence continues at coordinate 9,350 of NZ_LKBW01000279.1, read as the reverse complement.
CGCCAACCCCAATCCCGCCTCCGGCGAGTTCATGGACCAGAAAATCCGCACCGATGCAGCGGTTTACCCGCCTCAGGAAGTGCTGGACCGCCTGTTCGTGAACAGCGAGTTGCCCCTCAATGTGCAACGTCTGATGACCCGCAGCTGGACCAAGGTCAAGTCGGGCAAATAAAAATCCAGCACCCGGCCGTATTGGCCGGGTTGCCTACCTGTTGGGAGTTTCACCCATGGCAGTTGCCTCCGGCGCCTACAAGAAAGCCCTCGAAGGCGGTCAGCAACCCAAAGAGGTGCTGGTCAAGATTGATCGGGTCACGAAGAAGTTCGACGAGACGATTGCGGTGGACGACGTGTCGCTGCAAATCAACAAGGGTGAGATCTTCGCCCTGCTTGGCGGCTCCGGTTCCGGAAAGTCCACACTGCTGCGCATGCTGGCCGGTTTCGAGCGCCCGACCGAGGGCCGCATCTACCTAGATGGTGTCGACATTACCGACATGCCGCCGTATGAACGTCCGATCAACATGATGTTCCAGTCCTACGCGCTGTTCCCGCACATGACCGTGGCGGACAACATCGCCTTCGGCCTGAAGCAGGACAAGCTGGCCAAGCCGGAAATCGAAGCCCGCGTGGCGGAGATGCTCAAGCTGGTGCAGATGACCCACAGTACGCCAAGCGCAAGCCGCATCAGCTGTCCGGCGGTCAGCGTCAGCGTGTGGCCCTGGCCCGTTCGCTGGCCAAAAAGCCCAAGCTGTTGCTGCTCGACGAGCCGATGGGCGCGCTGGACAAGAAACTGCGTTCGCAGATGCAACTGGAAATGGTAGAGATCATCGAGCGCGTCGGCGTGACTTGTGTAATGGTGACTCACGATCAGGAAAAGGCCATGACCATGGCCGAGCGCATCGCAATCATGCACTTGGGCTGGATCGCGCAGATCGGCAGCCCGATCGATATCTACGAAACCCCGACCAGCCGTCTGGTCTGCGAATTCATCGGCAGCGTCAACCTGTTCGAAGGTGACGTGATCGAGGACATGGAGGCACACGCGCTGATCCGCAGTCCTGAGCTGGAGCGCAATATCTATGTCGGCCACGGCGTCAGTACGTCGGTGGAAGACAAGCACATCACCTACGCCCTGCGCCCTGAGAAGCTGCTGATCACTACCGAGCAGCCAGGCTTCGAATACAACTGGTCGCGCGGCAAGGTCCACGACATCGCCTATCTGGGCGGTCATTCGGTGTTCTACGTCGAGCTGCCGGGCGGCAAGCTGGTGCAATCGTTCGTCGCCAACGCCGAGCGTCAGGGCGCACGGCCTACCTGGGGCGATGAAGTCTACGTGTGGTGGGAAGACGACAGCGGCGTGGTACTGCGCTCATGAAAATCCGCAAGATCAAGCGCGCGTTCGAGCGCATAAAGCCCAACGGGCGGCAGATGGTCATCGGCGTGCCGTTCCTCTGGCTGTTTCTGTTCTTTGCCTTGCCGTTTTTGATCGTGCTCAAGATCAGCTTCGCCGAAGCCGACGTCGCGATCCCGCCATACACCGAGATCTTCAGCTACGCCGACGAAAAGCTGCAGATGGTCCTCAACTTCGCCAACTACACCTTGCTCAGTGGCGATGACCTGTACGTTTCGGCCTATCTGGGCTCGCTGAAAATGGCCTTCATCAGCACGTTGCTGTGCCTGCTGATCGGCTATCCGATGGCTTATGCCATTGCCAGCGCCCGTAAAGACCTGCAAACCGTGCTGTTGCTGCTGATCATGATGCCGACCTGGACCGCGATCCTGATCCGCGTCTATGCCTGGATGGGCATTCTCAGCAACAACGGGCTGCTCAATGCCTTCCTGATGTGGCTGGGCCTTATCGACGCACCGTTGCAGATCCTCAACACCAACCTGGCGGTGTACATCGGCGTGGTCTACTCCTACCTGCCGTTCATGATCCTGCCGCTGTACGCCAACCTTGTGAAGCACGACACCAGCCTGCTGGAAGCCGCGTCCGACCTGGGTTCGAGCACCTTCAACAGTTTCTGGAAAATCACCGTACCGCTGTCCAAGAACGGTGTGATCGCCGGCTGCATGCTGGTATTCATCCCGGTGGTCGGCGAGTTCGTGATTCCCGAACTGCTGGGTGGCCCGGAAACACTGATGATCGGCCGCGTGCTGTGGCAGGAATTCTTCAGCAACCGTGACTGGCCGGTGGCTTCGGCGCTGGCAGTCATCATGCTGCTGGTGCTGATCGTGCCTATCATCCTGTTCAACCGCAGTCAGGCCAAAGAACTGGAGGGCAAGGCATGAACCGCTTTCGATTCTCGAACCTGATGCTGGTTCTGGGTTTGCTGTTTATCTATGCGCCGATGGTGATTCTGGTCATCTACTCGTTCAACGCCTCGCAACTGGTGACGGTCTGGGGCGGCTGGTCGGTGAAGTGGTACGTCGGCCTGCTGGACAACTCGCAGCTGATGGGCTCGGTGATGCGCTCGCTGGAAATCGCCTGCTACACCGCCGTTGCTGCGGTGGCACTGGGAACGATGGCTGCGTTTGTGCTGACCCGCATCAGCCGCTTCAAGGGCCGCACGTTCTTTGGCGGGCTGGTTACAGCTCCCCTGGTCATGCCGGAAGTGATCACCGGTCTGTCGCTGTTGCTGCTATTCGTGGCCATGGCGCAATTGATCGGCTGGCCGCAGGAACGCGGCATCATGACCATCTGGATCGCGCACACGACGTTCTGCGCGGCCTACGTGGCAGTTGTGGTATCGGCGCGGCTGCGTGAGCTGAACCTGTCGATTGAAGAAGCGGCGATGGATCTGGGCGCGCGTCCGTGGAAGGTGTTCTTGCTGATCACCATCCCGATGATCGCGCCGTCGCTGGCAGCCGGCGGCATGATGTCGTTTGCACTGTCGCTGGACGACCTGGTGCTCGCCAGCTTCGTCTCCGGGCCCGGCTCGACGACCTTGCCGATGGAAGTGTTCTCTGCCGTGCGTCTGGGCGTGAAGCCTGAAATCAACGCCGTGGCGAGCCTGATCCTGCTGGCCGTGTCACTGGCAACCTTTCTGGTCTGGTTCTTCACCCGCCGCGCCGAAAACAACCGCAAGCGTGCGATCCAGCAGGCTATCGAGGAAAGCGCGGCAGACGCCTGGAAGCAGCCTGATCCGAGGCGTGCTCCGGCTGCGTGAAGACCTGATCGTGCCCGGAGGGCGTGGGAGCGAGCTTGCTCGCGAACTGCCGGGTACCGGCAGCAACTAGCTATCTCGGTTTATCGCTCCCACGCTCCAGCGTGGGAGCGCAGCTCTGGACGCTCTGCGTCCGATCTTGATAGCGCGGTGCTACGCAGACTTGTGACGCGGAGCGTCACGAAAGGCATGCCAACGCGGAGCATTGGAACGATAGTCAAACCCGGTTGTGCCTGATGTGCCGTGCGTGAAGGTTTCACTGTCGGTTCCCGACAGTTCGCGAGCAAGCTCGCTCCCACGAGAAGCCTCATTTCCGGGCTCGGCTATTCCCCCGGCACTAACCGTAAAACCCCTTCCGTATGCTCTGCCACGTCTTTCTCGCTGAAGCGCTGTGGCACGTACTCGCCACTCACAAACGCCTTGGCCTGATCCGAATAATGCTTGTCGAACGGCACGCCGCTTTGTCCCACCGGATTTATCCCCAGGCTGTGCGCCGGGTCGGCGAAGTCGATGAGGCGGCGGGTCGAAGGGCCGTAGCCGACGGGCCACGGGGCAGGGCGGATGCTGGATGACAGGTTGTTCGGCACTTCATGGGTGCCCGGCGCTGCATACGGGCCAACGTTGAAGATCATGTCCAGCGGCTTTTGCGACCCCATCGGGTGACCCTGAGTAAGGGTGTGTGCCTTGCCCCACACCCATTCATCCGGGTTGGTGCCATACAGCGACCGCAAGTGCGACACGCTGGCTCGCCAGGCTACCTTGACGGTATTGGCGCGGCTTTCTTCATGGGGTGAATTGCGATTGTTCCACCACGGCGAATCGGCATCGGCGGCCAGACGCGGCAGGGCGGTGTCCAGTACGCGGGTCGACAGCAGCGTTTCGAACATCGTATCGCCCAGTTCGTCGTGGAATGTTTCTTCCGTCAGGTCGAACAGGAACTGGTTGAACAGTGTGGCACCCACCGAGTCAACGGGGTAATCGCCTTTCCAGCTGGCCAGCCGCTCCACGAGGGCGATTTCGTCCGGGTCGCTGACAACGCTGCGCAGTACCGGAATCAGCGGTTTGAGAATGCTCGGTGCGTAATCGGTCTGCGTGCCCAATTGCAGCGCCTTGCTGGCGACCAGGTCCCTCTTGATGGTGGAGTCGCTCAGTTGCCGGTTCAGCTCCTGACCGCGCTCGGCCGGGTTGTAGTAACCCGGAATCTGCATGCCGGTCGGCGACAGCGGCTGGAAGTTGGCGGACACGATGTAGCCACGCGCCGGGTTTTCTTCGTGCGGGTTGGCGCTGAACGGGTGAAAGCCGAGCTTATCGGCCTGTGCCGTGCTACCGTCCAGAATGAAGCTCGGGTTGACGCCTTGCGGACGAATCGGCAGTTGCGCCGCAGCCCACCAACCGATATCACCTTTGGCATTGGCCCAGACAATGTTGAGGCCCGGCGACTGGATCTTCTCGGCGGCGCTGCGCATTTTATCCAACGTGTCGGCGCGGTTGGCCTCGTAGAAACCATCCAGCACCGGGTTGGCGGACACCAGAAATGACCACCACATCGCGATTGGCGTCTGGCCGGCGTTCTTGCCCATCACATTGTTGACGATCGGTCCGTGCGGCGATTCGAGCAGCGTCAGTGTGACCGGGGCCTGGCCCTTGACGGTGATCTGCTGCTCGGTACGCTTCATGTCCACCCATTGCCCGTGATACCAGACCTGATTGGGGTTATCAGGATTGGTCTTCTCGGCGATCAGGTCCACGTCATCGTTCTGGAACATGGTCAGGCTCCAGCCGAAATCCATGTTGTGGCCCAGAAACGCGAACGGATTGAGCCCCGGAAAGTGTCCGTACAGCTCAAAACCCGGCGCAGAAAGCTGTGCTTCGTACCATACCGAAGGCACCGAGAAACGGATGTGCGGGTCGCCCGCCAGTATCGGTTTGCCGCTTTGCGTACGGCTGCCGGAAATCACCCAGGCGTTGCTGCCCTCGAACTGCGGCAGACCTGCGCCTTCCAGCGCTTTGTGGCTCAGATGGGCCAACTGCGCCAGGCCTTTCCAGTCGGCGCTGGCCAATGCCGGTTTAGAACCGAGCATGCCGTCCGGATGCCAGTCCAGATCAAACACTTTCAAATACTGCGGGCCCAGTTGATCGCGCACATACGTCAGCAATGGTTCGGTTCTGAATGCTGCCGCAAAGCTGTACGCCAGATAGCCACCGATGCTCACGGTGTCTTCGGTAGTGAAGCGCCGCTTGGGAATACCCAGCGCGTCGAACTCCATCGGTCGTGCGTGGGTGTCCTGATACTGATTGACGCCGTCGATGTAGGCTTCCAGCGCTTTCCAGGTCGGGGTGTTCTTGTCCTGGCGTGCAACATACGCGTCGGCATGCTCGCGAATACGCAGTGTGCGAAACAGTTTGTCGGTCTCGACCAGGTTCGGCCCGAGTATCTCCGCCAGTTCGCCACGCGCCAGACGCCGCAGCATTTCCATCTGGAACAGCCGGTCCTGAGCATGGGCATAGCCGAGCGCGCGGTAAAGGTCGGCTTCGCTCTCGGCGCGGATGTGCGGCACGCCACGCTCGTCGTAGCGCAGGGTGACGGGGGCCTGAAGACGGCTCATGGCGATCTCGCCGTCACGTACCGGCAGTTTGCTATTTACGTACCAGCCCGCGCCACCCGCAAGCAGGGCGAAGATGATGGCTAGAATGAAGAGGCTGCGTTTCATCCGGTTTCTCTGTAAATGGCGTAGGCGGGAATTAAGACTATCGTTGTGACGCGGTTGATTCGATGAAACCCGACACAAGAGCCCGTTCGAAACGGCTTCAGGGCGAATTCGGGCAGGTGAGCTCGCGAGCATCGCCCAGTGTGCAGACAGCAATGTGCACGTTCAATGACAGATGTCTGCGATTACAGCCGCTTAGCTTGCCATGCCGGGGCAGACAGAAGAATATCGTTACACAACTTTACGAGTCATTTGTTGAAATCTGGAAACCACATGTCCGTCACGTTCGACCCCGATAACCTGCGTGCCAGCCTGCTGCCGCTGAGCGTTATTGATCCGCTTTCCATGGAGGGACTGGCCTATCAGCGCTTCTACGGTCTTGCCGGACTGTGTGGCGAAAATGTCATACGCAGCTGGCTGGGGCGCCTCGATGTGGCGGGCTATGAGGTGGTCGGGCAGGTCTGGCTGCCTGACAATCCGGTCGCCACGCTGTTTCTGTTTCACGGCTTCTATGACCACATGGGCCTGTACCGGCATGTGATCGAGTGGGCTCTGGAGCAAGGCTTTGCCGTGATCGCCTGCGACCTGCCGGGGCATGGTCTGTCGAGCGGCAGTCGCGCCTGTATCAATGACTTCGCCGAATACCAACTGGTGTTGCAACGTCTGCTGTCTGAAGCCGGAGGCCTTGGGCTGCCACATCCCTGGCACCTGTGCGGACAAAGCATGGGCGGTGCCATCGTTACCGATCACCTGCTCCATCAGGGGCACGACACGCCTGCGCAAGGTGAGGTAATCCTGCTGGCACCGCTGGTCAGGCCAAGGGCCTGGGGATGGTCGCGGTTGAGTTATCACCTGCTCAAACCGTTCGTAAACGGCATTGCCCGGCGTTTCACCGAAAACTCCAATGCGCCTGCGTTCCTGCCTTTTCTCCTGGCGGACCCTTTGCAGCCGCGTCGCCTGCCCACTGCCTGGGTCGGCGCGTTGTCGCAATGGATTGTGCGTATTGAGCGCGCGCCGCGGAGCCTGCGCAGCCCGTTGATCATTCAGGGCGAGGCGGACCTGACGGTCGACTGGTCTCACAACCTCACGGTTCTGAAAGGCAAGTTCAGCCAGCCGCAGATCCTGATGCTGGGGCACGCCCGGCATCATCTGGCCAATGAATCGCCGGAGCTACGGGCAAGGTACTTTGATTTTCTGGAAGGGCGTTTGCGCTAAGCCGTCGGTACCGATCAGGGGTTCAGGCTCGACGCACTCTGCCCGACGGCCAGACCGGCGCGAATCGCAGCCAGTGCTGCCTGATAATAGGCTTTGCCTTCCGGCGACTCGGCGAAGGTCGAGAACTCTTCAAGTTCAGGGTCGGACAGGTCGCGGTACACATACAGCAGCGTGTTGTTCAGGTCGGCGCTGATCTGCGCCATCAGCCTTTCGCGCTGGCCTTCGAGCATGCCTTGCGCCTGACCGCCGCCCAACAGGCCGGGAATCATCTGGCTCAGGCTGTCGGCGGCAACGCCTGCGATGGCAAGGCTGACTTCCGCACCAGCCTGCCTGGCTGGCAGCGCCTGGGCCAGATGGCCAATCAGCAACTGACGCGTGGCGTCCGCTTCGATATGCGGCAGCCCTTGCGCGTGCTTGGCCAGTTGGTCGGCGCGGGTTGCGGTCAGTTCGGCGTTGACGATCTTGCGACCCAGTGGCGACTGAAAAAATTGCAGCGACGGTGTGGGGTCCTTGAGGCTTTCACGCAGGCGCCTGGACGCGCGCTGGTCCATGGCCTGGGGGGAAAAACGCTGATTGCTGTTATTGACCAGCGCTTGATAAACCGCAGGCGGCAGGTTGTTGCTGTAGCGCTGTTGGGCAGCCTTGAGAGCATCGTTGAAATGCGCGCGCTGTTCCGGCCAGCCTGCGGCCTTGTACAACTGATCGTAGCTGTCTGCCCAGGCAGGGGAGGTGCAGAACATCAACAGCAAAACAAACAAACGACGCATTGGGGACTCCTGTCGGCAGGCCGCTATTCTCCGGGTGTTAGCGTGGATTTGTCGAGTTATGAGTGCCGTCGGCGAGTGAAATCTCACGCGTGTGATACCACATGTATACGCCTCTGTCGGATTTCATGGCTTATCGATACTATGCACGCCATGCGCATACCCTCTGACCACCCACTGCTGTTGCGAATCGTCGACGACCTGGCCGCCAACGGCTGGTCGCAGCAGAATATTTTCCTGCCCGAAGCTCTGACTCTTGAACTTGAGCAAGAGTGCCGAAAACGTGCTGCCGAAGGCGAGCTCGAGCCTGCCGCTATTGGCAAGGGCGCAGCGCAGGAAATACGCGAAGGCATTCGTGGTGACCGCATTCAGTGGCTTGAAGCGGGGCAGGTGCAGTGTTGCGACAGCTATCTGGAATTGATGGAAAGCCTGCGTCAGGCGCTCAATCGCGGCCTTTTCCTGGGGCTGGAGGACTACGAAAGCCATTTTGCGCTGTATCCACCGGGTGCCCGCTACCTCAGGCATGTGGATCGCTTTCGCGATGATGACAAGCGCATGGTGTCGGCGGTGCTTTACCTCAACAATGCCTGGCTGCCCGAGCATGGCGGCCAGTTGCGCATGTACCTCAAGGACGATGTGGCTTACGACGTCCAGCCTACAGGCGGTTGCCTGGTGGTTTTTCTGTCCGGTGATATTCCCCATGAAGTCATGCCTGCCAGCCGTGATCGACTGTCACTGACGGGCTGGTTCAGGCGCCGCGGTAACGAGCTGTTTCAGTGACCTGTTGCCTGTTCATGAAAACTGTTTCATCAATGCAGTGAGCCATTGAGCCCGGCTGCGGTCTATCTTGAGCACTCCTGAACCGACGGATTTGTTGTGTGAGGGTCGACTTACGTCAACTGCAACCGGAGCAATCATGAAATCCTTATTTTCTGGAACGATGGTCGCGGGCCTGTTGCTCAGCGCATCCATGCTGGTCAGCGCCGCCGATATGCCACGCACTGCATCCCCTGAAGGCGCCGAGGTGTACATCATCTCGCCCAAGGACGGTGAAACCGTGACCTCACCGTTCAAGGTGCAATTCGGTCTCAAAGGCATGGGCGTCGCACCTGCGGGTGTGGATGTTCCCGATACCGGTCACCATCACCTGCTGATCGATGTGAACGACCAGCCAGCGATGGATGCGCCGCTGCCGGTCAGTGACAACATCCGTCACTTCGGCAAGGGCCAGACCGAAACCGAAATCAACCTGCCGCCTGGTCAGCACACATTGCAACTACTGATGGGCGACAAAGGCCACATGCCGCTGAACCCGTCGGTCGAGTCGAAGAAGATCACGATCAATGTGAAGTAGGGCTGTCAGTGCTTGTATGACGCAGAGCGTCACGAACGGCATTCCCACGCTGGATGGTATGACCCCCGAAGGTTGGACGCAACCTTTGGAGGCGTCATGGGTAAATATACAGTGCAGGCAAAACTCGCAGCCGTGAAAGAATATT
>NZ_LKBW01000278.1 GCF_002699855.1 Pseudomonas amygdali | reverse complement strand
CAGGATGCAGGCCGCCAAGGCAGCGTAAGTGGATAATTGTCCAACCTTCGGGGGGCATACCACTCCGCGTGGGAATGCAGGTCTCGACGCTCTGCGTCGCAAAGAGGACGCGGAGCGTCCGGAACGGCATGACGACGCGGAGCGTCGGCACGATAGCCAACATCGTCTTCGCGAACGAGTTCGCTCCTACGGCCTTCGGCCAGAATCAAAAGCGGACTTGTGCATAATGATGAGCGCTCTGCGTCACATTCCCTTAGCGTTCTGCGTTCTGTTTAAAGCAACGATAAATAAAATTCGCAATATTGGTGTGCAACCTCGCGCTATGCATACTGCGATTGCGTGTGGACAGCAAAGTGCCGTATTCAAAGGCTCATCCCTTCAAATAACGCACCCTGTAATCCCCTTGCAAAGGCTCGAAGCAGCCTGGGTCCGGATCACGTTCAGACCTCATAAAAATACTCGGCCGGATAACGGCCTCCATGACTTCATGGACTTTCCAACGCTGCCCTGGCGCCTCATCGCGCCGACCTGAAAAACAGAATAACGATTGATAAGGCCTGAAAAAGGCCATTCAGCAGGCAAGGGGATCATCATGCAAAACTCACACGCTGCAGTGTCGGGCGACAATCAGGCCGTTTCATCGACGGTGAAGCTGTATCTCTGGGCCGCCGTTATCCTGATCATTGCCGAGATGATCGGTGCCATCAGTATCCCGCTGGGCCCCGGCAAGGTGGTGCTGCTACCGATGGTGTGGGCGCTGCTGTTAGGCGCGATGGTCGGGATCGCCAGTCGCCGCCTGCCAGGCAGCATCGGTATCGATCACGGCATCCAGCTGCGCTCGGCCTCGATCCTGCAACCCGCCCTGCTGATTTTCATCGCCAAACTCGGTCTCGTCGTCGGCGGCTCGCTGCCGGTGGTGTTCGCCTCGGGATGGGCGCTGGTGTTTCAGGAGTTTGGCCACTTTGTCGGCACCGTGGTGCTCGGCCTGCCGGTCGCGCTGCTGCTGGGCATCAAGCGTGAGGCAATCGGCGCGACGTTCTCGGTTGGCCGCGAGCCCAGCCTGGCAATCATCGGCGAGCGCTACGGCATGGACTCCCCGGAAGGCCGCGGCGTACTGGCCGAGTACCTGACCGGCACCCTGTTCGGTGCGCTGTTCATTGCCATCGTTGCAGGCTTTATCGCCAGCCTGGGGATCTTCCATCCCAATTCGCTGGCGATGGGCTCGGGCATCGGCTCGGGCAGCATGATGGCTGCTGCAGCCGGAGCGATTGCCGCGCAGCAGACGCCGGAAGTTGCCAAGGAGGTCATGACGCTGGCGGCGGCATCAAACCTGATCACCACCACCATCGGCACTTACTTCACCCTGTTTATCTCCCTGCCACTGGCGGTGTGGGGCTATCGGGTGCTTGAGCCGCTGATCGGCCGCACCACCAAGGCGTCCATGACTGATGAAGGCCTGCGCCACAGCGATGTGTCACTGGAAGTTCCGGAACTGGGCTGGGCGGTCAAGATCAGTGCGTGGCTGGCAGCCGGTGCACTGGCGCTGATTGCCAACTATGTCGGCTACAAGACGCTGTCGGCCGATGCATTCACCGGCATGGGCATCATGATTTTCTGTGCCTTCGTCGGCGAAGCGCTGTGCAACCTGATCCGTCGCAAGATCCCGGCAGTGTGCATGGTGTCGCTGGTGGCGATGTTCCTGACTTCACCGGCCTGCCCCTGGGCGGCCGAGATTGCCCGGATGACCAGTTCGATCAACATGCTGGCGGTCATTACCCCGATGCTGACCTTTGCAGGCCTGTCGATTGCCAAGGACCTGCCAGCCTTCCGCCGTCTGGGCTGGCGAATTGTGCTGGTATCGTTCCTGGCCAACTTCGGCACCTTCATCGGCGCCGTGCTGATTGCCGAGATGTTTCATTGATTCTGGAGCGGGCTAGATCACCGCTTCGTTCACCAGCCAGTCATGCACGGCGCGGCGTGCCGGAGTAGAGAGCGCACCCTCACGATAGGCCAGGACGTATTTCTTCCTGGCCTTGATCGGATGCCCGAACGGCACGATCAGCAAGCCTTGCTCCAGCTCATCAGTAATCAGCGCTTTGCGGGCAATGGCCACGCCCATGCCCATGCGCGCGGCGTCGATGGTCAGGTGGTTGCGGTTGAAGGTGTGACCACGGCGCACGTCGATACCATCAGCGCCGATGGCGGTCAGATAAAACTCCCACTCAGCGTATTCGTAGCTGCCGCGCCAGGCAGTTATGTCATGCAGCAACGGAAAATGCACCAGCTGGCTGGGCGTATCGAGTGGCGGCTTGCCCACCAGCAGGCTTGGCGAACAGACCGCAAACAGCTCTTCTTCCAGCAACGGCGTGGTCGACAGCCCCGGATAGCTGCCGTCGTTCAGGTCGATGGCCAGATCGAAATCGTCATCGCGCAACGACCCGCTGCTGTCTTCGGCAATGATCCGCAACTGGATGTCCGGAAACGCTTCCTGCAAACGTGGCAGGCGTGGCATCAGCCATTTGCTGAGAAACGAAGGGATGCAGCGCAGCTTGAACACCCCGCCAATGCGTCCGGAATACAGCAGACGCAGCTCTTCGCTGATACGGCTCTGCACCTCGTTGGCGACCACCGCCAGACGCTGGCCTTCGGCGGTCAGCTCCAGCCCGCGCCCGACCCGGTGAAACAGCGCGAAGCCCAGGCGCTCTTCAAGCTGGCGCATCTGCTGGCTGATCGCGCCGGGAGTGACGTGCAGCTCTTCGGCGCACCGGGTGAAGGAAAGATGTCGGGCTGCGCAGGCGAACACCTGTAACCAGGCGTGCATCTGTGCGTTGAAGATTCTGCTCATTGAAGAGTTCCGCTAAAGCGTTGCATAGCAACAATCGTTTGTCGTTTCGACAGCCGAAGCCAAAGATGAGTAACAGAAAAAGGGGAATACCAAATTCCCGTGCATCATCTCACCTGAAGGACCTTCGTGATGGCTATCAGCGTCTTCGACATGTTCAAAATCGGCATCGGGCCGTCCAGTTCCCACACCGTCGGGCCAATGCGCGCCGGGGCACTGTTCGTGACCAAGCTGCGTAACCAGAACCGGTTGCACAGCGTAGAACGGATCGAGGTGCGATTGTACGGCTCTCTGTCGGCCACCGGCATCGGACACGGCAGCGATCGCGCAACCGTCATGGGCTTGATGGGCGAATGGCCGGACCAGATCGACCCTGGCCAGGTCAACCAGCGCATCGACGCGCTGCGTGCCGATAACCAGTTGATGCTGGCGGGCGAGCAGGCCATCACCTTCGTCTGGGAGCGGGACATGTGCCTGCTCAATGAAAACCTTCCCTATCACCCCAACGGCATGACGCTGTGCGCCTATGGGAAGACCGGTGAAGTTTACGAGCAAACCTACTATTCGGTGGGTGGCGGCTTTGTGATCGATGCCGAACAGGCAGCCAGCGGCGTGCTGGACAACGACACCACCGTCCTACCCTACGATTTTTTCAGTGGCGCGCAGCTGCTGAAGCTGTGCAAGACCCACGGCATGAGCATTTCCGAACTGATGATGGCCAACGAGAAGGTATGGCGCAGCGAGGAAGAAATTCGCGAGAAAATAATGGTCATCTGGGCCGCGATGCGCGCCTGCGTGGACAAGGGCCTGCTTGAAACCGGCATCCTGCCCGGCGGGTTGAACGTGCGCCGTCGCGCCTACCGCCTGCATCAGAGCCTGCAGAACCTCGATAACCCGAACGTGATCGGCTCGACCCTGAGCGCCATGGAGTGGGTCAACCTGTTCGCCCTGGCGGTCAACGAGGAAAACGCCGCGGGCGGGCGCATGGTGACTGCGCCCACCAACGGCGCGGCGGGTATCGTGCCTGCGGTGCTGCATTACTTCATGAAGTTCAAGCCTACGGCCAATGATGACGACGTGGTGCGTTTCTTCCTCAGCGCCGCTGCGGTCGGCATTCTGTGCAAGAAGAACGCGTCCATTTCCGGTGCCGAAGTGGGTTGTCAGGGCGAAGTAGGATCGGCCTGCGCAATGGCCGCCGCTGGCCTGGCGGAAATTCTCGGTGCCACGCCCGAACAGGTGGAAAACGCGGCCGAAATTGGTCTGGAACACAACCTGGGACTGACCTGCGACCCGGTCCGCGGGCTGGTGCAAATCCCTTGCATCGAGCGCAACGCGATTGCTGCCGTGAAAGCAATCAACGCTGCACAAATGGCGCTGCGCGGCGACGGCGAGCACTTCATCTCGCTGGACCACGCCATCCGCACCATGCGCGATACCGGCGCGGACATGCACGATAAATACAAGGAAACTTCACGCGGCGGGCTGGCAGTCAATCTGATCGAGTGCTGATCGGCGCAGGCGTTTACTGATTCAACAGTGCCGAGCCCGAATAGAATATCCCGCCCAGCGCGATCAGCAGCAAGGTCACGCTGGAGGCGACTTCGATCTTGCGCTTGTACTTCAAGGCCAGCTTCTGACGCATCAGGAAGATGTAGGCAAACAGGATCGACAGGTCAATGATGATCCACAGCAACGACAACAAGGCAATGCTGCCCTTGAACGATTCGGTGACGTGAATGAACTGCGGGAAAAACGAGACGAAGAAGATGATGTCCTTCGGATTGGAAATCCCCACCAGAAAACCGGTCACTAGCCCGCTGTGCCTGCTACGCGCAGGCAACGGCGCTGGCGCTGCTTCAGGCGGCGTCTGGGCGTAACGCAACGCCTGTTCCAGCGCCTGCATTGACAGATAGGCGATGAAGAAACAGCCCACCAGGCTGATCCAGTTGAGCATGCTTACGCTCACCGACAGCGTTCCCGTCAGAATCAATGCCGCGACCAACACCAACACCAGTGATGCCCAGTTGGTGCCCAGCGCCGTCAGCATCGCGCGTTTCGGCCCGCACGCCAGGCTGGTATTGACGACCAGTGCCACCACCGGACCAGGGGTGATGATCAGCATGAAGACGCTGAACATGTAGATCAGCAGCAACGATATATCCATGGGTACTCAACGCTCGTTCAAATGGTCAGTCTTGTCGACTTTGATATGCAGAGGACAACGGGACAGTGAAAGCCCGCTTTCTTCATACAGTTGGTATTGCTTCCATTCCAGGCTGCTACGGTCGCCGAAAAAACCCAGCGTGTCGGGTACCACGCCGTTGTTGTAATCGGCGATTCGCTGGCGAATCTTTTCCCTGACCTTGCGACCACTTTCCGTCTCGGCGCTTGCCACCTCGTCAAAGTTCTCCCGAGGGTTGACCACAAACACAATGTGCCCACCCAGCGAACGGCTTTTCATCGCGCTGTGACGGGGAAAGCTCATGTTGATGAACATCGGCAGTCCGGCGAAGTGATAGGTCCACTCGAACACTTCAGGGTCTGTGCAGGCTTTGGCCGGCCAGGGCGTTCGGTCACCGTCATGTAAATGCTGCAAGGTGGCCCACGCATAAGCCTGCTCTTCGGCCAAGGTGTTGAAATCGGTTTTCTCGAAAATGACAATCAACGGGTTGAACAGGCGATCTTCAAGTGGCGTGTCATTAACGAACTTTACGTACGCTTCCATGCCGTCACGTAGCGCTTGTTGCTCATTCTCACAGGGGATGAACAGCAGCAGACAGCTTCCGGACTTGTTGGCACGGCGGCCAAAAAGACAAGGAAAGCCCTTGTCACTCAGCACCTGCTCGAACTGCCTATAAGCCTGAACCCTCCAGCCCATTTCCAGGGCGGTGTCACTTTCCAGCAAATGTCTTACAACAGATTGGCGTAACAGCTTTTCGGACTTGGGCAGCATATTCCCTCACGCACGCAGCAGATAAGAACACCGCCTTATTGTTTGATTTTTACGACAGTGGACGAACCGGCGATTCTGACCGAAGACGCGTGCGCGGAAAAATGGAAAAAGGTGTAACCTACTATGACAAATAATCATGGTTAGTTATCACATGACTGAACGTATACATACCGCCTCTTTACGCGCTGAGAGCCTTTGAAGTCGCGGCTCGATCATGTTCATTTACGCGTGCTGCGCAGGAGCTCTCCCTTACCCAGAGTGCCATCAGTCGTCATATTCGTACCCTGGAAGAAACCCTTGGCTGTCGATTGTTCGAGCGCAATGGCCCGCGGCTTTCGCTCAGTGACGAGGGCCGGCGGCTGTCCAGTCAACTCAAGATCGGCTTCCGGATTATCGAGGACGCCTGCCAGCCATTCCGGGGTCAGGGCGCGAATCTGCGCCTCAAATCACCGTCCACCCTGACCATGCGCTGGCTGCTGCACGCGCTGGAGTCCTTCAAAAAGCCTGCGCCTGCCCTGCCGGTACAGCTCTCCAGCGTGTGGATGGACTTTGATAGCGTGGACTTCTATTCGGAGCCTTTCGACTGCGCGACTCTGCTGGGCAATGGCAACTTTGGTGCCGAGGTGGAAACCTGCAAGCTGTTCGATGAATGGCTGATTCCGATCTGCTCGGCAGACACGTTAGGCGACCAGCCGTGGGGAACAGAGAGGCTTCAGGCCGCTGAACTTATCCATCCATCCAGCGACCGCCGCGACTGGCGGCGCTGGCTGAGCCGGATGGACCTCTCTGGTCAGGTGACGTTGAGCAAAGGCAAGGTGTTCGACACCCTTGATCAGGGCATTACCGCTGCAGTCAGAGGGCACGGTGTGTCGATTGGCGATCTGTTTCTGGTCGCTGATGACCTGAACGAAGGTCAGGTCTTTCTGCCGTTCAACTCGGCGGTTGGCACCGGAGATGCCTATTACCTGGTCTGGCTGCAGGACAGCTTCAAGCGCCAGCGAGTACTGGAACTGCGCGACCACCTGCTGACCTGCCTGCCGGACATATCCGGTATTGCAGTGGAGTTGCTCGCGGCACCTTGAAGGAGTCCGTTCCCGGTGGGAGTGAGCTTGCTCAAGAAGAAGCCGGACAACCCCATAAAAAGGGCGTCTGGACCATTGCCTTCGTGAGCAAGCTCACTCCTACGGCATAGTATGCAAGCCATTCAACTCAGCGGCAGACACTGCTCCACCAGCGATGTCCAGACCGCCACACCCGGTTCGATCACCTGGTCGTTGAAGTCGTAATACGGGTTATGCAACGCCGCCGACGGTTTCTCGCCATCGACGCCCATCCAGATGTACGCACCCGGGCAGGCATGCAGCATGAAGGCGAAGTCTTCGGAGGCCATCGACGGGTTGCAGCCCCACTGCACGTTGTTCTCCCCCACCGCGGCGACCGCTGCGCGGCGGATCGTAGCAGCAGCATCGACGTGGTTTTCAGTCACCGGATACCCCACGTTGTAGACCAGTTCGCCACGCACCCCGAAGGCCGTCGGCAAACGCTCGACGAACTCGCCGATCAGTTGCTGAACCTTCTCGCGCACCGGCGTTTGCAAACAACGCACCGTGCCGCGCAAAACTGCGGTTTCCGGGATGACGTTGATTGCTTCACCGGCGTTGAACTGGGTGATGCTGACCACCGCAGAATCCAGTGGCGACAGACGACGGGAAACGATGGTCTGCAGCCCCAGCACCAGTTCGGCAGCCGCCACAATCGGGTCATTGCCCTTGTCCGGCATGGCCGCATGGCTGCCCTTGCCAGTCAGGGTGATTTCGAAGGTGTCCAGCGATGCCATCATCGGCCCTGGATTGATCACCACCTTGCCAGCAGGCACGCCCGGCCAGTTGTGCAAACCGTAGATCGCTTCCATCGGAAAGCGCTCGAACAGACCGTCTTCGATCATCCGTTGCGCGCCGCCGAGGTTTTCCTCGGCAGGCTGAAAGACAAAATGCACTGTGCCAGCAAACCGGCGGGGTTCCGACAGGTGCCGGGCGGTGGCCAGCAGAATTGCCGTATGGCCATCGTGTCCGCAGGCATGCATGCAGCCCTTATGGGCCGACTTGTGCACGCTGTCGCCCAGCTCCTGAATAGGCAGAGCGTCCATGTCGGCACGAATGCCGATGGTCGGGCCGTCGCCATTGCGCAGGGTGCCGACCACGCCAGTACCGCCCAGACCGCGGTGCACCTGAATGCCGAAGCTACTCAGCAGATCAGCCACCTTGTCCGAGGTTTTCAGCTCCTGAAACCCCAGCTCCGGCGCAGCGTGGATCGTGCGGCGCCAGACAGTTGCTTCGTCGATCAGTGTCTTTGAAATAGGCATGTACTTACTCCAGACTCGCGCCGTAGCCAAAACTGGCGGCAGGCTTGGCGGCGGTTTCGACCCAGACGCTTTTCACTTCGCTGTACTCGCGCAGCGCATCCAGACCCGAAGAACGGCCATAACCACTTTCACCATAGCCGCCAAACGGCGAGCTGACGTGAATCGTCTTGTAACCGTTGACCCAGAAGGTCCCCGCTCGCACTTGCTTTGCAACGCGGTGAGCGCGGCCGACATCGCGGGTCCAGACACCACCGGCCAGACCGAAACGGCTGTCGTTGGCGATGCGGATAGCGTCTTCTTCATCCTTGAACGGAATCGCTACCACCACCGGGCCGAAGATTTCTTCCTGCGCACAATGCAGCTCGTTGGTGCCCGCCAACACCGTCGGGTTGACGTAATAACCCGGCTTGTTCGGGATCGGATCAGCCTGCTCGCCAATCAGTCTTGCGCCGTCTTTCAATGCGCGCTCGACCATGCTCTTCACGTGGTTGTACTGCTTGGCATTGTTGATCGGGCCGATCTGGGTGTCCGGGTCGCCGGGGTCGCCGACCTTGAACTGAGTCGCCGCCACCGCCAGCGCTTTGGTGAACTTCTCGAAAATCGATTCCTGCACCAGCAGCCGTGAGCCGGAGACACAACTTTGCCCGGCACCGGAGAAAATCGCCGCCTGAGCGCCACGCAAGGCCACTTCCAGATCCGCATCGTCGAATACGATGTTGGCTGACTTGCCACCCAGCTCCAGCACCGCGGGAATACAGCGCTGCGCCGCAGCCACGGCGATATGCCGACCGGTCGCTGGCGAGCCGACGAACACCACTTTGCGGAGGTCAGCCTTGGCAATGAACGCCTGGCCGATGGAATGGCCGAAACCGGCAATCACGTTGACCAGCCCTTTCGGTACTCCCGCGCGCTCAATCAGCACACCGACCATCAAAGAGCTCAGCGGCGTCAGTTCCGACGGTTTGAGGATGACTGCGTTACCCGCCGCAATCGCCGGGGCGATCTGCCAGCCGCAGGTGAAGATCGGCGCGTTCCACGGGGTGATCTGCAACACCGTGCCCAGCGGTTCGTAGGTCACGTAGTTGAGGTGGGTGGTCGGCACCGGGATGATTTCGCCATGCAGCTTGTCTGCCCAGCCGGCGTAATACTCGAACATCTCGGCTACCTTGAGCACTTCAACGCGGGCATCGCGGATCGGCTTGTTGGCGGTCAGGGATTCGATCTGCGCAAGATGTTCCAGTTCTTCACGAATCAGATTGCCTACCTGGTACATGGCGCGACCCCGCGCCTGAGCGGTCAGCGCCCACCATTGCTGCTGCGCAGCCTTGGCCGCCTTGTCGGCGATGTCGACCAACGACTCGTCAGCGTCCGGAAAGCTCAGCAACAGGCTGTCGTCATGGGCATTGCGCACTTCAACCGGCGCGCCGTGGCCTTCGATGAACTGGCCGCCGACGTAGCTGGCGATGACACTGCGATCGCCCCAGTAAGGACGCATCAGTTCGAGGATTTTTGCAGTGCTCATCGCTTATTCTCCATGACCGTAAAGTTTGCCATCGGTGCGTTGCACGATGGCGCAGAAGTCTTCGTTGTCCGCAAGGGTTTCGCTGCTGGCCTGCCACAATTGCGCGACGACCCGCGACAGCGGCAGGTCCATGCCCAGGCTGTCCGCCAGATCGCTGGCCAGGCCGACGTCCTTGCGCATCAGGCCCATGGTGAAACCCGAGTCATAGGCCTTGTTGAGTACCCAGGTCGGGAACATCACTTGCGTGGCACCGCTGCGTCCGGAACCGGCATTCAGGCCCTGCAGAAGTTTTTCCGGATCGACACCTGCACGCGCGGCCATCGCCACGGCTTCGGCAGTGCTGATCAGGTGGCAGGCGGCGAGCATGTTGTTGGCGATCTTGGCCACATTGCCTGCGCCGCACTGGCCGACGTGCACGCGTGTGCTGCTCATTCCTTCCAAAATCGGCATGGCGCGCGCAAGATCGGCATCTTCAGCGCCGATGACCATCGACATGGTGCCGGTGGCTGCGCCTTTCGGGCCGCCCGAGACAGGTGCATCGATAAAGGCAATGCCGGTTTTGGCCAGTTCGGCGGCGACCTTACGGCTCATTTCCGGTGTTGATGTGGTGGTATCGACCACGATCAAGCCCTTGCGACCGAACTCGCTGATGCCACCCGCACCAAGGCACACCGACTCCACATGCTCGGCCTTGGGCAGCGACAGGATCAGAATGTCCACGCCTTGAATCAGTTGCTTGCGGTCGGCAACCGGCTTGACGCCTTTGCTTTCAGCCTGGGCCAGCGCAGCCTGCGACAGGTCGAAGCCGCTGACATCAAAGCCCTTGCCCGCCAGCGTGGCAGCCATGCCGCCGCCCATGTTGCCCAATCCGATCACACCTGCTTTCAAAGTCATGTCTGCATCCCGGTCAAAGGTTTTGTACGAATTCGAGAACGACGCTGCGAGCCTTGTCGGCGAGCAATGTGCTGATGATCCGAGTATGGACAGCGCTCTCACCTCTCAGCAATAATCCTCAAATCGAATTTATGTTGCCTTTAGCGCAACACAGAGCCTCTACAGGAGCCTTATGAGCCTGGTGCAAGATCGACGCATCCTGTATTTCTTCGAAGCCGTGCGGCTGGGCAGCGTCAGGGCTGCCGCCGACTTCCTCAACGTCGCGCCCTCGGCGGTCAGCCGCCAGATCGCGCAACTGGAACAGGAGCTCGGCTCGCCATTGCTCGAGCGCCATCGCCGAGGGGTCAAACCCACTGAAGCAGGCGACAAGGTGCTGGCCTACTACCGCCAGCGACTGACGCAGCAGGAGGTCCTGCTGGATTCGATTCAGGCCCTGAAAGGCCTGCACAGCGGCTCTGTGACATTGGTGTCCGGAGAAGGTTTTCTTGAAAGCCTCGCCCAGCCGCTGGCCCGGTTTTCCGAGCTGTACCCGCGCATCGAACTGCTCGTGAACGTTTGTGGCAGCAACGAGGTGATTCGCCAGGTGGTGGAGGACGAAGCGCATATCGGCCTGGTCTTCAACCCCGCTGCCGACCCGAAAATCCGCTCTCACGCCCATCAACGCAAGCCAGTGTGCGTGATCACCGCACCCGATCATCCGCTGACGCAAGAGCAGGCTCCGATAGAGCTGCGGGCACTGGAACACTACCGTGTCGCGCTGCCTGCTGTGTCTTACGGCATTCGCCAGATTCTTCTGCAGGCCGAACATCAACTGGGTATTACAGTGCAGCCGACACTGACCTGCAGCACCTTCGCCATGCTCAAGCATTTCGCCATGCAGGGTGGCGTCACGCTGTTGCCGACCTTTGTTGTGGAGGAGGAGATAAAGGCCGGAAAACTGCGCGCCCTGCCCTTGCAGCATGAGGTGTTCAGCAGCCCGCAGACGCATTTGATCAGCCGTCTGGGCCGGCAGCTCAGCGTCGGTGCCAACCGCCTGATGGGCATGCTGTTGCAGGACATGACGGCGTTTCGCAATTGACCTACCGTTAGTCCCGCTTCGACCAATCGCGCTGAACCAACAACATCCTCATGGTTCATCTTCAGTACGGATCAGAACTTCTGCTGCCATCGAGGATTAATCATGAGAGCTTTGACTTACCACGGCGCGAACAGTGTGAAGGTCGACACAGTGCCGGACCCGGAAATACAAGAAGCTGACGACATCATTTTGAAAGTCACCGCGACCGCAATCTGCGGCTCTGATCTGCACTTGTATCGCGGCAAGATACCCACGGTGGAACATGGCGACATATTCGGCCATGAGTTCATGGGCATTGTCGAAGAGACTGGCCCGGCGGTCACCGCTGTGCAGAAAGGTGATCGTGTAGTGATCCCTTTTGTGATTGCTTGCGGCAGCTGCTTTTTCTGCAACATCGACCTGTTCGCAGCCTGTGAAACCACCAACACCGGGCGCGGCGCGATCATCAACAAAAAGTCCATTCCGCCAGGGGCAGCACTGTTCGGTTTCAGTCATCTGTATGGCGGCATTCCCGGCGGTCAGGCTGAGTACGTGCGCGTGCCAAAGGCCAATGTCGGCCCGTTCAAAGTGCCGGGCACACTGGCTGACGAGAAGGTTCTATTCCTTTCCGACATCTTGCCCACTGCCTGGCAGGCGGTAACCAATGCGGGCATCGGCCAGGGTTCGAGCGTTGCCATCTATGGCGCTGGTCCAGTGGGTCTGATGAGCGCCGCATGCGCGAGAATGCTCGGCGCCGAGAAGATATTCATGGTCGATCACCATCCGTATCGCCTGACCTATGCGCAGAAAACCTATGGTGTGATCCCGATCAATTTCGATGACGACGATGACCCGGCCGACACCATCATCCGTCAGACAGCTGGCATGCGCGGCGTGGACGGTGTGGTCGATGCAGTCGGTTTCGAAGCCAAGGGCAGCACCACCGAAACCATTCTGGCTACGCTGAAACTGGAAGGCAGCAGTGGCAAGGCATTGCGTCAGTGCATCGCAGCGGTAAGGCGTGGCGGCGTAGTGAGCGTACCGGGCGTTTACGCAGGGTTTATCCACGGTTTCATGTTCGGCGATGCGTTCGACAAGGGCCTGACGTTCAAGATGGGCCAGACCCATGTCCATCGCTTCATGCCTGAACTGCTCGAGCAAATCGAAGCCGGACGACTCGAACCGGAAGCCATCATCACCCACCGCATGTCGCTGGAAGATGCTGCGAAAGGTTACAAGCTGTTCGACAAGAAGGAAGAGGATTGCCGCAAGGTGATTCTGACTCCGGGCAACAACACCATTGTGGTGCCAGACGCCACGACAGAAGCGCTGGTTGCGGGTGGCGTGCAGGCCATGTAAGGCGCACCCTTGGTGCTCAAGATCGGACGCAGAGCGTCCAGAAGTGCGCTACCACGCGGCGCGTGGGAGCGATCGCCACACGCTCCGTCGCTAGAGAATGCGGAGCGTCCAGAAGATAGTGGTCGTTGAGACTATCGTTCCCTACGCTCCAGCGTGGGAATGCCGTTCTGGACGCTCTGCGTCCGATTTTTGTGCCGCGGAGCATCACCCAAAGCGTGTGTCAGTACATTTGCGGACGCACATTTTATCGGCTCAGGTAGGCAAATCGCCCTTTGAACGGTTTGCCGATGGGGTCGGCAAGGTCGCCGTGCTTGCTGGTACTCAGCCCAAGGTCCACCAGCGACTCTGCCAGTTTCACCGCCGCCGCCACGCCGTCGATCACCGGCAGACCAATCGCTTCACTCAATTGCCTGCCCAAATCCGCCATCCCGCCGCAGCCCAGTACAATGGCACCTGCCCCCTCTTCATCGCGCGCACGCCGAGCCTGTTCGGCCATGCACTCGATCAGTTCGGGCCCGCTCTCTTCCAGCGCCAGTACGGGTAGATCGATACAACGTACCGAGGTGCACAGTTCGCTGAAGCCATAGCGCTGCAACAGGTGCTCGGCGATGATCCGCGTTCGGGTCAGCGTGGTGACCACTGCGAAGCGGGTGGAAATCAGACTGGCCATATGGAAAGCCGCTTCGGCAATGCCGATAACAGGTGCGCTGGCGTACTCGCGGGCTGCCAGCAGGCCAGGATCGCCGAAACAGGCGATGATGTGCGCGTCGACCTGTTGCTCACGGCCTTTGCGTATCTCTTCCAGCACGCCAAGGGTCGCTATCGCTTCGTCAAAATGGCCTTCGATAGACACCGGGCCATCATCGGGACTGCACGCAAGAATCTGCGTACCGGGGCGTGCAATGGCTTGCGCCGCGAGGCCAATCTTGTGGGTCATGGCTTCGCTGGTGTTGGGGTTGATCACTTGAATACGCACCGGAACTCCTTCAGCGCCGTTTGAAAATGCTATGAAAATCTACTGTCTCGCTCACCGGTGCATCTACATTCAGGCTGGCGCGGATACGGCGCAGATGCTCGGCCATCCACTCGCGGGCCTGTTCGCCCTGCCCGGCTTCGAGCAAGGTCAGCAAGTCAACGTGCTGACCACAATCACAGCCGACGCTGCGCCGCGAACCGTACACCGCCACGATCAGCGAAGAACGCGTAGTGAGCTGCGCGACTTGCTCGGTCAATACCTGATTGCCCGCCAACGCGCTCAATTGCACATGAAATCTGGCCGACAACTGAATAGCTTCGCTGTGACGCCCGGCGTGTTGCGCCTCATGTTCCTGTTCACAGAGCGCACGCAGTGATTCCAGACGCTGACCGCCTGCCCGTGCGGCGATATCGGCCATCAGCGCGGGTTCGATCAACTGCCTGGCACCCAGCACATCCTGCGCTTCCTGCGCCGACGGTTGCGCGACCTCTGCGCCGCGCTTAAGACGCAAGGTCACCAGCCGTTCCAGGGCCAGGCGCTGCAAGACCTTGCGAATGCCGGTCCGGCTGATCTCGAACACTTCAGCCAATGCGTCCTCGGGCAAACGCGTGCCTGGCGCAAGCCGGTGCTCGACGATTGCTTCCAGTACGTGCTGATAAATTTGCTCGTCGCGGCCTTTTTCATCGGCAGCGGGCGTCAGGAACAAGGGAGCGCTGGCAGGTCGAGTCATGGTTTCAGATCACTTTTTCGGTACAGATCGTATACAGGAATAGTGCCCGATGTACCACTTCATGAATAGCGCTATCTAAGCCGCCAAGCAACGCCTATGGGCTGGGCAGCCTGCAAAATCGCACCGAAAATGGGCCATTGCGCTCCGTTAGTGTGCGCTTTAAGCGCTATGACGGACGTGCCCACTGTGCTGACTTTTCTGGACTGGAACGCCAGCTGGCATAGCGCGCATTGACTTTTTGCCTATGAAAAAACGTATGGCACATATTTTGCGTACACGATCGTATACAAAAATATCATCGATCGTACCCCGATCCCGCCACGATCCATCGAGGGAGTAACGCTATGACAGACCAACGCCCGGCCGGATACAGCCCGCGCCTGCACAACCATGATCTGGGGCCGGTGCAGCAGAAGTGGACCTGGTACAACATTCTGGCGTTCTGGATGAGCGACGTGCACAGCGTCGGCGGTTACGTTTTCGCCGCCAGCCTCTTCGCGCTCGGCCTGGCCAGCTGGCAAGTGTTGATTGCGCTGCTGGTGGGCATCTGCATCATTCAGGTGATTGCCAATCTGGTCGCCAAACCCAGCCAGCAAGCCGCCGTGCCCTACCCGGTCATCTGCCGCCTGGCCTTCGGGGTATTCGGTGCCAACATTCCTGCAATCATCCGCGGGCTGATTGCAGTGGCGTGGTACGGCATTCAAACCTATCTGGCGTCCAGCGCACTGGTGATCGTGGTTTTGCGTTTCTTCCCGGAACTGGCTGCGTATCAGAACCCGACCTTTCTCGGGTTGTCGTGGCTTGGCTGGTTCGGTTTTCTGGCGTTGTGGGTGGTCCAGGCTGCTGTATTCTGGACCGGCATGGAATCGATCAAGCGCTTCATCGACTGGGCCGGTCCTGCCGTTTACGCGGTGATGTTCGCGCTGGCAGGCTGGATTGTCTGGCGCGCCGGTTGGGATAACATCAGTTTCACCCTGGCTGAAAAAGAGTTATCCGGCTGGGCGGCGTTCGGGCAGGTGGTCATGGCCATCGCGCTGGTGGTCTCATACTTCTCCGGCCCGACGCTGAACTTCGGTGATTTCAGCCGCTATTGCCGCAGCATGGCCGACGTGCGCCGCGGCAATTTCTGGGGCTTGCCGGTGAACTTTCTGGCGTTCTCGCTGGTGACGCTGGTGATTGTCTCGGGCACGCTGCCGATTTTCGGTGAAATGATCCACGACCCTATTGCCACCGTAGCGCGTATCGATAACACCACCGCCGTGCTGCTCGGCGCATTTACTTTCGTGACCGCCACTGTCGGCATCAACATCGTCGCCAACTTCGTTTCCCCGGCCTTCGACTTTGCCAACGTGGCCCCCAGCCGCATCAGCTGGCGTGCAGGCGGCATGATTGCTGCCGTAGCTTCGATCTTTATCACGCCCTGGAACCTGTTCAACAACCCTGAAGTGATCCATTACACCCTGGACGTGCTCGCGGCCTGCATCGGCCCACTGTTCGGCATCCTGCTGGTGGATTACTACCTGATCAAGAAGCAGCAGATTGATGTCGACGCCCTGTTCAATGACACGCCAAGCGGTCGTTACTGGTACACCAATGGCGTGAACTGGATTGCGGTCAAAGCGCTAGTGCTGACGGCGCTGGTGGGCCTGTGCTTTACCTTTGTCGAGTGGTTCAAGCCCATTGCCAACTTTGCGTGGTTCACCGGGTGCATCCTGGGTGGCGCGCTGTTTTATGTGATGACCCGCTGGTCGCCCGTGCAGACTGCCAACCTGCCTGCGCCTGTCGGCCAGAACTAAGAGCTACTGCAGAGGCGCTGGCACCTGACCGGGACCAGCGCCTGCACGTTACACAAACACCGGTCGCCTCGCGAAATCAGCGCTTTCAGCTGGCTCGGCAAGCCCGATATGACCTGAAAGCACTGCCCAGACTGCCTCCGTAGAAAATACTGCACTTATCAGATGATATTAATTTAATATCACTCTCAGACCAAACCCATGGAATGATGGAGTGTCACTGATCGCCTGTAAGGCCTGGGGCACAAAATAGAATAAAATTTGTACAACTTTCAGGCCGCTGCGCTGCCCTATGACTGAGTCTTTGTGAACCAGGCGTTCAAGTGGGTCGATAGTGATGAGCAATGATGTTTCCGGCGGCATGCCATTCGCCCCCCAGCCACTCCCGCCTTCAGAGCAGGAAGCGGTCGAGCAGCTACAACTCGCCCTTGATTCAGGGGCAGTTGTCGGCACTTGGGTGTGGGACATCATTGCCGATCAGTTGACCGGCGATGAGTGTTTTGCCCGGACCTTCGGCTTGTGCCCGAAGCTGTGCGCCAAAGGCTTGCCACTGGAGCTGGTGATAGCTTCTATTCATCCCGACGATTCGGCCAGAGTCGACAAGTCAATCGAGGACGCGCTTCAGAACAGCGAAACCTACCGATGCGAATACCGGGTTCTGCATGAAGACGGCCTTTATCGCTGGGTTGAAGCCAGCGGAAAAATCGAGCGTGATAGTCGCGGCAAGCCTGTTCGCAGTCCGGGCGTATTGCTTGATATAGACAGCCGTCGCATGGCTGAAGACGAGCGCGACCGGCTCAACGAGTTGCTGACGATATTCACGGCTGCCGTTCCGGGCGTTGTCTACGCCAAGGATCTCGAAGGTCGCATGCTGGTCGCCAATCGTGGCACCGCTGAACTGATCGGCAAGCCGCCCGAGTTTTTCATCGGCAAGACGGACCTGGAGTTTCTGGATGATCAGCAACAGGCACGGGTGCTCATGGAAACCGACCGGCGGATCATGCAGAACAATGTCAGCGAACAGATCGAAGAACAGGTCAACCTGCCTGACGGCTCTGCAGCGACGTGGCTCTCGACCAAAGCGCCCTTGCTCGATGAAAACGGCGAGGTGATCGGTCTGATCGGCTCATCTGTTGATGTCACCGCCAGAAAAAAAGCCGAAGAAGCGGTCAGAGAACTCAATCAGACACTCGAACAGCGCATCGAACAAGCCGTTTTCGAACGTGAGCAGATCGAAGACGCCCTGCGCCATTCCCAGAAGATGGACGCCGTCGGACAACTGACAGGCGGCATCGCACATGACTTCAACAACCTGCTGGCCGGCATTTCCGGCAGCCTTGAACTGATCACCAAACGACTGGCTCAAGGCCGTGTCGGTGATGTAGACCGGTACGTGTCGGTCGCTCAGGGCGCAGTACGGCGCGCGGCTTCGCTGACTCACCGGCTGCTGGCGTTTTCGCGGCGTCAGAACCTGTCCCCGAGAGTCACCAACGTCAACGTGTTGATTCAGGACATGGAAGAACTTATTGCACGCACGGTCGGCCCGGAGATAGATATAAAAGTCGTCGCCCACGATGACTTGTGGCCTGCACTGATCGATCATGCCCAGTTGGAAAGTTCGCTGCTGAACCTGTGCCTGAACGCCCGTGACGCAATGCCCAGTGGCGGGCGCATCGTCATCGAAACAGCC
This sequence comes from Pseudomonas amygdali, assembly GCF_002699855.1. Taxonomy (GTDB): domain Bacteria; phylum Pseudomonadota; class Gammaproteobacteria; order Pseudomonadales; family Pseudomonadaceae; genus Aquipseudomonas; species Aquipseudomonas amygdali. Next base: position 17,527 of record NZ_LKBW01000278.1, on the reverse strand, counting down.
AATGCGTCCATTGAAGAATGTACCGACCCTGACCACGGCATTCCTGCCGGCGAGCACTTGAGCATCCGCGTCACAGATACTGGCATGGGGATGAGCCCGGACACCGTCGCCAAGGCGTTTGAACCGTTCTTCACCACCAAACCCATTGGCGCCGGGACCGGCCTGGGCCTGTCGATGGTCTACGGTTTTGTGCGCCAGTCCGGCGGTCAGATCCGCGTCGAGTCGGTTGAAGGTCATGGCACCAGCGTAGTCATGCACCTGCCACGGCATATTGCTGAAAATGCTCCACGCGCTGCCGAGCCCGAAATAACCGAAGAGCCAGCGCAGCACACCGGCGAAACCGTTCTGATCGTTGATGACGAGCCGTCGGTCAGAATGCATGTCGCCGAGGTGATCACCGGCCTGGGCTACAACTGCCTGGAAGCAGGCGACGCTCAGTCAGGTTTGCAGATCCTGCAGTCAGATACCCGCATCGACCTGCTCATCAGTGACATCGGTTTGCCGGGCGGCATGAACGGCCGGGAAATGGCTGACGCTGCGGGCGACTGCCGACCGGGGCTGCCGACCCTGTTCATCACTGGCTACGCCAAGACTTCAGTGCTGGACGACTGCCACCTGCGGCCCTGCACACAAGTTTTGACCAAACCGTTCGGGCTGGATGCTCTCGCCGGGCGAGTGACAGGCCTGATCGGCGCGGATGCAGCCACTCGCTGCTATTGATAGCGTGCACCCTACGACACCCGATGGCCGGTATTTTGTGGTCAAGGGACAACTCTGGCGATGTTCCAATCCGTCCCTGAGCGAAGAGGTTCGTCAGCGACTAGTGAATGAGTTGATGGCTGCCCGGCGCGAAGTCAAGGCAGCCAAGGCAAGCGCGGATTCAGATGCACTGAAAGCCGCCCGGACCGGGGTTCACCAGGCCAAGGTTGCACTTGGGGAGCGCGGCGACGTCTGGTGGACTGACGGGGCGAGGGATTTCAATCGGTGCAATGTGGAAAACACGCCATATGCGCAGTGGTATGAAGTGTCAGAAGCACAACGATCGACTAAGTAAACGCCTTCGATACAGCGGCAAACCTCATTCATTACTATTCACCGCCCCGCTTGATCATCGGATTAGGCCTCGCCTTGCCCCTGAGGCGCTGTGATAGACGCTCCGCGAAGCATTTATATGATAACCAGCATTCATTAATCGGCGCGCCCGCCGATAAACCGCTATTGCTTTTGCTGTACTTCACATCTCGGCACTCCCCCTCTAAAGGCCCTTATCGGCATGACAAAATCGCTAAAATTCAGCCATAAAATCCTGTTGGCGGCGTCTCTCGTAGTGATCGCCGCATTCACCCTGTTCACGTTTTACAACGACTATCTGCAACGCAACGCCCTGCGTCTGCAATTGAAGGAGAACCTGAATCAGACGGGTGACAGCACCGCAGGCAACATCCGCAACTGGCTTTCAGGGCGAATTCTTCTGGTAGAGAACCTGGCGGAAAATGCGTCTTCACCGCAATCAACCGACGCGCAGAATCTTGCCCTCGGCCAACCCACGCTTATCGCCACCTTCATGAGTATTTACCAGGGTAAGAGCGATGGTTCTTTCGTCACTCAGCCGCCTGATGACATGCCGGCCGACTATGACCCCAGGACCCGGCCGTGGTATGTCGATGCCGTGCGCGCAGGCAAGACGATCCTCACCGAACCGTATCTGGATGCTGTGACCAAAGGGTTGATCGTGACTCTTGCCACACCGGTCAAAAGTGCATCGGGTGTATCCGGGGTCATTGGCGGTGATCTGAGCCTGGAAATACTGGTGAAAATGATCAGCTCGCTGCGCCTTCATGGCGACGGCTACGCGTTTCTGGTCGATGCGAATGGCCGCATTCTGGTCCACCCGGACACTTCGCTGGTAATGAAAACGCTGGCAGAAGTCTACCCGGCGAATACGCCGAAATTGTCCCAGAACCTGAGCGAAAGCGAGCATGCCGGAAAAGCTCAGATTCTTACGTTTGCCCATGTAGACGGGCTGCCTTCCGTCAACTGGTATGTGGGCGTGGCGATGGACAAAGAGATCGCCTATGCAGCACTGGGCGAGTTCAGAAACTCGGCCATCGTGGCGACTGTCATTGCGGTGGTGCTGATAATCCTTCTGCTGGGAATGCTTCTGAGCGTACTGATGCGGCCGCTCAACCTGATGGGCCGCGCCATGCACGATATCGCTGCCGGCGAAGGTGATCTGACCAAACGCTTGACGATTCAGAGCGAAGACGAGTTCGGGTATCTGGGCAACGGCTTCAACCTCTTTGTAGAACGAATCCACGACTCGATGCGTGAAGTAGCCTCCTCCACGGTACAGCTCAATGAAGTTGCCCAGCGGGTAGTGAATGCCTCCAACTCGTCGATGCTCAATTCCGATCAGCAGTCCAACCGTACCAACAGCGTGGCCGCAGCCATCAATGAGCTGGGCGCTGCAACCCAGGAGATTGCCCAGAACGCCGCGCGCGCCTCTGGCCATTCAAGCGATGCACGCACGCTGGCCTCGGACGGTCAGGACGTGGTCGGGCAGAACATCGCGGCCATGAGCCGCCTGTCAAAGCGCATCAGCAACGCAAGTGAACAGATTGAAACGCTCAATACAAAAACCGCCAACATCGGCCAGATACTGGAAGTGATTACCGGCATCTCTCAACAGACCAACCTGCTGGCCCTTAACGCAGCCATCGAGGCGGCACGCGCGGGTGAAGCCGGCCGAGGTTTTGCCGTGGTGGCCGACGAAGTACGCAGCCTGGCCCACCGAACGCAAGAATCGGCGAGCCAGGTGCAAGAGATGATCGAGCAGCTGCAATCGGGCGCTCGCGAGGCTGTTGCGCTCATGAACGAAAGCCAGCGTGAAAGTGTTGAAACGGTCGGCATTGCCAACAAGGCCGTTGCAAGCCTTGAACACGTTACCGAACGCATTGGCGAAATCGACGGCATGAACCATTCAGTTGCCACGGCGACCGAAGAACAAACTGCCGTTGTGGAAGCGATCAATGTGGATATCACAGAGATCAATACCCTGAACCAGCAAGGCGTGGAGAACTTGAACGCTACCCTGCGCGCCTGCACTGACCTTGAACAGCAATCCACCCGCTTGACGCAGCTGGTGGGTAGCTTCCGTATATAACGCTCAAGCCGCTGCCAGAGAATTTCTGGCAGCGGCTCTACATCCCGACTGCCAGGAAGCACGCGCAACTAAGGCAGCTGCTGTTCAATCACCCCCAGCCACCCCATGCCGGGATAAGTCTCAAAGCCCGGGGTCATTGAATACCCTTGAATGCTGTTGTTGGGCAGTGTGCTGTAACCGGTGGCCTGCCCCGCCCTGGTCTGCAAGTCGATACTGTGGCCCAACGGGCTTTGGGGGTCGGAACTGGCAATTATCCTGTGGCTGGCATCGACCATCATCACTCGGGTGCGGGTGCGCTCTTCATCACTCAGACGCACGCCATTGATCACCGAGTCCGACTGATTCTTCCAGTCAAAGAAAATCCCGATGACGCCGATCACAGGTGAGTGTTTGCCGGCGTTACTGCGCACGGCTGCACTGAACGCACAGGTTTGCGAGCCGTTGAGCAAGGGCTCCACAGCGACTTCACCGGCAAAGTATTGATCGCCAGACGAGTGCCGCACCGCCTGCTTGAACCAGGTCGCCTCATTTACATTCGCGCCGATAACCTTGCCGAAGGTATCGGGCCGACCGGACGCAATCACGCAGCCGGTTGTATCGGCAACCCAGATGTCCAGGTACACCGTATAACTGTCCAGAATGACGCCGAGGCGCTCACTGGAGTGTGCGCGACTCTGCGCAGTTGGGGTCATCAGTACATCAACCAGCGATGCATCGGTCGCCCACCAGCGAACATCGCACGTGCGCTCGTACAAATTGCGATCAATGATTTCGATCAGGTTCAGTGCGAGGTCTGCCAGCCGTTGTCCTCGCACATCAAAACACATGCCCTTACCAAGTTCGGTCAGTTCATTGACCGATGCTTGCAGGTCTTGAGTCAGACCGCTGGCAATCTTCGAAATCTGCTCAGAGATATTCTTCACCTCCTCGGCCACCACCGCAAAACCCCGACCGGCTTTACCTGCATGCGCCGCTTCGATCAGCGCGTTTATTGCCAGCAATCGAGTCTGGCGGGTGATCAGTTGTATATCGCTGACGCCACGAGTTGCCAGAGATTCCACTTCACGGGACAGGGTCACAATTCGTTCGGGTTCGATCATTTTCTTTCTGCTTCAATGAGTTACCGTAGGCGGCAGCCATCGCACAATCGTCGTGCAAAAAACAGAGGGAAAGAAGTTGTCATTCTCAAGGGCGCGGAAGTCTGGGCTTCCTGTTTTTATCGACTGATGTCGTAATGCCCTCAACCCCGCTAATGTAGTTTTGAAGGTCGACAATCTGCAAGCATTGCGCACGGAACGTTTGCACGACGGGTTTAAGAAGCATGTATGCGGAAGGGCTTCGGGCTGAGGGCATGCACTCAACTGTTGACGCTTTCGATCTCAGACTTTGTTGCTTGCACTACAGCCTCGCCCACCTCGGTAAGACCGAAAATAATATGCTGCGCATAGGGAAACGAAGCGTCACAGGGCAATACGGCACCTGAAATCAACAGGCCTTCTTTCACAAGAGTATCGATCATCTCCATGAATTCCCCTATTGCCGGAACCGCTGGCTGGAGACGAATCAAACTCAGGTACAGCTGACCAGACGTCATCTTTCCAGGGCGGAAAAAATGGGCGCTGTCAACGATCTCCAGCACGGCCAGCTCATCGGAAAAATGATGATTGCTCACAGTGACCTCCAGCTTCAGGAACCACGACCCGCGTCTCCAGCCAGGTCATGGTTCAATCGGCGTTGGCAAGTGACTATCCGGCTTCAGAAACTCCATCACTTCAGCAGTAACGGAGGGGTGATCAATCAGCCGGTTATGGCCCAGCCCTTCCGTGGTAAAAAGACGTGCTCCGGGCCATAGCTTTGCGAACCGGGCACCCTTTTCCCACGGGGTTTCGCGATCTCGGCGGTCATGAATAATAAGCGCTGGACGATCAAGCAACTGCAGTCGCGCAGAAGCGTCGTAATCCGCGAAGCGGCGGCCGCTCAGCGCATGCAAGTATCCTTCAAAAGGTGCGAAAACCTTGTGCGCGATACCAAAAGTTTCAAACTGATGAAGCGCGTTGTCAGCCGGGGCCAGGAACGGCGCAATCAACACAAACCGGTCGGGACGCCACTGCTCTTCCTGAGCGAAAATGATTGACGAAGCGCCCAACGAATGAGCGATCACGGCCGCAGGCTTTCCGAAATGGCGTCCTACCTGCTGAAGCACTTCCACAAACTGCGGCATGTGGCTGATATCGCCAGAGCTTAATCCATGGGCAGGCTGATCAAAACCAACCACCGCATAGCCCATCGATTGTAACAACGGCACCCAGCCGACAAAACGCATCGCGTAGCTTGACCACCCATGGGAGAACAACACATAAGGTTGACTGGAAGGATCTCCCCACACGTAGGTGCAGATCTTGATCCCGTTCAGTTCCAGAGTACCCGTTTGCACATCCGCCGATGCGCTCAGCGCAGCCGCAGCCTCGGCACGTCCTGCGGCCTGGGGTGTCACGAAACGTCGGGCAAGGTATCTTCCGGTGGGGCCAGGTAGAATACGGCTGGCAAGCATGAAGGTGCCCCGCAGCATCAATAATCGAAGCCTGTTGGTAAGTTTGCTCATCGGTATTCTCCGCACCAGCCATAAGACCTGGAGCAATTAGAGCAGCTTATCTTGTCACTGACAAGATAAGCTGTACGATGGCTATATAACTTTTATTTCATGACAGGGAGCTTCGTATGTCGACCTCAGATACCCCGCGTACTTACCACCATGGCAACTTGCCGACCGTCTTGCGGCAGGCGGCCTGGGACATCGTGGGGGAAGCAGGCATGCGAGGACTCTCACTGCGTGAATGCGCAAGACGGGCGAACGTTTCACACGCCGCACCTGCGCACCATTTCGGCTCTCTGGAAAACCTTATGGCAGAGGTGGTGGCCGATGGTTATGAACGGATGGTCGACGCTATCCGTGCCGCGCAGCGGGACCTTGGCGACTGTGTGCTGGGCTGTGGGATAGGCTATGTCAATTTCGCTAAAAACTACCCACAGCACTTCCGGTTGATGTTCGGAATGGGCGGGGTCAACCGCACATTACCCAGGTTGCTCACTTCAGGCGAAGCCACGCTGCAACTGCTTCGTCAGTCGATACGTACAGCATGGGTCGCAAAAAACGGTGCCGAACCAGACTCGACAGTGCTTGAGCAACGCACTTTCCTCGCCTGGAGCACTGCGCATGGGTATGCCTCATTGGCGATCGACAGAAAGCCGGACGAACTCTCTGTGGCCTCGGCCGAATCGATACTCAAACCGATGGCGTCTTTTTTGCTTACACCATAGCGCTCCGCGCCCCGCAAAAGCGCCCGTGCCTATATGCCCACTTCGCCCTCTGCGCCGCATCTCCCGAGCGGCCAAAGCGCCTGCGCGCGAGATTTCTCTTCGCCCCTCTCGCCTATGAATGCAGGCGCACACGACCTCGCCATATTTTGATGTCGACCAACATCAATACGTTGACATTTTAGATTTTGATCGTGATCATAACGCCAAGGATCAATTGGCAGGGCCCTTCTGCGTCAGCGTCGAAGGCCCTGCCGGGTGACCGACAATCGCAGGCGCAAACGCCTGGCTGCCCTTATTGCATTACTTGTCAGGACATCACCAATGACTACTCTCTCCACTGTTCTCATCACTGGCGCTTCCAGCGGTATTGGTGCCATTTATGCCGAGCGATTTGCCCGTCGCGGCCACAACCTGGTGCTTGTCGCACGTGACAAGCCACGCCTCGATGCTCTGGCAGCAAGGCTGGGTAAAGAAAACGACGTAGCTGTCGAAGTGCTTCAGGCCGACCTGACCAACTCTGCCGACCTCACAGCGCTTGAAACTCGCCTGCGCGACGATGCCCGGATCGGCGTCCTTATCAATAACGCAGGTATTGCTCAGTCCGGCGGATTCATTGAGCAGAGCGCTGAGGCTATTGAAAAGCTTGTCGCCCTCAACATTGTTGCGCTGACGCGACTCGCTGCCGCAGTGGCCCCTAGCTTCGCGCAGTCCGGTACCGGTTCAATCGTCAACCTCGGTTCGGTGGTGGGCTTGGCGCCAGAGCTCGGTATGACCGTTTACGGTGCCACCAAGGCTTATGTGCTGTTCCTGTCTCAAGGCTTGAACCTGGAACTGGCACCCAAGGGCGTGTACATCCAGGCGGTCCTGCCGGCAGCTACCCGCACCGAAATCTGGGAGCGCGCCGGGATCGACCTCAACACCCTCCCCGAGGTGATGGACGTTGAAGAACTGGTCGATGCAGCGCTGGTGGGCTTCGATCGTCGCGAACTGGTGACCATTCCGCCACTGCACGTTGCAGGTCGATGGGACGCGCTTGATGGCGCGCGGCAAGGGTTGCTGTCGGACATTCGACAGGCGAACGCCGCAGAGCGCTATCTGACCAAAGCCTGAAACCAGGGTACCCATCATGAGTAGCTCAAATCTGCAGACTCATTCGGCGCAGTCGTTTGTCCAGGCGCCTAATAAAATCGCAACAGTCGCAGGCATTGCCTTCGCCTATCGCGAGTCAGGTTTGCGTGGTGGCGTGCCGCTTTTGTTGCTCAACTACTGGGGCGCGGTACTGGACGATTTCGACCCGAGCATTGTTGATGGTCTTGCTACCAGGCATCACGTTATCGCCATCGACTATCGCGGGGCTGGTTTATCGACCGGCACCGCGCCGCTGACGATAGGCGAGATGGCTCGCGACACCCTCGAGCTGGTGCGGGCAATGGGCTACAGACAAGTGGATCTGATTGGCTTTTCAATGGGCGGTTTCGTGGCCCAGGACCTGGCATTGAAAGCACCCGATCTGGTACGCAAAGTTATTCTGGCAGGCACCGGACCGGCAGGCGGACACGGTATCGAGCGCATAGGTGCGCTGTCCTGGCCACTTATTCTCAAAGGCTTGCTGAGGCTGCGAGACCCCAAGGTCGATATGTTTTTCACCTCCACGCTAAATGGCCGACGCGCTGCCAGAAACTATCTGAGCAGGGTGAAGGAACGTACGGTCGACCGCGACAAGCCGCCAACGCCTCGCTTGCTGCTTCGCCAACTCAAAGCAATCAAAGCCTGGGGCAAACAACCCGCGCAGGATCTTGCACGCCTGCGGGTGCCTGTACTTATCGTCGTCGGGGACAGCGACGTCATGGTAGCAAGCGAGTTGAGTCGCGATATGAGCCAACGTCTCCCGCAGGCGCAACTGGTGGTTTATCAAGACGCAGGCCACGGTTGCGTCTTTCAGTATCACGCCGACTTCGTCTCAACGGCTCTGGAGTTCCTTGCATAAAGCGTTCGAACTTCAACTGCACATCGTTTTTAAAAACAACCCATCACTGTCAGACGACCCTGGAAACCTAGCGTCATGAAAGCACTTACCTTCGAAAGCTATGGCAAGTCGCCTGAAATTGCGATAACGCATGTACCTCTGCCGACCATCAAGCCTGATGAACTGTTAGTGGAAGTTCACGCGGCCGGGTTGAACCCGATCGACAACATGATTACCACGGGCACGTTCAAGGCCGTCCTCAAGTACGAATTACCCGCCATTATGGGCAGCGATCTTTCCGGCGTGGTCATATCAGTAGGCAAAGCTGTCACCCGCTTCAAGGCGGGTGACGCCATTTTCGCCAGTATCTTTGACCTCGGCAAAGGTAGCATCGCCGAATTTGCAGCCGTTCCTGAGCGCGCGGCTGCACTTAAACCGGCGAATCTGGATTTCGTACAAGCGGCCTCTATTCCAATGGTCGGGCTTACATCCTGGCAAGCCTTGAAAGAACGCGCCAATCTTCAACCCGGCCAGAAGGTATTCATACCTGCCGGGGCTGGAGGCATCGGCACCTTCGCTATTCAACTGGCTAAACACCTGGGGGCCAACGTCGCCACGACCACCAGTACCGGCAATGTAGAGCTGGTGCGCAGCCTGGGTGCAGATGAAGTGGTGGACTATAAAAAGCAGGCATTCGAGCAAGTATTGCGCGACTACGACCTGGTGCTGGGTACAACGCGAGGAGACACGATTAAAAAAGCCGTCGGCATCCTCAAGTCAGGAGGTTTGATCGTATCCCTCGTCGGGCCACTGGATAAGGCGTTCGCCAAGGCACGCCGGATGAATGCCTTCTTCACTTTCCTCTTCGGGCTGATGAGCCACTCAATCAGGCGCCGTGCGAAAAAACACCACGTGACCTACTCGTTCCTGTTCGTACGCCCGCAGGGGGCTCAACTCGAGAAGATTGCCGTGTTACTTGAAAGCGGGCAAATCAAACCCGTCATTGACAGGGTCTTTGCGCTTGAGCAGGCCAAAGAAGGACTTGAATACCTGGCACGGGGGCGTGCCAAAGGCAAAGTAGTTGTGAAGATCAGGTAAGTGTCGGTAACCCGCGTTTACAATTCCCCACATAAGCAACTTGTCGGCCCCCAGCCTTTTGAACACTGGAGCATTACATGAGCACATCTTCCGGAAAAACGGCCATTGTCACCGGTGCATCATCCGGTATCGGCCGCGCAACGGCCGAGGCGCTGGTGCGCTCGGGCTATACCGTATTCGGCACCAGCCGCAAGATTGGCGAAAGTGCAACGCAGGTATCCATGCGTACTTGTGACGTAACTGACGATGACTCGGTCAGCGCGCTCGTTTCCAGCGTACTTGCGCAGACCGGGCGGATCGACCTGCTGGTCAACAATGCAGGTATTGGCCTGATAGGCGGCTCCGAGGAATTCTCGATACCCCAGGTGCAGGCGTTGTTCGACGTCAATCTGTTCGGCGTCATCCGCATGACCAATGCAGTATTACCGTCGATGCGCGAACATGGCCAAGGGCGCATTATCAATATCGGTTCGATTCTTGGCCTGATACCCGCGCCCTACTCTTCGCATTATTCGGCGGTCAAGCATGCGCTGGAAGGTTACTCGGAATCTCTGGATCACGAAGTGCGCGCCTTCAATATTCGCGTCTCGGTCATTGAGCCGGCTTTTGTACGAACCGTCTTCGATCAAAACGGCCTTGAGCCGGACCGGTTATTGAAGGAATACGATCAGGCCCGAGCAGGATTCAAGGCGTTGCTCGCCGATGTAATGCCGAAAGCCGATTTGCCGGAAGTGGTGGCGGCTGTAGTGCTTAAAGCGGCGAGCGATGTACTCCCCAAGCGGCGCTACACTGCCGGCAAGACAGCCCGACAAATCAGCATGCTGCGTCGCTTTGCACCTGCCGGGGTGTTTGACAAGAGCCTGCGCAAGGAGCTTCGTTTGCCGGTTTGAAATGCAGGTGAGGCGGTCACTTCAGGGGCGGTGCTTGAGCTGGACAGCCGGGGAATGCAGGGGCGTACGATGACAATTCAGACACCAGACCACACCGCTGACCAGCAAGGCAATGGCCGCCAGCTCATAGCCGTCGGGTAGCCGGCGCTCCCATAAAAAACCGAAGACAAGCGCCGCCAGCGTTTCAATCACGAGCACTTGCCCGCTGAGTGCCAAGGGCAGAAGTCGGCTCGCCTGATTCCAGCAGGCACCACCCACCACCGAAGACAAAAGCGCAACGCCACCGGCCACCACGAGAAAATGCAGCCATTCGGAAATACCATAGGTGCCCACTTGAGAACCCAGGACCGGCGTTGCCAAAAGCAGTGATTGAGCGCCCGTCATGACCCCCATAAGCAACGCCCAGTCATGCGCGGAGACGTTGGTGACCTGCACCAGCCGCCGGGCATTGCTCACCGCAAACCAGCTCCACGTCAGCAACGCACCTGACGCGCATAAAATCCCGACAATATTTGCCGCTGTATCGGGCCTTTGGTCATTGATCAGCGCGTGCCAACTGATAAGCACAACGCCCCCCACTGCGCAGCACAGTGAGGGGAAGAGCTTGCGCAGAGAAACGGCATTTGCGTCATGACGACCTGCCAGGGTTACGAGCACCGGAATAAGTCCGACAATCAACGACGTTGTGGCGATGCCGACCAACTGCACGCCTGTGCCCACTAGCGAGTAGTAGATGAGGTTGCCGATCAGGCTAAGCCAGAAGAGTGACTTCCAGTCGGCCATGGTGAGACTGGCGCAAACACGCCGCCAACGCAGCATCAGCAGGGCCGCAGAAATTGCGCCGTAGCAGAGAAATCTTATGACCGCGAACTGCACACCGCTCAAGCCTGGAGTCAGCTGCGGGCCCAGGAAAATCACGCCCCAGCACAGACCGGCGCAAACGCCATAAACAATGCCCTTGGGCAATGATCGATCAGCAAACATTTCACCTGCGCTCCAACGCCTAAAGCATGAAGTCTGGAGCGTCGGGCCTGGAGGGTCTTGTCAGTAACTGCGGATTTTTTTACCCGGACTGTTTTTGCACTTTACGAGAAACCGCCGGGGTCGTAGCGCTCAAACGCTGCATGGTGCGCGTCAGCGATGCCTGATCGGAAAAGCCCGCACGCAAGGCAATCTCGGCTATCGGCAGCGAGGTGCCACGCAACCACCGTTCAGCCTCCTGTATGCGTAGTTCAGTCAGCCAGGCTTGAGGACTCATCGCGAATAATTGCCGGAATCGCTGGTGCAACTGGCTCATGCTCATGTTTGCGGCTTGGGCCATGGCCTGATTGCTCCAGTGTGCCCCAGGATTTGCTCGCAGACGGGCTATCAACTGCTCTATCGGGGACGAAAAACAGCAGGTGTCCGAGCCAAGGGACGACAGAAGCAGAGGGCCCAGCTGTGAGGCAGCGATGGCCAGTTGCTGGTTACCGATCAGCTCGGCGAATTCGATAAGGCGACGGGTCGCGGGCGAAACAGGCACATATATTTTCTCGGCCAGACGCCCCATCTGGATTGTCTCCGGCGTCGTCGGTGCGCAGTCCAGCACCAGAAAACGGCTGTCGACGTGAGTGTCCTGCGAGTGCCGCGAACCAGGCTTTACCAGCGCGGCCAGTGACTGATCGATAAAGCCACCGCGACCGTCCACGTCAATTTCCATTCGGCCACGAATCGGCAGTACCAGTTGAGTATGGTCGTGACAGTGCTGAGGGCTTTGCGTCTTGTAGCTGCGAACTTCAAGGCTTAGAAACATTAGTGCACCCCTTGCCGTCGGGTGATTCGAGGTCTGGCGTTCCATAGTGCCTGCGCGCTTACAGGTTCAGCGGCGTCAGCAACAGGTCAACTGGCTGGCAATCCTGATCCCGCTTGATCAGCATCTACTTAAGCCGGCAGCGGCCCGCAGGCACGATAGGTGTCGATCAGCGTATCAAAAAGGGCAATGTCTGACCGGCTTCTCGCAATGAGTTGAGCGCCCGCCACAGCCGAAAAAATCGCCTGCGCCCGCACCTCGCTGGCCGCTGGCAAACACACATTCGCCGCCACCAGAAGCTTGCTCAGCCAGGCAATATTGACCTGGGCAAAAAGCTGAATTTCCTGAGTCATCTCTGGCGGCAATTTATCGGTTTCAGCGCCGATAAAACTGCCCAGACAAAGGCGGTTTTCAGCCTCTAGCGAGCGGCGGAAAATTTCCGGGAAACGGTGCAGCGCTTCGACAGGGTCTGGTGTTTCTTCAGAAATAGCCTCAAGAGCAGCAGCACCGTCCTGCCAGTAGCGCCTGGCAACCGCCACACCCAGGTCAGCCTTGCTTGGAAAGTGGTAGTAAATACTGGCTGGTTTGATTCCAACCTGAGCCGCCAGATCGCGAAAGTTCAGGCCGTTATAACCCTGAGACTGAGCGATGTTTCTCGCGGCAAGCAGAATGGCCTCTCGTGCGTTGATGGTCATCGTGGTGCCTTGTGCTTCGGACAGGTTTCTGCAAACGGGCGCATGCTAATTCAAAAACCTGACTGTTGTCAGGTAGAACGGTTGTGCGAGGCACGGGGAAGTCGAGAACGCCATGCAATGACGGTCCCGACGATAATGTGCGCGCGCAACAGGTCGGTCACTCGGCCGGCGAGTCCAGTTCGGGTATACCGCTGCTGCGATCAGCATAGGCGGCCTGGAAACCCGGGCGTTTCTGCCAGCGCTTCCAGTACAAGTCCAGGAACTCGAAACGCTCATCCAGCGGCGTGGCGTTGACCGGAAACTTGGAGAAGGCAATGGCGGTTGCAAGGGTGATATCCGCGAAAGTCGGCGCCTCGCCGCCCAACAGCCACTCGCGGCCATCGGAAAGATGACGGTTGACCAATGCGGCGTGTGTCAGCGCCTCTTTGCGGCAGTGCTCGCCCCATGCTTCGTTCTTCGTCAGTTCAAGTTTGAAGCCGAGCCCGGTGTGCAATACATGAAACGCGGTAACGATCCGGTAGAGAATATGCACCCAGATCCGGTTATCCCACATGTTATCAAGGCCTTGTTCCAGAGCGCCCTCCCCCATGATCTTGCGGCCCGGATAAGACTGATCCAGATAGCGAGCGATAGCGGCGGTCTCGGAAATGAAGCTGCCGTCTGCCAGTTCAAGGGTGGGCGTTTCTCCCCAAGGGTTCATATTGAGATGACGCCAGCCACGCTGCTCTCCGCCGGGGGTCATGTCGTAAATAGTCTCATCGAACTGATCGGCAATGCCTTTTTCGTGGATGAACAGGCGCAGGCGCTGGGGGTTCGGAAAAGCCGAAGGAGATGTGAAAAGTCGCAATCTGGAAGTCATGGTCGGGCCTGTGAAATGGAGTGGGCATCCACCTAACAACCGTTAGGTGGATAGACCGTAGCACACTCCTGAGCCCAGTCAATACCCTACCTAACATTTGCTAGGTTAATGACCGTAGCGCCCTATTTTCGCTGGCCCGTGTTTTCAGCGCTCAAACGCGAAGTCCTTGATATTCTATTGGCTGCGCTCCAGAGACTCGTGAGTGCAGCTCAAGACAGACAAGGCCCGTGCCTGAAATACACAGGTTTGCCAGGCCGCACAGTGCAAAGAAGGGAAAAGAATGCAGCACGCTTCGCTGAACCGTTTTCATACTGGGCTGCTCGCCTTGCTTTTGCTGTGCGTGACCTTGCCAGCCCTGGCCCAGAATAGCCCGGCGCCTCAAACCGATAGCACCAGTAGCGCATCCCCCGCAGTGGATGCACCGAGCCTGGATGACTTGAGCGAACAACTGGATCAGATCCGTCAAAAAGTGACGGGCAGCGCCAACGATGACCTGCTTTCAAGCCTGCGGCAGGCCGCTTTGCAGGTCCAGAAACAAGCCGACAATCTGACTGCCCGACAAGCTGTCGACATCGAACACCTGAATGATCAGCTCAACATTCTCGGGTCGGCGCAACCGGACGAGGCGCCAAGTCTGACCAGTCAGCGCAAGACATTGACCGCTCAGAAAAACGCGCTGGTCGATGATGAACGCCAAACCAACACGTTAAGCCAGTCAGCCCGTGATCTGGCTACGCAGATATTCAATCTGCGCCGCAGCCTTTTCGATTCGCAGATCAGCACGCTGACAGCGAGCCCGCTCAGCTCGGCGTTCTGGTCCACGCTGATTCGTCCTACCGATGACGACCTGGGACGCTTGAACAGACTTCTGGTGGATGTCCGCCAAGTGCTCAGCAGCACGCTGGCACCGGAAAACCGTTTGCAATTCATCAGCATCGTAGTCGCCGCGCGGTTCGTATGGGTCGTTATTCGCCGCCTGCTGGAGCGCTTGCTGATCTGGTCGATGATTCGCTGGCTACCCGAAGGCCGCCTGCGCCGCAGCGCCCTGGCACTGGCTGTAGGGCTATCGACCATTCTCACCATTACCGTTGCCACTTCCTTGTTGCGCTGGGGCATCGTGCGCAATGCGGTGCTCAGCAACGACGTGGTCAACCTGCTCGATCAGGTGCAGACGCTGATCACTTTCTGCGCTTTCATCGTCGGTCTGGGCCGCGCGTTGTTGATGCGGGCACACGCCTCGTGGCGTCTGCCGCAAATCCCTGACCAGATCGCCACGGCACTGGGCCGCTTCCCGCCTGCCCTGGCGCTGGCACTCATGATCATCGGCACGCAGGAGCGCATCAACAGTGTCATAGCCAGCAGCCTGGCCCTGACGGTAGCGGTCAATGGCCTGACAGCGCTGGCGGTTTCGCTGGTGTTTTTCTACGCCTTGGTGCGCTACCGCCGAACCCGCCGACGCTTTGAGCTGGAGCGGCCAGCAGGTTTCGTCGGACTGCTTCCCTTTATCGTTGCGGTATGGGTCGGCCTGAGCTTGCTGGCGTTGCTCAGCGGCTACCTGACGCTGGCTTACTTTCTGGCGGTAAAACTGCTTTGGGTGAGCGTGGTGGCGTCCACTGCGTATCTATTGATCGCCTGCTTCGGTGACATCTGCGAGACCCTTCTGTCGCCTAAACAACCTGGCGGCATGGCGTTGGGTTCGGCGCTGGGCTTGTCCGCCCGCCACCTGGCCCAGGCAAGCACCGTACTGGCAGGCATAGGCCGTACCCTGCTGTTGCTTACCGCATTGCTGCTGGCTTTCCTGCCTTCGGGTTCCAGCCCGGGCGACCTGCTCGCAAGTTTCACTCAAATGGACGTCACGTCCAAATCCCTGGGCAACCTGAACATCGTCCCCAGCGATATTCTGATGGCACTGATTTGCCTGGTCTTCGGCCTGCTGGGCGTGCGTGTACTCAAGGAGTGGTTCGGAGAACGCCTTCTGCCCGAGACCAACATGGACGCGGGCATGCAGGCCTCGCTGGTGACCTTGATCGGCTACATCGGCTTTGTGCTGGTGGTGGCCGTGGTGATGTCCACACTCAAGATCAGCCTGACCAATTTGACCTGGGTGGTCAGTGCGCTATCGGTGGGGATCGGTTTCGGTCTGCAGGCCATTGTGCAGAACTTTATCTCGGGCCTGATTCTGCTGACCGAGCGTCCGGTCAAAGTCGGCGACTGGGTAAGCCTGGCAGGGGTCGAAGGCGATATTCGCCGGATCAACGTCCGCGCGACCGAAATCCAGATGGGCGACCGCTCGACAGTGATCGTGCCAAACTCGCAGTTCATCACGCAAAACGTGCGCAACGTCACCATGGGCAACGCGCTGGGCGTAGTCGGAATCACCCTCACCGTGCCCCTGGAAACAGATGTTCTGCAAATACGCGAGCTGCTGTTGCAGGCCTTTACCGAGCACGAAGCGATACTCGACACGCCTGCACCTTCAGTCACCTTCAAGGACCTGACCAATACCGGTTTGATCATCAGCGCCAGTGGCTACGTGAACAGCCCACGCTCGGTGGGAGGTGCGCGGAGTGATCTGTTGTTTACGGTTCTGGGGCGTCTGAGGGAGCTGGGTGTAGCGCTGTCTGCGCCGCAGAGCATGGTATTGATCAATGAGGGGGCTGGGAAGGAGACGCCAGAAGAGAACCCGTGATACTTCAGGGCTGGAGCGGAGCGGATGAAGCGGCCAGCAGGACTCACCTCCGTTCAGGCGGCTGCCACATACTTCTGCAAACCGGCGCTGTGCACGTCATTGCAGCGCTGGAGCAGGATCTGGTCGCTGAAGTGAACCGTATGACTGATGGCAAAGGCGCGCGCATGGCCTTCGACCAGGTTGGCGGTCCTGAGGTTGCAAACATCCTTCGCGCACTGTCGTATCCGGGCATTTTCTTCCAGTATGGAGCGCTTGAGACCGCAGACCTGAGTATTCCTGTCATGGAGTTATTGTCCAAGGTCATCGAGCATTCGTAGTGCAGGGGGCGTGTAGTACATCATACGAACCGAAGGCAGAGGATAATCTAGCGGGCCAGATGCCTTTACTAGACGCTTACGCAGCGGCAAACGGGCGGCAGCAATCATGAGTTTGATCCAGTCTGCACGAATGAACGGACATGATCCGTTTGCGTATCTCAAGGATTTACTGACGCGGTTGCCGACGCAGAAGGCCAGTGAAATCGACCAACTGTTGCCGCATCACTGGATCTAGCTGATCTGCGCAAGGCGTACTCCCCGTACGCTTAGACCTGCTGACCGCAGCAGTCGGGCCTTTCGAGCTTGATGAGCAAGCAGTTGCGAACGTCAGCAATTGCATCTGGTGACAACCCGCCAGAGCTTAGGTTTTGTACGAAAAGTCGGCTGGGGTAGAATTGCCGCCATGATTGGCTGGAGGCCCGCATGGCAAAGCGTTACGAACTCTCCGACTCATCGNAGAAAATGGGTCGCCCACGTAGTGATGATCGTTTGATACTCCACGGAGTCCTTTGGATTTTGTGCTCGGGTGCTGCCTGGCGTGATCTGCCGGAACGCTTTGGGCCTTGGTCGACGGTGTATCAGCGTTTTCGCGACTGGCGCGATGACGGTACGTTCGACCGGATACTGGAGCGCTTGCACATTCGACTCAACCAGGAAGGACTGACCGATCTGGACACCTGGATGATCGACTCCACGGCGGTCCGTGCAACCCGAGCCTCTTCAGGCGCCGGGAAAAAGGGGGG
>NZ_LKBW01000277.1 GCF_002699855.1 Pseudomonas amygdali | reverse complement strand
TTTGGTCGGCATACATGCACCTCTAGCTACATGTTATGCCCGAACACAAAATTTCTGACAGTCTCCGCTGGAGTAGTAAGCACTTGGAAGGCAGCTACCATTAAGACAGTGGCACAGGAAGCAAAAAACAAGTCGGCAGAAACCATTCTTCTCATCAGCCGACGCACGTACGACAAAGTGAATAAAAGCATTTCATATGCGCTGCCTTTTGCCTGCTCAACCTTTGTAATTCCCTTCAATTTTTTAATCCTGCCCATTGTGAAAGGTACTCACATTGCGCTCTCAGGGAGTCGCCATGAACACTACTCAAGCATTCAGAAAACCACATGAACGCGATGAGTTATTCGTCATGCCCAATGCGTGGCGTGAGGGAAGCGTGCTGCCAGTTAGGCAGTCCATGCGCCTAATGCCTATTTTATCGTCACAGCCAGGACAGACTATCTGCTTGGAGCGCATGAGTATTCGTTGAGTGAGGTTGTTACACTTATTTGGCTTGGAGAACACCTGGATTTGCAAAACTGCACAGGTGGTAACTAACACGGTAAGCTCACTCCATCTGTCGGGGGCTCACTCCGCATGCAACGGAATAAACACCGCAAAGGTAGTCCCAAGATCCGCTTTTGACGTCACTTCAATACGCCCGCCATGGGCATCGACGATCTTGGCGACGATGAACAAGCCAAGCCCAAGGCTTGAGTAAGGACCGTTGTCAGTCATTTTCTCGGGCGAGTAGCGATCCATCGGGTTGAAGATGAAAGGAAGCACGTCTTCGGGAATCGGACTGCCTGTGTTATGCACGGTGAACTGAAGCGTGCCGTCAGAAGCTGCCAGCGTTAACTCGACAGGATCGCGGCTGTTGCCGTGCTGTATGGCATTGCCAATGAGGTTAGAGAAGACCTGTTCCAGGCGATCACCATCAAAATTGCCAATGACCGGATCGTTGGAAGTCAGGTGAATATCCGCCTCTGGATTGACCGTACGCGATTCGTCAACGATGCGAGCACAGATGGGCTGGATGTCTGTCTGGGTCTTTTTCAACGGAATGCCGGGACCGATCTGTGACCGTGTGAAGTCGAGCAGATCGCCAACGATCTGATTGGCTCGTTTCACGCTTGAGTAGATCCTTGATGCCACCTTGGTCGGCCGCGCGCCCAGGTCATTGGTACGCAACAGCACGTCTGCACCCAGCAATATGGCACTTAACGGTGTGCGCAAGTCGTGCCCGAGGATGCCCAGAAAGATATTGCGCGAGGCTTGAACCGCACCGGTATAGCTGGAGATGGATTCCGCGAGAGCCTGATCTATTGCTTCGTTGAAGCGGATCATGTCATCCCTCTGCTGCTGGGTGTCCGAGGTCGGGCGCATCATCCACTGTTTTATCACGCTCGCGCGTAACGCTCGAAACTCCGAGACCACCTGATCGATGGTGAAGCCTGACATCAAACGAGTGATCGCATGGCTTTTCGCAGCGGTGTCTTCTTGCGATACGACCTGACCCTGAGATTTGTCGACCTGTTGCTGCGACGACTGATCCGTCCTCAGATCAGTGGCAATGGCTCGAAGCATCTGCTCGGCGTGATCCCTGAGCTCCTTGGTATCCAGAGGCTCACCGAGCGTGGACATGGTGCGCGCGAAGTCGGTCCACTCCAGTACAATAGGCTCGATGTTCTCAAGGATGAAGCCCGATAACCGCATAGCAATTAAAACCCGAAAATGAACCCCGCGAATTGCAGATTCGTGGGGCGAGTTAAACACCAATTCCGATCAAAAAGACGGATACATTTGTTAAATGAATTTCACGCAGACCAGGAAAATATCGAGGCCCGGAGCTAATCGGAAAGCGCTTGTAAACGAGCCTGAACTGCGTCGTCAAAAATGATGTAAAGCGCCTCGGCATCGGCGGGACGCAGCTTTCTGCTTGTCTCAAGACCGTGAATGTAATCGATCTGCAACGCCCCTTCGGCCTCCACGTCAGCGCGGGTGCTGGTTGCCTCGAGCGCTCTCACCAGATCACTGATAGCCCCCTGGACAGCCTTGGGGAGCCGTAACTGGTCAAGTTGTTCCTGCATTCGCTCAATTTCCGGGTTAAAACCATAGGGTCGGCAGCAGATCACGGTGAAGCGTGCAATGCAAGGCCATGAGCCCGATCATCGATGAGCTGAAGAGGCGGTGCGCCCTTCAAGAAGGTTTTTCAGGCTGTAGGTCACTACACCCAGAATAATCAGGTCGTCGTGGTCAGTGACATGCAGTGGTGGATAATCCGGGTGTTCGGATTTGAGGATCACGACATCGCCATGCATGTGCAAACGCCGACACATCTGCCTTGCGTTGAGTGAGGCGACGACGATGTCACCGTGCTCGGCGTACTGACTGCGGTCGACAACCAGCATGTCACCGGTGCGCATGCCGCCTCCCTGCATCCCTTCATCCCTTCATCCCTTCATCCCTTCATCCTCGACCCTGGCCAGATAAACGTGCGGTTCACGGACCTCACAAAGCTCTGCGATAGAGACATGCTTCTCGACCACTGACGACCTGGAGCCGACGGATGACAAGGATAGCAAAGGGAGCTTGATGCCCTCTGCCGACAAGGGGCCAAGGAATGTGACACACATGGGGCGAGCCTTTTATGATTAACTGTATACATATACAGTTAATCGTTTATCAGGCGCCAGGTCAATCTCCACTACCCGACCCATCGACAAATGGCGTGGACTCAACCCGATGCACGGTCAACATCCGCTGACTGTCAGGGCGCCTCACCTTGCGACAAGCGGGTAATCAGCGCCACCGTCAGGTAAAGCCTGGGAGCGATACTCGACAGTTCGATGTACTCATTGTCCGCATGCAAGCCGGCCCCGACAACACCCATGGTTTCCAGCACGGCAGGCTTTGCGCTACCCGGTACGTAGGCGTAGCCCGCATCGGTGCCGAAGCGCATGGCGATCGGCTCGACACTGCGACCGATTTTTTCATAGAGCGTCTGCGCGGTTTTCGCCAGTTGCTCGGAACCCGGATTCCTGGCCAGTGGCGGACGGCCTTTTTCCATGCGCAAGGTCACTTCGGTGCCTTCAACGAGGGTTTTCTTCATAATCCGCTGACCGTCGGCGAGCACCCTGTCGCTCTCGCTCGGATCGGAATAGCGCATGTCCGCCTCGGCCGAAGCGCTGGACGGGATGATGTTGCGCTTCTCACCGCCTTTGACAAGCGTCCAGTTGACGGTCGTACCCTTGCCAGGATCGCCAAGGTCCTTGAGTTGCAGCAGTTGGTGCGCCAACTCGATCGCCGCATTGCGCCCGGCTTCAGGGGCCGAACCTGCGTGTGACGACTTGCCTTTGACGTCGAGGAGCAAGCCATTGATGCCATTGGTGGCGACAGTCACGGCGTCTTTGTCAGGCGGCTCATAGGAAAACACGTAGTCATGCTGGCGAGCGAGTTCGGCTATGACTTTCTTCGACCCGCTGGAGCCGGTTTCCTCGTCCGGATTGAAGAGCACGGTGAGCGTGCCGAAATCCTTGAAATTCTGGTCCTGCAGCAGTTGCAGCGAATGCAGAATCATCGCCACGCCGCCCTTCGCATCTGCCACACCGGGACCATAGGCGCGTTCGCCGTCGAGCCTGAACGGGCGTTTGGCGGCAGTGCCCGGCCCGAAGACCGTGTCGTAATGGACCATTAGCAGAAAGGACCGGGTGCCATTGCCTTTGAACCTGCCAACGATGTTGTCACCCGCAGAAGGGTCTGCCGGCGTGGTGGAAACTTCGGCACCCAATGCCTTGAGACGCTCCACCAGCATCGCGCTGACGGTTTTCAGTCCGGGTGCCTGGCCGGTACCTGTATCGATATCCACGAGTTGCCGGACGGTTTCGAGGTAGGAGTGTTGTTCAGCCTGAGCTTTTTTCAGTAACAGATCAGATGGCAGCTCAGCGGCGATGACGCCCATGGAAAACAATGAAAAGCCGATTGCGGCCGTGGTGGGGAAACGTCGTGAATGCATGCTGGTTCCTTCAGATCATCGCGAGTTGAACAGCATCTTTACCCCAATGCACTGCTCGACGCCACAAGCGAGTCTCATCAGATAAATATGTATGAGAATGTAACTGATAGTGATTAGCATTTAATAAGATATGAAAAATTTGTTAGTCTCGCCCTCCGCTGCCGCCTGTCACGACCTGCCAGCCAGCACGCCATCACCCAGGTTTCCCGCCACGTCCCAGTCCTCCCTGCAGGAATTACCCCAATGCTTCGTCCGTTTCTACCTTCTTTGACCAGCCTCGTGGCTCTCGGTCTGTCGGCCGCCGCTCTGGCCAGCCCCGTTCAACTCGATCTGCCTGCACAGGCGCTTTCCAGGTCGCTCGCACAACTGAGTCAGGCGAGCGGCATGCAGATATCGGTTGATGACCAATTGCTTGCAAGCAAGCAGGCTCCAGCCATCAGAGGCAGCCTGGAGCCGGCTCAGGCATTGAATCAGCTACTGCTGGGCAGCGGCCTTGATGCGCAGGTGCAGGGCAATGCTGCGAGGGTATTCCAGCCATCGAGCGGTGGCTCGCTGACGCTGGGCAATGTGGACATCAGCGCTCAGGCGGGCATTGCAGGAATGGCCACCACAGAAGGCAGCGGTTCGTACACCACGGGCTCGATGAGCAGCGCGACCGGGTTGCCCCTTTCGATTCGCGAGACGCCGCAGTCGGTAAGCGTGATCACTCGCCAGCGAATTGAAGATCAGGGCATGAACGACCTCAATGATGTCGTCAAATATGCACCCGGCGTGACACTGCGCAAATTCGGCTCGGACCGTCAGCAGTTTCTGGCGCGCGGCTTTACCATCGATAACCTGATGTATGACGGTCTGCCGACCATCGTCAGCACCTTTACACTGGATACCATCTCCGGTGCTGACCTGGCCTTGTACGACCGCGTTGAAGTGGTACGCGGCGCTACGGGGCTGATGACCGGTGCAGGCAGCCCCTCGGCGACACTCAATCTGATTCGCAAGCGCCCTACTGCTACCCCGCAAGTCAGCGTGACCAGCAGCGCCGGGAGCTGGGACCGCTACCGTACCGAGGTGGACGCGTCGAACAGGCTCAACGATTCCGGTACGTTACGTGGCCGGGTGGTGGCAGCCTATGAAACGGGCAACAGTTTTGTCGATGAGCTCGATAAAGAGCGTCAGACGTTCTATGGCGTTCTGGAAGCCGACCTTAACGAGTCGACCACCTGGACCATAGGAGCCTCGAAGCAGCGCGATGATGCAACGTCGGACTGGGGCAGCCTGCCATCCGGCCCTAACGGTGAAAACCTTCACCTGCCACGTTCCACCTTCCTCAGTAACGACTGGGCGTATTGGGACAGGGAAAACGTCAGTGTTTTCACGGACCTGACTCATCGCTTCGACAACGGCTGGAGCAGCAAACTGGCGGCGACCAGAATCTGGGCTGAATCCGACATGTACTCCAACTACCTGACCGCCAGTGGCACCGGTTACGGCCAGGCGGCTGGCGAGTACGACACCACAGACGTGCAGACCAGTCTGGATGGTTCGCTGTCCGGTCCATTCCAGCTGTTTGGCCGGCAGCACGAGCTGATGCTCGGCGTCAGTCGGCGCGAAGAAAAGTTTGATCAGAAAGGCGGCTTTTACGGCTCTACACCGGTCGATATCTACACCTTCAACCCCAATCTCATTGCAAAACCGGACCCTGCCACGCGTACCGCCTACGTCAATCAGAACACCGCCACCGAGGAAGGCGTCTACGCCGCCGCACGTTTCAACCCGATTGATCCATTGCACGTTATCGTCGGCAGCCGGGTAAGCTGGTACGACTATCAGAATCGTTCGGCCAGCAATGGTGACTACAAAGTCATTCGTGAGGTCACGCCTTATGCCGGCATCGTCTATGACCTGAACGATACCTACTCGGCCTACGCAAGCTATACCGAGATCTTCAAGCCGCAGAACCAACTGGACGTGGGAGGCGGCGTATTGGACCCGATGACGGGCGAAAGTTACGAAATCGGCCTGAAAGGCGAATACTTCGACGGTGGTCTGAACGCATCGCTTGCAGTCTTCGACATGACCCAGGAAAACCGCGCGTACGCCATCGTCAATCCGCCAGTCACTTGCCAGCAGCAGAATCGCGTCTGCTACGAAGCAGCCGGTGAAGTGCGCAGCCGAGGGATCGACGCAGAAATCAGCGGCCAGCTGACACCTGACTGGCAGGCTTCCGCCTCCTACACACTGGTGTTGAGCCAGTACGTCAAGGACCGGACCAATGACAAGGGCGACCTGTTTGCGCCCAATCAACCGAAACACCTGTTCAAGGCAGCAACGTCCTATCACCTGCCCGGCAACCTGAACAAATGGCGCGTGGGTGTCGACGTTCTGGCGCAAAGCGAGACGTACAACCGGGTCGGCACCGGTCACTCCGAGCAGGACGCCTATGCGGTTGTGGGACTGATGGCAGGCTACCGTTTCGACGAGCACTGGGATGCACGGGTCAATCTCAACAACGTATTCGACGAAAAATACTGGCAGGGCATTCCCTTGGCGACCGGTAGCGGCGTTTACGGTGACCCGCGCAACCTGATGGTCTCGCTGAAGTGGTCGCTCTGACTCTTGCACGCTGCAAGCTGCCTGATGGCCGTTAAATTCACATCAAGGGAACAAGCAGTGCGTGCGAGGCTCAAAAACAGTCTCGACAAAGGTATTCACGACAATGCCGTCCCTCAGGGCCTATCATCGGCAGCAGGAAACGCTGCGGCCTTGAGTGGTCGGCAGCGCTCGGGTAATGTCATCCAACCGCACAGGACAGAACACGCTCATGACTTCCAAGCTGGATCAACTCAAGAAATTCACTACCGTTGTTGCTGATACCGGCGACTTCGGCGCAATCAAAAGCCTCGAACCAGAGGACGCCACCACCAACCCTTCGCTGCTGCTCAAGGCCGCATCCGACGTAAACAACGCTCAGATGCTCGCCGACGCATTCAGCGGTGCCAAGGGTGACATCGGCCTGGCCTGCGACCGCTTTGCAGTCGCCATCGGTCAGGAAATTCTCAAGGTGGTTCCGGGCCGCGTATCCACTGAAGTGGACGCACGCCTCTCGTTCGACACCAATGCCCTGATCGAGCGCAGCGAGCGCTTGATCGGCCTTTACGATGCCGCCGGCATCAAACGTGATCGGGTGCTGATCAAGCTGGCAGCCACGTGGGAAGGTATCCGTGCCGCTGAGAAGCTAGAGAAGGACGGTATTCAGACCAACCTGACGTTGTTGTTCTCCTTCGCCCAGGCAATCGCCTGTGCCGAGGCTGGCGTGTTCCTGATTTCTCCGTTCGTGGGCCGTATCTACGACTGGTACAAGAAATCTTCAGGCATCGACTACGTTGGCGCAGAGGATCCGGGTGTGCAGTCTGTGACGCGCATCTATAACTACTACAAGGCCAACGACTTCAAAACCGTGGTCATGGGGGCAAGCTTCCGCAATCTGAACCAGATCGAACAGCTGGCGGGCTGTGATCGCCTGACCATCAGCACCGACCTGCTCAAGAAACTGGCTGAAGATACCGGTACGCTGGAACGCAAGCTTGCACCGGGCAATGCCGGTGAGGCTCGTCAGAGCCTGACCGAGAGCCAGTTCCGCTGGGCCTCCAATGAAGATGCCATGGCCACTGAAAAACTGGCTGAAGGCATTCGTCAGTTCGCTCGCGATCAGGAAAAGCTGGAAGCGCTGCTCTCCGCAAAAGCCTGATAACGAAAAAGGGCGACACCTTAACGGGTGTCGCCCTTTTTGCTGCCTGTCGTTCAGTGATCAGAAGGACAGACGCCAATGGCGCCTAGCGCTGACCTTCCAGTGCATTGACCAGATCATGGAACGCTTCACGATTCGAGTCGTTAAGGCCCATGAGAATCTTGTGCGCCTCAAGTACCTTGGCCTTTACCACTTTCTCGCACTGATCCTGCGAAGGCAGGTCAGTCAGGCTCTCAGGCCGCGGCAGGGGCCGGTCAACGATGTTGAACACCTGATCAAAGCCCATCGACTGCAACAGGCGCGTGATGTCCTCGTGAGTGGTCACGAGAGTCGGCAACAGTCCAACCTTCTGGCGCGACAGGATCGAAAGTTTGGCCAGCAAGCCAAGCGTTGTGCTGTCAATGCTGCGCGTCTCGGTAAGATCGATGACCACCGCCGAGAAATTCAACGCAGTGAAGATACGCTCGATAGTCGCATCCAGAGCCGAACACAGCGTCAACCGCACTTCACCCACGAACTTGAGAACGAAGGTGCCTTCCTGCTCGGCGAACTGGATTCTACCGGTACTCATTCAAGATTCCTGCTTAACACTAACAAGGCGATATCATCCGGCATCTCCCCTAGCGTTGCCAATTCAAAAACCCGCTGCAAGCCATCCAGGCTGCCGCCAGCCGTCTTGACCAACTTGGGAAGGACGGCTTCTTTCTCTTTGAGTGTATCACCGGGCAACAGATCCAGTATGCCATCAGACAACATGGTCAGACTGAAGGATGCTGGCAGGTCGATTTCGTGATCCTGATAGGTCGCTTCGTTGAACAAACCGACCGGTAGGCCGCGACCTTCCAGATAACGCGCCTGCCCTTCGGAATACAACACCGGCAGTGGCAGATGACCACCCACGGCATACGTCAGTTTACCTGACTCTTCATCAATAACACCGCCGACCATCGTAACGTGCTTGCCCAGCTTGCAACTGATAAGCCCGCGGTTGATATGCCCCAGTACATCCGACGGTTTGAATTCCGGCAGTGTTCCGCCACGCCTGGATTCAAACAGCAGCCGAGTCGTCATGAACTTCAGCAGCACCGTGATGAACGCCGATGAAGCACCGTGACCTGAAACATCTGCCAGGTAGAAGGCAACACGCCGTTCGTCGACCCTGAAGTAATCGACAAAATCGCCGGACAGATACAACGACGGAATGATCTGATGGGCAAACTTGAATTCGTCAATCGACCACGGGGTGATCGGCAACATGTTCATCTGCACTTGCCGACCTGCGTCCTGATCTTCCTGCAACAGGTGAAGACTGGCTTCAAGTTCGCGATTGGCCTTTTCCAGCTTTTCGCGGTAGACCTGGTTTTCAGTAAGCAGACGAGCCCGATCCAGCGCCCGACGCACTGAATGCTCCAGCACGGCAAGATCTTCAAGGGGCTTGATCAGATAATCGGCAGCGCCGAGGCGCAAGGCCTCTACCGCATCGCTCATCACGCCCGCACCGGATACAACGATGACAGGCGTCTGTGGAGCGATGGCGGTGACCTGACGGATCAGCTCAAGCCCGCCCATCTGAGGCATGCGTAGATCGCAGACCACCAGATCGGGGTTCTCTTGCTCGAACATCTGAATTCCCTGCAAGCCACTACTCGCTTGCAGAACGCTGAAGCCACTGTCTTCAAGGTAGGCGGCAAGGCTCGCGCGCACTACGTCGTCGTCATCGATAATCAGCAGCTTGGCACTGGTTTTTGGCATGGGGGCAAACGGCGCCAGATCAGGTTGGCGTAGGCGGCCCGGTGTTTCCGGAACCAGCTTACTGGATTCGCTTCTAGCCTCTCCGTAATAACACGCGACAACTGGATGTGCGTGGCGTGTCTCAGAGGTGCCCTTCAAGGCGCAGACGGTACTCCCATCCGACGGGTGTTTCAAGCATGCTCCTATCCTCACTTTGCGCTCTTTACATCGCAAATCACCCGGAGTTATAAGAACTCACAAATCAGCAACTAAAACGAAGGACTGTACATGAGTGGAAACGATCGCAACTACGAGGAAAAGCGGGATTACATCCGCATGCGCGTCGAAGCAGACGTCAACCTGATCCACGCGGGCCAGGTGATTACCGCCGTATGCATTGACCTTTCCAGCTCAGGCATGCAGGTCCAGGCACCACGCTCATTCCAGGTCGGGGACAAGCTTAGCGTGAGCATCGACTCTGATCATCCTGCGCTCAAGGGACTTGAGGCCGAAACCGAGGTGGTGTGGGTCAATGACGAAGAAGGCGGCGGACAGAAACTGGGGCTTTCCATCGTCTCGATGCGCTGACTGCAGGCGGAATTACTTCACACTTTCAAAAAATAATAAAGGCGACCCAGGGTCGCCTTTATTGATTCACGCAGAGGCAAAGTGTCGATTAAAAATCGTCTTCGACCTTTCCGTCCTTGACCTTGAACTCGCGGTTCTGCAGGTAAGCGTTACGGATGAACGTGTAACGATCACCGCTGACCATACGCTCGGCAGACAGCAGGCTGGCACGCGTATCGATGAGGTTGACGCCCAGCGCCGTGTTACGGGTCGGCACATGATCGATGTAGCGGTATGGAGACGTGTAGGTGTCCGGGTATTTGGCGAAGGCATCACGCACGGTGCTTGGACCCAGCAGCGGAATCACCACGAACGGGCCGCTCGGCACACCCCAGTAGCCCAGTGTCTGGCCAAAATCTTCATCGTTGCGTTGCAGGCCCATGCGGGTACCCACGTCAATGAAACCCAGCAGCCCGAACGTGGTGTTGACGATCAGGCGCGCAGTGTCGACACCGGCCGCTTCAGGCTTGGCTTGCAGCACGTTGTTCGCCAGGTTGCCGACATCGCCGATGTTGTTGAAGAAGTTATGGATACCGTCTTCGACAAATTGTGGCGCGATGTACTGATAACCCTTAGCCAGCGGCTTGAGCGTATAAGCGTCGAGGGTATCGTTGAAGCTGAAAATGGAGCGGTTGATGCCTTCCCACGGGTCATCTTCGGCGGCCTGAACGGCTACCGGCACCAGCGCAATGCCGGCACAGAGGGACAATTGCAGCAAACGCTTGATAAAGCCTGCACCGGTCACGGGCATAGCTGACACTCCTGATCGAGATATCGAAATAATGACGCGGGTGCTACGCCCCACACGCTAGGACAGGGAGTATAAAGCCTTCTGTCATGAATAAGGCAGGTCTGTCAGCAAAGGGTTCCGGATAAACCCCCGTCATCGCACATTCATCGAAGTGTCACAAAATACCGGTAGCGTTTCTGGATATTTCAGAGAGATCCTCATGCTCGCGCCGGTCCTCACGCCTCTGCCAACCTTTCCCGCCCTGCTGTTCGGCCTTAGCGGCTGTCTGGTGGACTTCGGTGCGCAGGCCGCGACCTCGCTTACACCAGGCAATGAGCTCACACAGCTCACACCTGGCGCAAAGGATATTCTGCGGACTCTGCGTGATCAGGGAATGCCTTGCGCCTGGCTTGACGAGCTGCCTGAAACCGTCAGCGCTACGCTGGCTGAACCAGTAAGTGACTGGATGATTCCCGCCCCTCGCCCAACCGCCAAATGGCCCGCCCCGGATGCTTGCTGGATGGCGCTGATGGCCCTGAAGGTCAGCCAGCTGGATGGCTGCGTGCTGATCAGCGGCGACCCACGCCTGTTGCAGTCCGGGCTGAATGCCGGGCTGTGGACCATTGGCCTGGCGTCTTGCGGGCCACTGTGCGGACTTTCGCCTTCGCAATGGCAGGCACTGAGTGACGCCGAACGCGAGCAGCGACGCGCGCAGGCCACGCTCAAACTCTATTCGCTGGGAGTACACTCGGTCATTGATCACCTTGGCGATCTGGAGTTCTGCCTGGCCGATATCGCATTACGCCGCAGCAAAGGTGAAAAACCCTGATACACATGCAGCCAGGCACTGACTGGATTAGTCTTGAGTGATCATGGACCTTTAGCTCTTCGGCGAAGTCCATGAGACAGACTTATCAATCAAGGAGCACGTCATGCCCGCCCGCGAACTGCAAGAACAACTCAACACCCTGCGCGAGCAACTGGAGCATAACCCCCCGCTTTCGGAGTCTGACCGGGAAAACCTGCACGAACTCATGCAACAAATCGAAACTAAAATTCAGCTGGAACACCCCACTCATGAACAGGACAGCAGTCTGGCTGACGGCGTGAACCTGGCCGTCGAGCGTTTCGAGCTGGAGCATCCGACCATCGCTGGCACCTTGCGCAACATCGTGCAGACGCTGGGCAATATCGGAGTCTGATGGGGAATGCCGCTCTGCTGACTCTGCGTCCGGCCGCTGCTGCATGGTGAGGCGTAGAGTTGTGACGCAGAGCGTCACCCAACGCATGCCGACGCGGAGCGTCGGCACGATAATCCTGAACCTGGAAATATCAGTCAGTGGGTAACGACGCGCTGCATCGGCACTGATGGACACAGACAACTATCGTTCCACACTCCGCGTGGGAATGCCGTTCCGGACGCTCTGCGTCGACGCCCTTGGCGGCAGACGCTACTACTGCCGCGCCAGCCTGTGATTGTCCACATTGAGCGTTTCTGTGCTGCGATACGGGTTGATATCCAGACCACCGCGGCGCACGTAGCGTGCATAAACCGTCAGTTTTTCCGGTTTGAGCAAACGCTGCAGGTCGAGGAAGATTCTTTCCACACACTGCTCGTGAAAGTCCGAATGCTGGCGGAAGCTGACGATATACGCCAACAGGCTGCGGTGATCCAGCGCCGCCCCGCGATACTCGACCACTACACTGCCCCAGTCGGGCTGACTGGTGACCGGGCAGTTGGATTTGAGCAAATGACTGTGCACGCTCTCTTCGATAATTCGCGACTCATCGCAGCGCAGCAGCTCAGGCTGAGGGCGATCGTAGCTACTGACCGTGATATCCAGATCGTCGATGCAGACGCCCGGCAAAGTCGCCACACCCTCCCCCTCAATGTCGCTCAGGCTGCGAATGCGCACGCCAACCGGCTTGCCGGCCGCAGCTGACAGATCCTGCTCAAGGGTTGCCTGCACTTGCTCAACGGTAGCGAAGGCGGTCTGATTCAACGAGTTTAGGTACAGCTTGAAGGACTTCGATTCGATGATGTTCGGCGAATCGGCCGGAATGCTGAACTCGGCAATGGCCACCACCGGTTTGCCGGATGGCAGCAGCCAGGACAACTCGTAACAATTCCAGAAATCGACACCCTGATAAGGCAGCGTCTGAGCCGTCAGCCCAAGCTCCGCCCATTTTGCAGCACGGGGGATCGGGAACAGCAAAGATGGCGTATAGGTGGCGATGTACTCACTGGACTTGCCCAGCGGCGAGTGTTCGGCTGCGGGATGCATGGCGATACCTGGATCATGAATTAACGCGGCGAGTTTATAGCGTTTGCGCAGGGCTTTCAGCGAAAATCCGCTTCAGCCCGCAGCCGTCGCGGGCCGCAATGCAGCCTCGACGAGGGCGACCCGGTTCTGATCACTCATAACGCAATGCATGCGCAGGCTGGATCTGCGCGGCGCGCCAGGCTGGGTAGATCGTGGCCAGAAAGCTCAGGATAAAACCGGCACTGCAGATCAGCAGCACATCGCCGCCCTGCAATTGGGAAGGCAGGTTGCTGATGAAGTACACGTCGGAACTGAAGATGTGCTGGCCACTGACCCGCTCGACCCAACCCACCAGACTGCTGACGTTCAGCGCGGCAATAATGCCCAGCACGCCGCCGATCAGGGTGCCGACAATACCGATCACAGTGCCCTGGACCATGAAGATCGCCATTATTTGCCGGGGCGTAGCGCCGATGGTGCGCAGAATGGCGATGTCCGCGCCCTTGTCATTGACCACCATGATCAGCGTGGCAATGATGTTGAACGCCGCAACCGCAACGATCATCAGCAGCAAAAGGCCGATCATGGTCTTTTCCATTTTCATGGCGCTGAACAGGCTTCCCTGAGTGTGGGTCCAGTCATCGGCGTGATACCCGGCACCCAGACCGGCAGCAATGGCTGTGGACACCTGAGGCGCCTTGTACAGGTCCTTGAGCGCCAGTCGCACGCCTTGAACCTGATTGGGTTGCCAGCGTTGCATCTGCGCGGCGTCGGCAATGTTGATCAAGCCCATCGAGCCGTCCAGCTCGGCACCGACCTTGAAAATACCCACGACGGTCAAGCGTTGCAGGCGCGGCGTGATGCCGCCTGGCGCACTGCTGACTTCCGGTACGATAAGGGTCAGCTTGTCGCCGATGCTCAGGCGAAAGCGGCGCGCGGTTATATCGCCAAGTACCACACCAAATTCGCCCGGCTTGAGGTCTTCAAGACTTCCACGCGTAATGTGCTGAGTGACAATCGACACTTCATGCTCCAGCGCCGGGTCAACGCCGCTGATCTGGATAGGCTGCATCGAGCCCTTGTAGGACAGCATGCCTTCCATGTCGGTAAACGGTACAGCAGCGGTGACTTCAGGATTTTTCAACGCAGCGTCGGCCAGCGGTTTCCAGTCATCCACCGGTGTGGCGCCTGCGATAACCGCATGCGGCACCATGCCCAGAATCCGCGAACTCATTTCCCGCTGGAAACCGTTCATGACCGACAGCACCACGATCATCGCCAGCACACCGAGTGCCAGCCCGATCATCGAAGTCATCGAAATGAACGAGATGAAGCTTTTGCGGCGTTTGGCGCGGGTATAGCGCATGCCGATGAAGATGGGTAACGGTCTGAACATTCGCGAAGCACCGTGGGAAAAAACACCGTATAAAAACGTAGAGCCCGACGCGATGAGTTGCGCCGGGCCGGGTCAATCAGGCCTCGACGAGGCGGCCGTCTTCCAGACGCAGAACGCGGTCCATTTGTCTGGCGAGGCTCATGTCGTGGGTCACGATCAGAAACGCCGTGCGCGATGACGTGCTCAACTCACGCATCAGGTCCTGAATGCCCTGCGCGGTGTGGTGATCGAGGTTGCCGGTCGGCTCGTCAAGCATCACCAGACCGGGCTGATTGATCAAGGCACGAGCAATGGCCACACGCTGCCGCTCGCCACCGGAAAGCTCCGAAGGCTTGTGCGCCAGACGATGGCCGAGGCCGACACGTTCGAGCAACGCGGTGGAGCGTTTGCGGGCCTCGGGTATCGCCGTACGGCCGATCAGCAAGGGCATGCAGACGTTTTCCAGCGCCGTGAATTCGGGCAGCAAATGGTGAAACTGGTAGACAAAACCCAACGCGCGGTTACGCAGCAGGCCACGCGCCTTTTCGCCCAGCGCCGACAATTCTTCGCCCGCCAGCCAGACGCTGCCTTCAGAAGGTGTGTCCAGGCCGCCCAGAAGATTGAGCAAAGTACTTTTGCCCGACCCCGAACTGCCGACAATAGCCACCCGCTCACCGGGATGCAGCTCCAGTTGCAGACCAGACAACACCACGACCGACTCCGGGCCTTCCTCGTAGGATTTACCCAGGTTGCGGCAACTCAATACTGCTTTATCAGACATGCCCGACTCACTCATAACGTAACGCCTCCGCCGGCTGGGTGCGCGCAGCACGCCAGGCGGGATACAGGGTGGCGAGGAAACTCAGGACCAACGCCGCACCGCAGACCTGGAACACGTCCTGGGCCATCAGTTGCGAAGGCAGGTAATCAATGAAATAGACGTCGGCGTTGAGAAACTTGTGGCCGATCAGCCCTTCCAGCGCAGCGATGGCAGCACTGACGTTAAGCGCGGCAAGGATGCCCAGCGCAGCGCCGATCAGCGTACCGACCACCCCGATCACCGTGCCCTGCACCATGAAGATCGCCATGATCTGCCGCGGTGTCGCGCCCAGTGTGCGCAAAATGGCGATATCGCCCTTCTTGTCATTGACCACCATCACCAGCGTGGAAATGGTGTTGAATGCCGCAACGGCCACAATCAGCAACAGCAACAGGCCAATCATGGCTTTTTCCATGCGGATGGCCTGATAGAGGTTGCCGTGGGTGCGTGTCCAGTCACGGGAATAGAAATTGTTTTCGCCCAGTTTCTGGGCGATTTCCCACGAAGTACGCGGCGCTGCAAACAGATCATCGAACTTGAGCCGCAGGCCCTGCACCTGATTGGGCTTCCAGCGGTGCAGACGGGCCAGGTCATCGAGGTTGGTCAGCCCCAGAAAGCCGTCGATTTCGCCAGCGCCGACATGAAAGATACCGGTCACCTCGAAACGCTTCATGCGCGGGAACATGCCGGCAGGCGTGACAGTCACCTCAGGCGCGACAAAGGTCAGTTTGTCGCCGACCACGACGCCCAGTTTGGCAGCCGCCTTGTCGCCGATCATGATGCCGAAACTGCCGGGAGACAGGCTGTCGAGCTGGCCCTGCTTGATGAAGTGGTCAATGATCGAGACCTTGCGCTCCTCGGCCGGGTCGATGCCATTGAGCAGCACCTTCTGAACCTTGCCGTCGTGGGTCAGCAAACCCTGCATTTGGGTGAATGGCGCAACGGCCAGCACCTGCGGGTTTTCCTGAACCTTCGCGGCCAGGCCACGCCAGTCGGTGATCGGGTCAGCCGATTCGATGGTCGCGTGCGGCACCATGCCCAGCACGCGGGTACGCATTTCGTGATCGAAGCCATTCATCACCGATAACACGACTATCATCACTACCACGCCGAGGGCGAGGCCGATCATGGACGTCAGAGAGATGAACGAAACAAAATGGTTGCGTCGCTTGGCACGTGTGTAGCGCGTGCCGATAAATACAAAAAGAGGTCTGAACATGTAGGAATTTGTTCGCAGGAATGAGGACGTCCATGTGGCGGGCCTTGACGTGCAGCTTTACACTCGAAACTCTCAGACCACCGCCGCTAGCTTGGGTTCGCCATGTCGACATTAGATGAAGCAGGACGCCGCGAATACTACCGTATCGACGACAGCGTCGCACTGGAAATTAACCCCCTGTCTGGTGCCGACCAGGCAAGTCAGGACGCCATGCAGGACACCTCGACACTGTTCGACCTGCTCAGCGAGCTGCACGTCAGCGAGTTCGAATCACAGCATTTGATGCGCCAACTCGACGAGCGCGACCGGGTGCTGAACAGTTTTCTCAAGTCGTTGAGCAAGCGCATCGACCTGCTGGGCGAAGTGGTTGCACACACGGCACTGGGCAAACTGGGCGCTCCACAGCCGGTAAAACTGTCCGAAGGCGGCATTCAATTCAATTCACAACAAGGTTTTGCCGTGGGCGAACAGCTGTCGATCAAGATGGTGCTGATGCCCCAGGCGGCAGGTCTGATGCTGCGCGCCAGGGTCAGCCAGTGCGATGCACGGGCAGATGGCGGTTTTGACATCAGCACCGACTTCGTCAACCTGCCGGACGCTCAACGTCAATTGCTCGCACGGCACGTGTTGCAGCGTCAGGCTCAGCATCGACGCCAGGCCCTTGAACAGGGTCAGCCATCCGGCAATTGAGTTTCCGGTATATCTCTTTTCACCTCATCATTTTCATATCAGCAGTGGGTGCCTTAACGGCCAGGAGTAAACGTGACCCTTATCTACGGCCACCGCGGCGCCAAGGGCGAAGCACCGGAAAACACCCTGGTCAGCTTCCAGGAATGCATCAAGCACGGCGTGCGCCGCTGTGAACTGGACCTGCATCTTTCACTGGACGGAGAGTTGATGGTCATTCACGACCCGACCCTCAAGCGCACCACCGACCGACGCGGCAAGGTCAATGAGCATCTGGCCGCCGACCTGGTGACCTATGACGCGCGCAAAGGTGGCCCCGGCTGGGTCTCGCCCTGCCCGATTCCGCGTCTTGAAGAGTTGTTCGAGCAATGCGATTTCGAGCACTGGCAACTGGAAGTCAAAAGCGCTTCACGCACCCGCGCCGCCAACACCGTTCTGGCCATTCGTGAAATGGCTCAGCGTCATGGCTTGCTCGACAAGGTCACCATCACTTCCAGCTCTCGTGAAGTGTTGCGCGCCGCCCTCGACCTGACGCCGGACATATCGCGCGGACTGGTGGCCGAGTACGCCTGGCTCGACCCGTTGAAGGTCGCGCAAAGCTACGGCTGTGAAATTCTGGCATTGAACTGGACACTGTGTACCCCGGAGCGCCTGCAGAAAGCACAGCGTCAGGGCCTGCATGTGTCAGTGTGGACAGTCAACGAGCCTGCACTGATGCGCAGGCTCGCTGATTTCGGCGTCGACAGCCTGATTACAGACTTTCCCGGTTTGGCCACCGCCACGCTCGGGAGTCGCTGAAATCGGTCTCCCCGGCCGGCTCAGGCCACCGGCCGGAGTCGCTTAAAAAAGCCGGTTGAGGCCGTCGTATGCCGCTACCC
This sequence comes from Pseudomonas amygdali, assembly GCF_002699855.1. GTDB lineage: Bacteria > Pseudomonadota > Gammaproteobacteria > Pseudomonadales > Pseudomonadaceae > Aquipseudomonas > Aquipseudomonas amygdali. Next base: position 80,196 of record NZ_LKBW01000277.1, on the reverse strand, counting down.
GATAGGCTTCGGCCATGGTCGGGTAGTTGAACGTGGTGTTGACGAAGTACTTCATGGTGTTCGCTTCACCCGGCTGGCTCATGATCGCCTGACCGATGTGCACGATCTCGGACGCCTGGTCACCGAAGCAATGCACGCCCAGCACTTCCAGCGTCTCGCGGTGGAACAGGATCTTCAGCATCCCGACCCGCTCACCGGAAATCTGCGCACGGGCCATGCCCTTGAAGAACGCCTTGCCCACTTCGTACGGCACCTTGGCCTGGGTCAGCTCGTGCTCGTTCTTGCCGATCGAACTGATCTCCGGAATGGTATAGATCCCGGTCGGTACGTCGTTGACATAGCGCCAGCTGCCGTTGTCGACCATGCTCCCAGCCGCCGAGCGGCCCTGATCGTAGGCAGCGCTCGCCAGACTTGGCCAGCCGATAACGTCGCCTGCGCCATAGACATTGGAAACGCTGGTGCGATAGTTCTCGTCCACCTCGATCTGGCCACGACCGTTGGCCTTGAGACCAATGTTTTCCAGCCCCAGCTTGTCGGTGTTGCCGGTACGGCCATTGCACCACAGCAAGGCATCTGCCTTGATTTTCTTGCCGGACTTGAGGTGCAGGACAACGCCGTTATCCAGACCTTCGACCTTCTCGTATTCTTCGTTGTGGCGAACCATCACGTTGTTATTGCTGAAGTGATAACTCAATGCCTGAGAGATTTCCGAATCCAGGAAGCTCAGCAACTGGTCACGGTTGTCCACCAGCTCGACCAGAACACCCAGACCGCTGAAGATCGAGGCGTATTCACAGCCTATCACACCGGCGCCATAAATGATCAGCTTACGCGGGGTGTGCCCCAGGCTGAGGATGGTGTCGCTGTCGTAGATGCGCTTGTGACTGAAATCGATGTCGGCCGGACGATAGGGGCGCGAACCGGTGGCGATGATGATCTGGTTGGCCACCAGCTTTTCCACCACACCGTTGGTGCAGACCACGTTGATGCTGGTCTCGTCGGCAAAACTGCCGGTGCCGAAGAACACATCGACACGGTTGCGGGCGTAGTAACTGGTGCGCGAGGCCACCTGTTTGGAAATGACCATTTCGGCGTTTTTCAACACATCCGGAAACGAAAACCAGCGCGGCTCGCCAATGGCCCGGAACATCGGATTGGTGTTGAACTGAATGATCTGCTTGACCGAGTGACGCAGAGCCTTGGACGGAATGGTGCCCAAATGGGTGCAGTTACCGCCCACTTGCCGACGGCTGTCGACCATGGCGACCTTGCGCCCCGCCTTGGCGGCGTTCATTGCCGCGCCTTCTCCGGCAGGGCCGGAACCCAGTACCACTACGTCGTAGTTGTAGACAGCCATGCGTACTCCTTTAAACAGACCGAGGCGCCACTCTGGCATCTCTGGCTAAATCACGCGGCGCAGTCTAGCGCTGCACCGAGGCGGCGAACATTAACCCTTGGTCGCGTCGAAGGCCAATTTTTGTCTGTGCAGAGAAGCAATTGACCGGAAGTTCCGGCCTCTTGACTTACCGCGGCTGCTCCACCGCCAGACGATCAAACGACGCGTTGCTGCGAATGATAAAGCGCTTATCGGCACGAATCACAAAAAAAGCAGGGATTTTATGTTCTTGCGCATAATTCCAGCCGCGCCGCGGGCCGAGAATCAACAGCAGTGAGGAGAGGCCGTCAGCCATCAGCGCCGAGGGATGAATGACCGTCACCGACGCCAGACTGTGGCTGATCGGCTTACCGGTCAAGGCATCGAGCGTATCGGAAATGCGCCACCCGTCATGATCGGCGTAACGACGATAGTCGCCCGACGTAGACACGGCGTAGCCCTTCAGTGGAAATACTTTTTGCGTGACATTGCCATCATCGAGTGGCGCGTCCAGCGTCACCCTCCAGGGCGAACCGTCGGGCTTGAGCCCGCTGACTTTCAGTTCACCCGTGGCTTGCACCAGATAATCGTGCAACCCCAGCTTTTCCATGCGCTCGCTGATGCGATCTACCGCATAACCGGCGGCAATACTGTTGAGGTCCACTTGCACAGCGGCGCTTTTGCACAACTGCTGCCCGACGACACGCAGACCGCGATAGCCCACCGTCGCCCGAGTGCGGGCCAACTGGCGCACCAGCGGCATTTGCTCAAACAGTGCATGAGCGCCCAGCCCCCACAGGTCCATCAGCGGCTTCACCGTCAGGTCGAACGCACCATCACTGTCCCGTGACAGCTGCTCGCCAACACCGATCAGTTTCAAAACCGGTTCGGGCATGGTCTGGCAGCTATTGGCAGGCAATGCATTGAAAAGCTCGATATCCGAGTCACTGCGCCAAAGCGACATCTGTTGATCGACTTCGGCCAGAATCGATTCGATCTGCGGGCGCACGACATCAGGTTCAGGCTGCCCGGAAGCGCGCACGTATACCACTGAATAATGACTGCCCATGGCCGGCCCGCCAAAGCTTTCCAGCTTGCGTTCCTGACCGCAACCACCGCACCCCAGCAGCACCAGGTACACTGCAACCCTGCAAAACCCACGCAAACTGATGCCCCGCACTAAAAAAACCTTTCAGAGTGACTTGCCATCATTGGCAGGCAAGACAGAAACCTTCCGTAGCGGCCCGCTCGGACCAGGGCCGGGCTTCACCCATATGAGGCCGACCAAAGCATTGAGTTGTCAGTGTCGGGCTTATGGTTCCCATACAGCATGTCTGTTCATCCGGTTTCATCTAGTTGGTACGCCGTGCACGCATCGACCGGTCATACCTGTCAAGCGTCTGTTAAGTGATAGCAAATCGCCGAAACGGTTGTTTTTGAGCCCTGTTACACATACTGTTACAAATGTGCATCGCCAGTCGCACACACGTAATGGCGATGTAAACGGGATAACAACGACAACGGACTCCAAGCCGACGAGCCTGAGCGAGTAACTAAATGGCCTCCACAACAAGTAAGGGCGAAGCGATCTTTCGCGTTGTCAGCGGTAACTTCCTCGAGATGTTCGATTTCATGGTCTACGGCTTTTACGCCACGGCCATTGCCAAGACATTTTTCCCATCCGACAGCGCATTCGCTTCGTTGATGCTGTCGCTGGCGACCTTCGGCGCAGGCTTCCTGATGCGACCCTTGGGCGCTATCTTTCTCGGTGCCTATATCGACCGTCACGGACGTCGCAAGGGCCTGATTATCACCCTCGCGATGATGGCAATGGGCACTTTGCTGATTGCCTGTGTGCCGGGCTACGCCACTCTGGGCGTTGTTGCACCGCTGCTGGTGCTGCTCGGTCGCCTGCTGCAAGGCTTCTCGGCTGGCGTCGAGCTGGGTGGTGTTTCGGTGTACCTCGCTGAAATCTCGACACCGGGTCGCAAAGGCTTCTTCGTCAGTTGGCAGTCCGCCAGCCAACAGGCTGCCGTGGTATTCGCCGGTTTGCTGGGCGTTGGTCTGAACCACTGGCTGAGCCCGGAGCAAATGGGCGAATGGGGCTGGCGCGTGCCGTTCCTGATCGGCTGCCTGATCGTGCCGGCGATATTCATCATCCGCCGTTCGCTGGAAGAGTCACCGGAGTTCGAAGCCCGCACGCACCGCCCGACGCTGCGTGAAGTGGTGCGCTCCATCAGCCAGAACTTTGGCCTGGTGCTGGGCGGCATGGCGCTGGTAGTGATGACCACCGTGTCGTTCTACCTGATCACCGCCTACACTCCGACCTTCGGCAAGAACGAACTGAACCTGACCGACCTGGAAAGCCTGCTGGTGACGGTCTGCGTGGGTGTGTCCAACTTCATCTGGCTGCCGATCATGGGTTCGTTCTCCGATCGCATCGGCCGCAAGCCGCTGTTGATTGCAGCTACCGTGCTGGCCATCGCCACCGCCTACCCTGCGCTGTCGTGGCTGGTAGAGCACCCAAGCTTCAGCCACTTGCTGATGGTCGAGCTGTGGTTCTCGTTCCTGTACGGTTCCTACAACGGCGCAATGGTCGTGGCGCTGACCGAGATCATGCCGGTCGAAGTCCGCACCACCGGCTTCTCGCTGGCCTACAGCCTGGCGACCGCAACCTTTGGTGGCTTCACCCCGGCGGCCTGTACTTACCTGATTCACGAATTGGGTAACAAGGCAGCGCCCGGTATCTGGCTGACGGGTGCCGCTGTGCTGGGTCTGGTTGCTACGCTGGTGCTGTTCCGCAAAGGCGGGCAGAAGCTGGAAGCGCCCGGAGCACCTGCAACCGCCTGATTCATCGCTTGATCGATCAGATAGCTGTAACGGCTAAAAGCAAAAACCCCGGCACGAGTTGATCTCGGCCGGGGTTTTGCTTTTTCAGACAGCGCGCCTCCAGGGTCGAAAGCCAAGCCAGAGCAACACCCCGGGCAATTGCAACGCAATCATTAAACCCAGCGACCACTGATAGGCCTCAAGCGGATGACCGGCACCCTGCGCAACCGGCCACAGGTTGAGCACCACTCCCATCAGCCACTGGAGGAAGAACGCGAGCACAAACACCACCAGATTGAAGGAAGAGCTGACCCTGCCCGCCAGCTCCGGTGCAACCGATTGCGCCACAATGGCGTAGTTCATGGTGGTCGACGTGCCGAAGAAGCTGAAGCCCATCGCAACAATATAGGGTGACACCGGTAGACCACTGGCCATCAGCATCTGGAAGCCGATGAAGATCATCATCCCTGCACCAAAGACCATGATCGGCTGTACACCGAACCTGCGCAGATAATCAGTGATCGTGCCGAACGTCAGAGACCCTGCCACCATCGCGATGGCGCCGAACAGCAGTACATTGGCCATGCCTGAATCGCTCAGCCCGGCCATGTCACGCAACCACGGTCCCATCCACAGCGACAGTACCGACATGTAGATGGCGTGCGAAAACACTGAATACAACGCCAGACGCCAGAACGTCCAGGAAGAGTAAAGTTTGCCGACTGCGGCAAACATATCGCTGTAGCGGGTGTTTCTGGTCTCGTAGGCTTTGGGAACACTGAGGTGTATGACCACGGCCACACAAAAGGTCAGCAGCGCCAGCACCAGAAACGCTTCTCGCCAGGTCAGCCAGCTCAGCAACGCATGCAAAGGCGTGGTCGACGCCATCGCGCCCAGCCCGCCAATTGACAGCAAGCAGGCGGTACTCAGCGGCAAACGTTCGACCGGCAACCAGATGACACACGCCTTGATGGCACTCATCAGCGAACCCGCTACCCCCAGACCGATCAGCCCTCGCCCGATCAACAACCCTGTTTCGCTGCTGGAAATACTGAAGATGACCGAACCGGCGACCGCAAACAACAGCATCGGCGCCTGCACGCTGCGCGGGCCGTAACGATCAAGCATGACGCTGAGGGGAATCTGTGCGGCAGCGAAGGTCAGAAAATACACGCCAGTCAACAACCCCAGGCTGCTCGCGGGCAAACTCAGGTCGGCCTGCAGATCGACATAGATCACCGCATTGACGGTACGAAACAGGTAGGAAACGAAATGCCCCAGACCAAAGGGGACGAAAATCGTCAGAAACAGAAAAAAGAAGCTGCTTTTGAGGTGTTGCTGCGATCCGTCCATGGCCGAACTGCTCATCCTTGGCTACTCCTTCATCCACAAGGGCTGTGCCTGACAGGTTCTCATGACACGCAACAAAACAAAACGGGCCGAAGCCTGCATGCGCAGGGTTCGGCCCGTTTATTTGCTGCCCGGTCAGACCGGGCAGTTCAAGCGTTCAACATTTACTGCGGAAAGGCAGGCGGATTGACGTCTGCCATGTCTTCCATCACGCGAACAACCTGGTGGCTGTAGCCAAACTCGTTGTCGTACCAGACGTACAGCACAACGCGGTTATCGTTGACGATGGTGGCTTCGGCATCCACAACACCGGCGTGACGCGAGCTGACGAAGTCAGTGGACACCACTTCCTGCGAGTTCACAAAGTCGATCTGCTTGTGCAGGTCCGAGTGCAGCGCCATGTAGCGCAGGTACTCGTTCATTTCTTCGCGGGTGGTCGGCTTCTCGAGGTTGAGGTTGAGAATGGCCATGGACACGTTCGGCGTTGGAACGCGGATCGCGTTACCGGTCAGCTTGCCGGCCAGTTCAGGCAGTGCCTTGGCAGCAGCGGTGGCTGCGCCGGTTTCGGTGATGACCATGTTCAACGCGGCGCTGCGGCCACGGCGATCGCCCTTGTGGAAGTTGTCGATCAGGTTCTGGTCGTTGGTGTACGAGTGAACGGTTTCAACGTGACCATTGGTGATGCCGAACTTGTCGTTGACAGCCTTGAGCACCGGCACGATGGCGTTGGTGGTGCAGGATGCCGCGGACACGATTTTGTCATCCGCGGTGATTTCACCGTGGTTGATACCGTGCACGATGTTCTTCAGCTTGCCTTTGCCCGGCGCGGTCAATACCACGCGGTCGATGCCAGGGCAGGCCAGGTGCTGACCCAGACCGTCGGCATCACGCCATACACCGGTGTTGTCCACCAGCAGAGCGTCCTTGATACCGTATTGGGTGTAATCCACCTCGGACGGGTTCTTGGCGTAGATCACCTGAATGAGGTTGCCGTTGGCAGTGATGGTGCTGTTGGCTTCATCAATGGTGATGGTGCCATCGAACGGACCATGTACCGAGTCACGACGCAGCAGGCTGGCACGCTTGACCAGATCGTTTTCCGCGCCTTTGCGGACCACGATGGCACGCAGGCGCAGACCGTCGCCACCACCGGTCTTCTCGATCAGGATCCGCGCCAGCAGGCGACCGATACGACCGAAACCGTAAAGCACGACATCGGTGCCCTTGCGCGGGCTGGTGCCCTGCTGACCCACTACACTGGCCAGTTCTTCACGTACGAACTGCTCGGGCGTGCGGCCGTTGCCTTCAGTCTTGAACTTCACGGCCAGCTTGCCCAGGTCCACCGAAGCGGCACCCAGTTTGAGCTCGCTCATCGCTTTTACAAGCGGGAACGTCTCGTGTACGGACAACTCAACCGCATCGGACTGACGATGACGCGCAAAGCGGTGAGCTTTGAGAATCGCGATGACTGAACGGTTGATCAGGCTGCGGCCATAGATCGAACTCACCACATTATTATTGCGGTAGAGCTGACCGATGAGCGGGATCATCGCTTCGGCGAGAGCTTCACGATCGATCCATTCACCAAGACACTGGTCGGGCTTCTGAGTCACGGGAACCTTCCACATGTAGGGGCTGAAAAAAGGGGCTACATTATGACCGCGCCTTTGTTTATGAGCAATGCGCGACTGTCATATCGATGGGCACTACATAATTTTCGCCCGTAAATACGCGGTAACACTCTGGAAAACTGACAGCCACCACCTTCCCCCGTTACAATCGCCGCCCCTGTTGCAACGCCTGGAGCCCGACCTTCCCGTGCCAGTTCTGCGTCTACCGCATCTTTCTGCCGCTGCAGGCAAACAACACTGGGGCAATCTTCCCGGTGCCGCACTGAGCCTGGCCATTGCCGAGGCCGCCAGCGCAGCCAAGCGCTTTACCCTGCTACTGACCGCCGACAGCCAGAGCGCCGAGCGGCTGGAGCAGGAGCTGAAGTTTTTCGCGCCCACGCTGCTGGTTCTGCACTTCCCGGACTGGGAAACCCTGCCCTACGACCTGTTTTCGCCGCACCAGGACATCATTTCCCAGCGCATCGCCAGCCTTTATCGCCTGCCGGAGCTGGAGCATGGCGTTTTGGTAGTACCGATCACGACCGCCCTACACAGACTCGCGCCGACCAAATTCCTGCTCGGCAGCAGCCTGGTGCTGGATGTCGGCCAGAAGCTTGATGTGGAAGCCATGCGCACGCGCCTGGAAGCCAGCGGCTATCGCTACGTGGATACGGTTTACGAGCACGGCGAGTTCACTGTGCGCGGCGCATTGATCGACCTGTTCCCGATGGGCAGCAAGCTGCCGTTCCGTATTGACCTGTTCGACGATGAAATCGAAACCCTGCGCACCTTCGATCCGGACACGCAGCGTTCCATCGACAAGGTGGAGTCGGTGCGCTTGTTGCCTGCTCGTGAGTTCCCGCTACAAAAAGAAGAAGTCACGCGCTTCAAGGCACGCTTTCGCGAGCGTTTCGACGTGGACTTCCGGCGCAGCCCGATTTTCCAGGACTTGAGCAGCGGCATCACGCCTGCCGGTATCGAGTACTACATTCCATTGTTCTTCGAAGAAACCTCGACGCTGTTCGATTATCTGCCGCAGGACACTCAGGTGTTTTCCCTGCCGGGTATCGAGCAGGCCGCAGAGAATTTCTGGAACGACGTGCGCAACCGCTATGAAGAACGCCGCGTCGACCCTGCACGGCCACTGCTGCCACCGGCCGAGCTGTTCCTGCCGGTGGAAGACTGCTTTGCACGCTTGAAAAACTGGCCGCGCGTGGTGGCCAGCCAGCAGGATGTCGATGCCGGAGCCGGACGCGAACGCTTCCCGGCCCAGACCCTGCCGGATCTGTCCATTGAAGCCAAGGCCAGTCAGCCATTGGCGGCATTGTCGACATTTCTTGATGACTTCCCCGGTCGCGTGCTGTTTACCGCCGAGTCCGCCGGTCGCCGTGAAGTGCTGCTGGAACTGCTTGAACGCCTGAAGCTGCGGCCGAAAACGGTCGACAGCTGGCAGGACTTTGTCGATGGCAAGGACAGGCTGGCAATCACCATCGCTCCGCTGGACGACGGCCTGCTGCTGGAGCAACCGGCACTGGCGCTGGTCGCTGAAAGCCCGCTGTTCGGCCAGCGGGTCATGCAGCGCCGCCGCCGCGAAAAGCGCGCCGATGGCGGCAATAACGACGCCGTCATCAAGAACCTGACCGAACTGCGCGAAGGCGCGCCGGTGGTGCACATCGACCATGGCGTTGGCCGCTATCTGGGGCTGGCGACGCTGGAAGTCGAAAATCAGGTCGCCGAATTCCTGATGCTGGCCTACGCCGAGGACGCCAAGCTGTACGTCCCGGTCGCCAACCTGCACCTGATTGCCCGCTACACCGGCAGCGACGACGAGAGCGCGCCACTGCATCGCCTGGGCTCGGAAACCTGGCAGAAAGCCAAGCGCAAGGCGGCCGAGCAGGTTCGCGACGTGGCTGCCGAGCTGCTGGATATCTACGCACGCCGGGCTGCCCGCGAGGGTTATGCCTTCGCCGACCCGAAAGCCGACTACGCCACCTTCAGTGCGGGCTTCCCGTTCGAAGAAACGCCGGATCAGCAGACCACCATCGAGGCCGTGCGCGCCGACATGCTGGCACCCAAACCGATGGATCGCCTGGTGTGTGGCGACGTGGGCTTCGGCAAGACCGAAGTGGCCATGCGCGCCGCCTTCATTGCCGTGCACGGCGGGCGTCAGGTGGCCATTCTGGTGCCGACCACCCTGCTCGCCCAGCAGCACTACAACAGCTTCCGCGACCGTTTCGCAGACTGGCCGGTGACGGTCGAAGTGATGAGCCGCTTCAAGTCGGCCAAGGAAGTCAGTGCCGCCTTTGCCGATCTGGCCGAGGGCAAGATCGACATCGTCATCGGTACGCACAAGCTGTTGCAGGATGACGTCAAGATCAAGAATCTCGGTCTGGTGATCATCGACGAAGAACACCGCTTCGGTGTCCGCCAGAAAGAACAGCTCAAGGCACTGCGCAGCGAGGTCGACATTCTGACCCTCACAGCAACGCCGATTCCGCGAACCCTGAACATGGCCGTGTCGGGCATGCGTGATCTGTCGATCATCGCCACGCCACCGGCGCGCAGGCTGTCGGTACGCACCTTCGTCATGGAGCAGAACAAGCCGACCATCAAGGAAGCCCTGCTGCGCGAGTTGCTGCGCGGCGGCCAGGTCTACTACCTGCACAACGACGTCAAAACCATCGAGAAATGCGCGGCGGATCTGGCCGAACTGGTGCCGGAAGCCCGTATCGGCATCGGCCACGGGCAGATGCGCGAGCGCGAACTCGAACAGGTGATGAGCGATTTCTACCACAAGCGCTTCAATGTGCTGATTGCCTCGACCATCATCGAGACCGGCATCGACGTGCCGAGCGCCAACACCATCATCATCGAGCGTGCCGACAAGTTCGGCCTGGCCCAGCTGCACCAGTTGCGCGGCCGCGTCGGGCGTAGTCACCACCAGGCCTATGCCTACCTGCTGACCCCGCCGCGCAAGCAAATCACCCCCGACGCCGAAAAGCGTCTGGAAGCGATTGCCAACACCCAGGACCTGGGCGCGGGCTTCGTGCTCGCGACCAATGACCTGGAGATCCGTGGCGCAGGCGAACTGCTCGGGGACGGCCAGAGCGGTCAGATCCAGGCAGTGGGTTTTACCCTGTACATGGAAATGCTCGAGCGCGCGGTCAAGTCGATTCGCAAGGGCGAACAGCCCAATCTCGATCAACCGTTGGGCGGCGGACCGGAAATCAACCTGCGTGTACCGGCATTGATCCCCGAAGCCTACCTGCCGGATGTACACACCCGCCTGATTCTCTACAAACGCATCGCCAACGCGGCAGACGAAGAGGCGTTGAAAGACTTGCAGGTAGAAATGATCGACCGCTTCGGCCTGTTGCCGGAGCCGACCAAGAACCTGGTGCGCATCACGCTGCTCAAACTGCACGCCGAACAGCTGGGTATCAAGAAAATCGACGGCGGCCCGCAAGGTGGACGCATCGAATTCGCGACCGAGACTCCAGTTGATCCGCTGACCCTGATCAAGCTGATCCAGAGCCAGCCCAACCGTTACAAGTTCGAAGGTGCCACGCTGTTCAAATTCCTGGTGCCCATGGAGCGCCCGGAAGAGCGTTTCAATACCATCGAAGCGCTGCTTGAGCGCCTGACCCCGAAAACTGCTTGAAGGATTCACGCATGCGTCTGTTTCGTTCATTGATCCTGCTGCTGACGCTGATCGCGCCGACCGCGTTCGCCGACGGCTTGTATCAGGTCGAGATTCTGCTGTTTCGCCAGAACGGCGAACCCGCCTCGACCCGTCAGCTTGTCCCGGAAAACTGGGACAAGGACGCGCAGAAGATCGCCGCGACCGATGAACGAAGCCCCGCCCTCAATGATCTGGCCAGCAAACTGCAGGGCAGTGGCAATTACCAGGTGCTGATGCAGCGCGCCTGGCAGCAGAGCATCGGCAGCGAACCGGGCAAAGTCGCCATCACCAGTGGTGAAGAGCGGCTTGGGCATTTCCCGATCGAAGGTACAGTGAGTCTGGCGATGGCACGCTTCACCGATATTGGTGCACAATTCTGGGTCAACCAGCTGGACCCGCATGGCGTGGTCATCAGCAGTGAACGATTGAAGCAGACTGCCAGGGTAAAGAACGGTGAGCTGACCTATCTGGACAACGGCAACCTCGCGTTGCTGATCAAGGTTTCTCCTCTTTGATCTTTACGTACGCAAGGGACGCCCGGGCGTCCCCTTTCTTTTTGAGCATCGCTGCGGCGTAGGGCTTTTTAAAACTTGTCGTCCATTCTCGAAAAAGTCCTGGCTGCGGCCTGGACAGACCTATTCCACGAGCGAACGCTTGAGCGAGGGCGCGACTACGCCCGGCAAAAACGCATCGTGCTGGAAGACTCCAGCCCGCAGATCATCCGCACCGCCTGTCGGGGCTCGGGCCTGGAAATCTATACCCAGACACTGCTGTTCAAGGACCCCGATCGCTACAAGAATTACCTGACCTGCAAATGCACCTGCCCGGTTCGCAACGATTGCAAACATTGCGTGGCTGCCCTGCTGTTTCTGCAGGACCCGCAAAACCGTCCGTTGCTGCAGGCCGCACTGGCCTCGCACCAGCAAGAGCCGGAAAAGCCCGTCGAGCAAAAACCCAGGTTGCCGGAGCGCCTGATCGATGACCTGCAGCCACGCCCCAGGCTGATTCTGGCCAGCATCGAGTTCAGTGCCTACGAGCCGCGCAACGGGCGCATGCAGCGGCACATTCAGCACCGTGCCGCGCTCGCCTTCGCCTACGGCAAGCATTACGCGGTCGGCACCACCAACGTCAGCATTCTGGTCAGTTCGCTGGGCAGCGATCTGGTGAATCAGAAAAGCGACATCATCGAGCACACCGACACCGAAACCCTGCGCATCCGTCGTCAGGGCGAACGGGAGCGGCAGTTGCGTCAGGAACTGGCCGACCTGGGCTTCAAGGTCGCCACCCGGCAAAGCAAGGCATTGCCCGACAGCGCCGGCGACATGTACGAACTGCCCAATGACAAGGCCTGGCTGCACTTTGTCCTCGATGACCTGCCGCGACTGCGCGAGCAAGGCTGGGAAATCGACATTCAGGACGAGTTCGGCTTCGACGTCACGCCGGTGGAAGACTGGTATGCCGTCATTGATGAAGAGAACGAACGCGACTGGTTCGACCTGGAACTGGGCATCATCGTCAACGGCGAGCGCCTGAGCCTGCTGCCGATCCTGATCAACCTGATTCGCAGCCACCCCGAACTGATGAGCCCGTCGGCAGTGGCCAAGCGCGGCGACGAAGAACAATTGCTGGTGCAGCTCAACCACTTCACGCAAAGCGGCGGCAGCCCGGTACAGATCGCCCTGCCCTATGGCCGACTCAAGCCGGTGCTGGCGACGCTGGGGGACTTCTACTGGCGTCAGGAGGGCAACAACGCGCTGCGCATGAGTAAAGCCGATGCGGCGCGCCTTACCCAGCTCGAAGACCTGCCGCTGACCTGGCAGGGTGGCGACCGTCTGCGCCATTTCGCCGAACGCCTGATCAACATCAAGGACGCGCCGGTCAGCCTGCCCGATGGTCTTAACGCCACACTGCGCCCTTATCAGCTGGAAGGCCTGAGCTGGATGCAGTCGTTGCGTGAGCTGGAAGTCGGCGGCGTGCTGGCTGATGACATGGGACTGGGCAAAACGCTGCAGACCCTGGCTCACCTGTTGATGGAAAAACAGGCCGGACGCCTCGACCGCCCCGCACTGGCCGTCATGCCCACCAGCCTGATTCCCAACTGGCTGGACGAGTCCGAGCACTTCACCCCGGACCTCAAGGTACTGGCACTGTATGGTGCCAATCGTCATCAGGACGCTGGCAACCTGCAGGATTACGACCTGATCCTGACCACTTACGCATTGCTGCCAAGAGATCTGGAACTGCTCGCAAAACAGCCCTTCCATGTGCTGATTCTCGATGAAGCGCAGTACATCAAGAACCCCAACAGCAAGGCCGCCCAGGCCGCACGCAACCTCAACGCACGTCAGCGCCTGTGCCTGAGCGGTACGCCATTGGAAAACCACCTGGGCGAGCTGTGGTCGCTGTTTCACTTCCTGATGCCCGGTTGGCTGGGCAACAGCAAGGAATTCAACAGCAATTACCGCACGGCGATCGAAAAGCACGGCAACCAGGACCGCTTGCATCACCTCAATGCGCGCATCAAGCCGTTCCTGCTGCGTCGCACCAAGGAACAGGTCGCGACCGAACTGCCACCCAAGACCGAGATCATCCACTGGGTAGACCTCAACGACGCGCAGCGCGATGTGTACGAAACCGTGCGCCTGGCGATGGATAAAAAGGTCAGGGACGAAATCACCCGCAAAGGCGTGGCACGCAGCCAGATCATCATTCTCGAAGCGCTGCTCAAGCTGCGTCAGGTGTGCTGCGACCTGCGCCTGGTCAATCAGGACATGCCGGTCAACAGCAAACAGGGCACCTCGGGCAAGCTCAACAGCCTGATGGAGATGTTCGAAGAACTGCTGGCCGAAGGTCGCAAGATTCTGTTGTTCTCGCAGTTCACTTCGATGCTCAGCCTGATCGAGGAAGAGCTCAAGCAACGCGGTATCGCCTACGCCCTGCTGACCGGGTCGACCCGCGATCGCCGCACGCCGATCCATGATTTCCAGAGTGGCAAGCTGCCGATCTTCCTGATCAGCCTCAAAGCAGGCGGCACCGGCCTCAACCTGACCGCCGCCGATACGGTGATCCACTACGACCCGTGGTGGAACCCGGCAGCGGAAAATCAGGCGACCGACCGCGCGTACCGTATCGGCCAGGACAAGCCGGTGTTCGTCTACAAGATGATCGCGCGCGGCACCGTGGAAGAGAAAATCCAGCGCCTGCAACGGGAAAAATCAGCGCTGGCAGCCGGTGTGCTTGATGGCCGCACAACCGGCGACTGGAAACTGCGCGACGAAGACCTTCAGGCCCTGTTTGCCCCGCTTCCCGCAGCCCCGAAGAAAACCCGCAAGTAAACCCGTCCGGCGCTATTCGACAGCAATATGCTGAAGGATCTGCGCCGTGGACAAGACCGTAGCGTATTCACCGTGCAGGTTGGCCAGCGACATCGCGTGCACATCTTCGGCACTGCGCGGCGTGCCGAAGAAGTCTGCTTGATCAAAGGTAAAGCAGGCGTCATGCGCGACCATCACGTTAAAGCCAAGATTGCCTCCACTGCGCGCGGTGGACTCGACGGAATTGTTGGTGATCACGCCGACAATCACCACCTGCCCGATCCCGTCCGAGCGTAACCACATCTCCAGAAACGACCCGCAAAACGCGTCAGGCACCTGCTTGCTCAACTCCCGCTCCTCGGCGTGCGGCAAGAACGCTGACTGGTACTCGACCCCCGACTGCTCCGGCCAGAACACTGATTGCGACGACGTCGAGAAATGCCGAACGTGAATCACCGGACGCCTGGATTGTCGCCAGGCACCCAGCAGCGCGCCTATATTCGCCTCGGCTTGCGGATTGTTACGCCGCCCCAGCCTGGGATGATTGATCCCCTGCTGCATGTCGATCAGGATCAGCGCGCTGTTGCCTTGAATATCCATGATGAATCAGTCCGAACTTTTGGTTCAGCAAGACTATCGCAATCAGGGTCTATTCTGGTCTCAATCGTCGACAGGCTCAGGCTTGTCCGAGGCCCGCCCTCCAAGGAGAACATCATGATCGAACACCTTAAACTCGCTGGCAAAGTAGCGCTCGTGCAGGGCGGCTCCCGAGGCATCGGTGCAGCCATCGTCCAGCGGCTGGCTAAAGAAGGCGCCGCCGTGGCATTTACCTACGTCAGCTCCGAGGTCAACGCTCTGGAGATTCAGGACAGCATCGTCGCCAACGGCGGCCGGGCCCTGGCCATTCGCGCCGACAGCGCCGACGAAAAAGCCATCCGCCAGGCCGTACAGGCCACTGCCGAGACCCTTGGCAGGCTGGATATCCTGGTCAACAACGCCGGCATTCTGGCGATCGCACCACTCAATGAATTCAGCATGCAGGACTTCGACAAAACCCTGGCGATCAACGTGCGTAGCGTGTTCATCGCCAGCCAGGAAGCCGCCCGGCACATGGAAGAAGGTGGCCGCATCATCAACATTGGCAGCACCAACGCTGATCGCATGCCATTTGCAGGCGGAGCAACCTACGCCATGAGCAAATCGGCGCTGATTGGCCTCACCAAAGGCATGGCCCGCGACCTTGGCCCGCAGGGCATCACCGTCAACAACGTCCAGCCCGGCCCGGTGGATACCGACATGAACCCGGCACAGGGCGAATTCGCCGAAACCCTGAAAGCACTGATGGCCTTGCCCCGCTACGGCACAAGCGAAGAAATCGCCAGCTTCGTCGCCTACCTGGCAGGCCCGGAAGCCGGCTACATAACCGGTGCCAGCCTGACCATCGACGGCGGCTTCAGCGCCTGAACTTCACGAGACGAGCGGCGCTGCGCCTCAGCGCCGCACCGCCTTCTCGGGCTTTTCAGTGGCGCATAAGCGTTTATTTGCTTAACCGCATGAAAAATCTGAAAAAAAGTTTTGCGTTAGGAAAAGGTTTCGACTACATTAGCGCGCCTCGACAGACACAACGTTGTCGTCGAGATACGGTGAGGTGTCCGAGTGGCTTAAGGAGCACGCCTGGAAAGTGTGTATACAAGAAATTGTATCGAGGGTTCGAATCCCTCCTTCACCGCCATATTTGAAACACACAAAACCCCTGAATTCGCTGAAGAATTCAGGGGTTTTGTGGTTTCTGGGGTCTGAAAAAGTGATCGTTGGACGCTACATGGGACAGAGCTGGGACAGAGCAGACATTAAGGGTGGCAATGCCAAGGACGTCGGACACGATGATGCGGCGTGAAGATGCGATCGTGTGACCGCATCTTCACAGACATGTACAGGCTTGAAACACATGTTATTTTTACCGCATATCGCGTGTATCGTAAAAAACTCAACCTTCGCCGCCACCGCCGCACGAAATCAGTTCAATAAGTCCCATTTGATACCATTTATTCTGGCAACTCCACCCGTGTTCAAATGTAAACGCACTTGCAGTGCCGCTGAATGCAACGCCCAATGCGAGCGCCAAGGCGATTCCAATATTTCGCGAACGCACTTTCTTCATATTGTCTTTCATAAATGCTCCATAGTTTTAGCAGGTAATGCGAGCCTGTAAAGACCGCATCAACGTCACAATACCCTACCGCTTTAACGCTTTATTATCGGCACTCAAGGTACACTGCCGCGGCCCTAAACCGTGACCAGGCAAACAGCGACCCTAAGTCAGCTGCATGATTTTTGATTTAGAGATGCGCTTCTCTATGGCACATTTGAGTACTGAAACCTAATACGATCAATAGCACAAATGGGCTAATAGCCTCATGCCACAACGTCAGGCAGCACACGCGTCCTCAAGCTTTTCTGATTGTCAGATCCTGTTTCTGCCGTCTTGGCTGCAAAGCTTTGCGGATTTCGAAGATGACGTACTACGGCCCCGATGGATCGTTTATTTGCAGGGTGTATGCCCAATTTCGTAGCCCCTTGGTCTGGCTCACTTTGCACTTCGGTGAATCAGACCAAGGATCAATGCTGGCAGCTGCTTGGGCAGCCGATAACGGATCGGACAGAACGTGCGTGGTCGCTGGCTGGTCGGATCAATAATCGGTTCGCCGGCAGGATGTTTCTCCGCGCTGTATTTGCGCGAAAAGCAGTGATATGAAAACGTGACGCGCACCGCCAAAGTTTCCTGGCCAGCCTACTGACGATTGCGAAGAAAAACGACATGTTAAAGAGTCGACCAAAAGCTGTCGGTCAGATGTGTCCGAGAAATTGTTGACGACTTAAAAAGCGGTCAGGTGCAACCGACTAAAACGTCCAAGATTGCACTAATTTAGACACCCTTTTCCTTCCGAGTCCTATATCGGACAGGTTCGAATCCCTGCTTCACCGCCATACTTGAAACACACAAAACCCCTGAACTCGTTGAAGAATTCAGGGGGCTTGTGGTTTCTGGCCCTGAAAAAATGGTCGTGGGATCGATTGCTTAGCAGCAGGCCTCACACGCCCCCCCCTTTCTCCGATCCGGAACGGCCACCGAAACGCCCTGCAGGCGTTTTGATAGCGCACGCTCAGATCAAAAAATAAAGATTGAATCCTCACAGAAAATGTTATTTAAATAACAAAAATAAAAGCCGCCGAAGCTTCCGTCGGCGCTGTTGAGGTCAAAATAACAATGAGCAAGATTGCAGTCATCGGCAGCAACATGGTCGACCTGATCACTTACATCGAACGCATGCCCGCCCAGGGCGAAACGCTCGAAGCACCGCGTTTTGCCATGGGCTGCGGCGGCAAGGGCGCCAATCAGGCCGCGGCCGCGGCGCTGCTGGGTGCCGACGTATTGATGCTCAGCAAGGTCGGCGACGATGCTTTTGCCGATACCACCCTGGCCAATTTTCAACGGCTGGGCATTGATACACGCTTCGTCGAACGGGTGCCGGGCGTGTCGAGCGGCGTTGCGCCGATCTTCGTCCAGGAGAACTCCCACAACAGCATCCTCATCGTCAAAGGTGCCAATGCCCACCTGAGCCCGGCCGATATCGACCGTGCCGAGGCGCAACTGCGCGATTGCGCTTTGATTGTGCTGCAACTGGAAGTCGAGCTGGCGACCGTCTACCACGCCATCGCCTTCGCTCACCGGCATGCCATCCCGGTGCTGCTCAACCCCGCCCCGGCCTTGGCCGGCCTGAGCCGCGAGCACTTGGCGCGGCTGGATTTCCTGATCCCCAACGAGAGCGAACTGGCGCTGATCAGCAGCCAGCCGGTCACGTGCGCCGAGGAAGCGGCTCAGGCTGCGCGCCAATTGGTCGCGCTGGGCGTACGCCACGTCATCGTCACCCTGGGCGAACAAGGGGCGCTGTACGTCGGCGCCGAAGGCGAGTGGCAGGTGCCAGGGGTCAAGGTTCAGGCGCGTGACACCACCGGTGCCGGTGACGCCTTTATTGGCTGCTTCGCCCGACACTGGAGCCAGGACGGCAATATTCGCCAGGCCATGCAGCAGGCGGTGGCCTACTCCGCCTGCTCGGTCACCGGCCTCGGCACGCAATCTTCTTACCCCGATGCGTCCACGTTTGCGCGATTCCTCGATGCATCGGCCAACTGACACTCACCAGCATCTCGCGGAGAACAATAATGAATAAGCCTGCGCTGCAACAAACCCCGGACGGGTTCTACCTGAACCGCACGCCGTGGTTCGCCTTCCTCCTGCTCTGTAGCATCTTAGCCCTTTGGGCGGCGGCCGCGAGCATGAACGACGTGCTGATCGCGCACTTTAAGAAAGCCTTCATGCTCAGCGACTTCCAGACCGCTTTCGTCCAGTCGGCGTTCTGCCTGGGCTACTTTTTCGTCGCCATTCCGGCGGCACTGGTGGTGCGCCGCTTCAGCTACAAGACCACCATCCTCATCGGCCTGATGCTTTACCTGTTCGGCTGCGCTCTGTTCTTTCCGGCGGCGTCGACCGCCAAGTACGGCATGTTTCTGATGGCGCTGTTCGTCATCGCCGTCGGCCTGTCGTTTCTCGAGACCGCGTGCAACACCTATTCGACACTGATGGGGCCGCGGGAAACCGGCACACGGCGCCTGAACATCTCGCAGACCTTCCACCCGTTCGGCGCCATGACCGGGGTATACGTCGGCAGCTTCGTGATGTTCAAAGACACCGACGCCACCAGCGAACAGCTGGCCCAGATGAGCGCCAGTGAGGCAGCGGCGCAGCAATTGCAAATGATCCAGTCGACCCTGCTGCCGTACAAATGGATGATCGCGGTACTTATATTGATGTTCATTCTGATCGCCATCACCCGCTTCCCCGCGTGCAAGGGCAACGGCACCGTCAGCGAACCGCGGGCGAGTATCGGCCAGAGCCTTGGCCGCCTGCGGCGCAATCCGCGCTTCTGCTTCGGTGTACTGGCGCAGTTCCTCTACGTCGGCGCGCAGGTCGGGGTGTGGAGCTTCACTATTCGCCTGGCCATGCAAATGGGCGGCATGAACGAGCGAAGTGCCTCGTGGTTCCTGCTGACCACTTTTGCCGCCTATTTTATCGGCAAGATGATTGCCAACCTGCTGATGCGCAAAATGCACCCGGCCAAAGTCCTCGCGGTGTATGGCGTGCTGTGCATCGTGCTGCTGGCCTACACCATTCTGGTGCCGAACATCACCGCGGTGTATGCCGCCGTGGGGGTCAGTGTGTTTCTCGGGCCTTGCTGGCCGACCATCTATGGTCTGACCATCGACGGGCTCGGCGAGGACACCGGTGTCGGCGGCTCGTTGCTGGTGATGAGCATCGTCGGCGGTGGCGTGATGCCGATCTTCCAGGGCCTGCTCAGCGATGCCAATGGCGGCAACATGCAGATTGCCTATAGCGTGCCGCTGCTGTGCTTCGTGGTCATCGTGATGTACGCAGTGCACTGCATGCGTCAGCCGCAACCGGTGCTGGGTGGCTCGGCCACGGCGGTGGCACAATGATTAGCGAAACCTTGCGCCTGCCGCTCTACCCACAGCTCTGGGACCAAGCCAGCCGGCTGCTGCTCGAATCAGCGAATTTCAGCGTGCGTGCCTGGACCTACCCCAGCGGCGTCAAGGCGCTGTCACTGGAAAACAGCCGCGGCAAGCTGGTAATCCTGCCCTGGCAAGGGCAAATGATCTGGTCAGCCGAATTCGACGGCGTTGATTTGACCATGCTCAATATGTTCACCCAGCCGCGGCCCAGTGCCAGCGTGATCGGCACTTACGGCTGCTTCATGTTTCACAGCGGCCTGTTGCGCAACGGTTGCCCGGGGCCCGAGGATGATCATGCGCTGCACGGCGAAATGCCCTGCGCGCCGATGGACGATGCCTGGCTGCAAGCAGGCGAAGACGAGCACGGTGCGTATCTGCGCCTCGGCGGCACCTGTGAATATGTGCAGGGCTTCGGCGACCATTACCGGGCTAGCCCAAGCGTGACCCTGCGCCCGGCCAGCGGGCTGTTCGAGATCAACATGCAGGTGGTCAATCTGGCCGGCAAGGCCATGGATCTGATGTACATGGCGCACATGAACTACGCCTACGTCGACGACGCCCTCCTCACCCAGCAGCTGGGCTGCGAGCGCACAAGGGTGCGCTCCAGCGTGCCGGCCCATGTGCGGCCGACGCCGGCCTGGAGCGCCTATATCGCCGAACTCAGCCAGGACCCGACTCGCCTCAAGGTGCTCGACTCTCCCGCGCTTTATGACCCTGAGATCGTCTGCTTCTTCGACGATGTGCGCAGCGACGCCCAAGGACAGGCGCACTTCTTCCTTGATCATCCCGACGACGCGGCGTTCTACACCCGCTACAGCCCCCGGCAATTTGAACATGCCGCGCGCTGGATCCTGCATAACACCGATCAGCAGGTGGCGGCCTTCGTCCTGCCCGCCACCTGCGAACCGGAGGGCTACCGCGCTGAACTCGCCAAAGGCAACGTGCGCAGCTTTGCGCCCGGTGCCAGCGCTGAGTTCAGCGTGACCACCGGTTACCTGAACGCAGCCGAACGCCGGGCGCTGCAACCGTGATGCCTCTAGATTACAAGCTGCGCCCCACCCGCCTCGATGGCCTCGCGGTAGCTACGCGGGATTTTCTTATCGCTGACCACGCAATGGAAATCGCTCAAGGCACCGAAGTGCGCAGTGCGTACGGCGTCGAATTTGGAATGATCAGCCAGCAGCAGACTTTGCCGGGCCTGGCGCATGACCTTCTGCTTGACCTCCACCTCGTGGAAGTTGAAGCAGGTCACGCCGCAGTCCAGGCTGACCCCGGCCGCAGAGACAAAGGCCCAGGTCAGGCGCACGCCATCAAGAATGCTGGTTTCGGCGTGGCTCTCGAACACCTGGTTCCTGCGGTGGAATACACCGCCGCACAGGACAATGCTGCAGTTGGGTTTCTGCTGCAGCTTGAGCAGCACGTTGAGCGAGTTGCACACCGCGGTGAACTCCAATTCGTCGGGGATGAAGTCGACTACGAAAGGGATCGTCGTGCCACAGTCGAAAAAAACCGTGTTGCCAGGACTGATGAAAGCAGCGGCCAGCTTGCCGATGCGGCGCTTCTCCTCGACATGGCGGGTGCCCTGCTCGCTGACCCGGTAATCCCCCGGCTCAGGATCATCGTGGGCGCGGGTGATGTAGCCGCCCAGCAGTCTTAACTGCCCAGGATGCCGGCTGAGGTCGCGACGCAAGGTCATTTCGGACACCTCGAGCAGCGCCGCCATCTCCCGCAGATGGATGGCTTTCTCATCCTGAAGGGCCTGTTGAATCTGTTTGATGCGGTCGGTTTTCTTGACGTCCACGGGCATCCCGGCAATCCGTTGTTGGTGTCGATAGAGTAACACCAAGTGTTAATTTTATAACTTAAGGGTATCCACCCAAGTGTTTTTAATGATGACAGGAATACTTTGATGAATTCACTCGAACCCGCTGCACTGGCCCAGGCCATCGATCACACCTTACTGGCCGCGGATGCCAGCCGAGAGCAGATTGCCACACTTTGCGCCGAAGCCCGAGAACACGGTTTCTATTCGGTGTGCGTGAACTCCAGCCAAGTGCCTTTTGCCGCTCGACAACTGGCCGGGGCTGCCGTGAAGGTCTGCGCGGTGGTGGGCTTTCCGCTGGGCGCTGGGTTGAGTGCCAGCAAGGCGTCGGAAGCAGCCCTGACGATCGCCGCCGGAGCTCAGGAAATCGACATGGTGCTGAACATCGGCTGGCTCAAGGACGGCCTGTTCGATGAGGTCCGCGATGATATCGCCGCGGTGCTACAGGCCTGTGGCAAGGTGCCGCTCAAGGTGATCCTGGAAACCTGCCTGCTCGATGAGGCGCAGAAGGTGCGCGCCTGCGAGATCTGCCGCGAGCTGGGCGTGGCATTCGTTAAAACCTCCACAGGCTTCAGCCGCAGTGGCGCAACGCTTGAGGATGTGGCACTGATGCGCCGCGTAGTAGGCCCCGACATCGGCGTCAAGGCGTCTGGCGGAGTGCGTGACGTGGCCACGGCCAGAGCAATGATCGAAGCCGGCGCAACACGCCTGGGCACCAGTTCCGGGATTGCGATCGTGACAGGCGCGGGTACGGGGGCAGGCTATTGAGTCTGCGGGCTTTGAACATCAAAGCCCGCTGCACTTAGCTCAGATCAATCACGCCGGTCATGGCCGTGAAATGGCTTTGCTTGTGCTGAACCTTGTCGAGAACCTGCGCAGGGGTCGACTCACGGAATACCACCATGTGCCCGACGTCCTTGCCGCCCTCGGTCACGCGCTCGATATCGTTGATCATCCAGGTGGTCAGCTCTTCGGCAGTAATGCCCAGTTCGGACGCTACTCGCTGGTGAAGACGCTCGGCGTCGTGTTGATTGAGTTGATCGCTGTTCATGGGGCTGGCTCCTTCAAGGGGTGTTAAGTTCAGTCCCCGTGAGGGCTTCACAGTTCAGTCGGGTTTGAGCGGGATGCGAATGAGCTGTTACTCTGGCTTTGCGCCTGGCTCCCGACACTCTGGGTATTTGCATATTTATCTTGCGCCGGGAGGCTTCAGGGAGGCTGTAAACCGAGAAAAGCAATCAGCCCGAAGGCCATCTCAATTCCATGACTGCGATACTGACTCATGGCCGATCAACTTCAGCTACAGGCAATGTCAGCTTTGGATCGTTTGTGGCCCCTCGCGACATGCAGTAATCGGCCAATTGCGGACGATTAGCGCATTGAAATACTGGCTCTATTTCGCCATTCGGTCGTCAATTGCGTTCAGGGCAATGCCACACTAGGCAGTGCCACATACTGCCAGGCACCGTAAATTGCACCATTAGCATCTGCGACTCGGCGTGGTCCGGTGCTTCGATATAGCTAAATACCAAATTCGGGTAAATTTCCTGACCGAATTCCAGAAATGCCTCAGTGGGCACATGCTTTTTCGCCAAGCTCGCCGTTAGTAGATGCCACTCGCCGGTTGAAAACGCTCTCAGCGCCCTCCGCCACTCGACGTACTCCTTGTTCAGAAACAGGTCATGGATACAGCTGGTTAGCTCTTCTTCCGTCTGGTCGATTTTGTCGGTGGGGGTAGTCAACATTCCAATCCGTGGTGGTTTACAAAAGAGCCTTAGTATAACCGCCTACCGGTTGCTACCGGTGCCGGCCGGCTACTATGGTTCGAAAGCGGTCATCCATGGCCGATGGCTATCAACCCGAAGCGGTAGGTCGCGCAGGCAGCACTTCGGCATCGTCGTGACGCGGCTGACTACAGAGATGAGGATTTATATGACGACAACCGGCGAAGTATATTTCGCAATGTACGGCGACAATTTTGAGCCAGACGAAGTGACGGCGTACA
Source organism: Pseudomonas amygdali (assembly GCF_002699855.1). Lineage (GTDB taxonomy): Bacteria > Pseudomonadota > Gammaproteobacteria > Pseudomonadales > Pseudomonadaceae > Aquipseudomonas > Aquipseudomonas amygdali. Next base: position 56,623 of record NZ_LKBW01000277.1, on the reverse strand, counting down.
TAGGACTAACTGCGACAGAGATTTTTCGGAAAGGTCCGCGCAGTCCTGACGCGCCCCTGCGTCGAAACTCATGCTGGTCAGTCTCAAACGGAAGGATAGAAAGCGATTTGATCGACGTATACGAAATGTCGGAAGCGTTAGTCACCCGACTAGCACCATTTGCTGCAAAAATTGTTGAGGCAAAACAGAAGTTTAATCTGAGGTGCGTTTTTCAGACCGTACTGTGGATTGACCAAGATGAAGAAGCTCCCATGCCAGCCATAGGCTTTGGGTTACCAGTCATTGATTTCATCCACATCGTAGGCGCGACAATAGATATTGATACCTATCGAAATTAGGGCCTTCGAAGCATAGCAATTGGGCAAAATTGGCCTGTGCTTCAAGCTTCGTCGCCTTACTCCTGGTTTCTCAGATAGCTCTGAAGCTAGCCTGTCACCGGCTAGCTGTCGCGCTACCTTCTGAGTTTACGACGGTCTTTGTTCACGAGGCAAGGAGTGAAACGGACGAATTCGAACGATTACTTCTGGCCGATAGCGGTCGGGCGCCACCGGCAGATTCAAGCCCAAGCGGAAACGCCTGCGACCCGACGCAATCTCCTGGACATTACACGGCGATGTAGAATCATTGCTCGCCAACCAGCCTCCGGCGAAGAACTCCGTACAGGCCTTTTCTAAATCCATGCCGGTGAGCTTTTCGAACCTCTCCCAGCATAGCTCACTAAATGGCAACGCCTGTGCGGCTCTGCGGACTGAGGTAAAAGGTGGGACATGACTTGCTGGCGCCGTAATTGCAGTTCCCATCATTTTTGAGCATCCATGTGCAAATGCGGCTCCTGTCATCGGGCACCGGTGCTTGTGCATCATATTGTGTGTTCAAAACGCGAGCACCGCGGCTTTCCTTACGCAAGGGAATCAACCTCAGGCCCAACTCAATGTTCGTTTCTCGGGAAAGCATCAAGTCATTGTCTTGGTGATGGACTCGCGAGGGTAAACGCTCCGGTATCGCACCACGCCATTGACGATTACTTGAGTCCCCTCCTTCACCGTCATATCAATACAACGCAAAGCCTCTGAACTCTGAAAGCAATTCAGGGGTTTTGTGGTCTCTGACGTATCAAAACCAGCTGTCAGACGCCGCATGAGCGGACATCCACGATAAGCCTGGCAGCGATACGACTTCCTGAATGCAATCAAACAACCACAATCAAAATACGAACCCAGTCCCTACGCCAACCGCCTCATGGACAAATCCATCAACCCCATCAGATCCCTCTGCTCTCTCAGCGAAAGCACCAGCCGCGCGATGGATCGGCTGCTCTCTACCTCGGACAAGGACAGCCCCTTTACATACAGCTGGATATCGCCTGACTCGGGGTGGAGAAGCTTCACTGAAAAGGTTTCATCCAGCGCGACGACGCACTCGCACTTTGACGGCAGAAAGGCCGTTTCAAGAACGCGTTGAATATCGGTTTTTGAAAACATGGTGCGTCCTCTGCAAAGGGCTGAATCGTGATGTAAAGAGTAGACGAGTTTCAGGTGAATAGGTTTCCGACCTGCGCAACGGATGCACGCGGCGCGGGGGCTTTTTTGTGGCGACTGCCCGGGATTGTTTTTCCTGATCAAGGTAACTGCCTGCAACGCATCACGCTGTCTGGTCTAAAGTACCCTCTTCTGAACTCCCCGAGCGTCGACCGACATGAATGAACGCGCACGTGAACTGGCGTCTCGTCTGATTCGCAATTTCAACGAGGCTCCCCTCGCATATGAAGTTCGTGAACCTCTCTATGAAAGCTCGGCAGCCCGCCTGGGCACAGGCACGGCGGCACAAAAGCTCGGGGCCTCTATTGATGTCGTCGCGCCGGGCAAGCGCTCGTGCCCTTATCACTTTCATCATGCGCAGGAAGAGATGTTCGTGATCATCGAGGGCGAAGGCAGTTTGCGTGTCGCAGGCGAGATGCTGCCGATCCGGACGGGTGACATCGTGTTTATCCCGGCTGGTTCCGAATACCCTCATCAGATAATCAACACCTCGCAGACGCCGCTGAAGTACCTGTCGATCAGCACCCGGGAAACGCCGGAGGTCTGTGAATACCCCGACTCGGGGAAGTACCAGGCGATGGTTTCAGTGCAGGGAACCCGGGTGTTTACCGCTAACCAGCGGACCACTGAAAACCTCGATTACTGGGAAGGCGAACCCTGATTTCAATTGTTCATAAATTGTATCCGGCAGTTCACGCTTTTTTCACGTTCGCGGGTTTATTGTTAACTCAATTCCCAGCAAGACCTTAAGCCCGCTACCCCCCATCGCGGGCTTTTCTTTGTCTGCGATTTGAGCATGCAGCGTCTGGCATGGGTCAAGAGACATCAGGGATACGACTGCTCAAGCAAGCGTCGGGCAGACAGGGAACATCATGCAGAAAACGATTTCCAAGCCCTACCTCCCGGATGAAACCCTGCAATCATGAAAAATACCCTGAAAAAACTGCTTATCGCCGTTGCGTGTCTGGCGGCTGCTCCCGCGTTCGCTGCGTGTCAGATGACGCCGGTGGCGTATGACATGCCTTCGCAACGTTTGGACGAGGCCTTGCAGCAATTGGCGCATCGATCCGGCTGCCCGGTGAAGGTCGATCTGGGCGCTGACAGCAGCAGAAAGGTCAAGAAATTCAAGGGTACGTTCACGCCGGATCAGGCACTTTGGCTGGTGTTGAAGAAAACCGGGCTGGAGGGCTATGTCGAAAACGACGGGCTCACCGTTGATCGTCGAGGCCAGGATTTCGTAAACCAGCGAGCAACCGAGCTACGCACGGCTATCGATGAGGCTGGCGCACGGATGGAGGCGAGAAAGAAGAAGCGCTTCCTTCATCAACTGGACACCATCGAGTCCGGCGCGAAGAAAGTGGTCCTTGAACAGAGCTTCGTCAGTGCCGCAGAGATGGCGAGTTACAAGCGTGACTTCGACGAACTGTCGAGCCAGATCCCGGCCAGCAAGTGAACCTCCGATAATTGCGCTAACATTCGTCGCTTTTGACCAGACGGCCGCACGCGCTGTGGGATATCGATGAGAAAAACTGCCTTATTCATAGTGGCGCTGGCACTGCAACCGCTGGCTTACGGCGCAGGTGATGCAGAAGCCGGAAAAGCAGTCTTTACCCGCCTCTGCTCCGGCTGTCACAAGATCGGCCCTTCTGCACGCAATGCATTTGGTCCGCCCCTCAACGGCATCATTGGTCGTCAGGCAGGGCAACAGGAAGGCTACATCTATACCGACGCAATGAAAAACTCGGGGCTGGTCTGGACGCGTGAAGAGTTGCGCACGTATCTCAAGGACCCAGGCGAAGTCGTGCCTGGCACGCGGATGAAACTGTGGTGGATGGGCAACGATGAGCGAATGGAAGACCTGCTCGAATACCTGGACGCAAACAAATAATACGGACAGGTAGATAAACCGCCCTCGGTGTTTACCGAGGGCGGTCGCTCAGTTACTTGTCCGGGGTGTACGGCGGGTAATCATCCTTGCTGCCCTTGTCACTGGCTGGAGTCTTGGCGGGCTCGGTCGGATCGATTTGCGGGTCCTGGGTTTTCGGTGACTCTTCGTCAAAACCCGGATCATTCTTGTCTTCGTTGCTGCTGCCTGGCTTGGTGCCGGTCATATGCGCCTCCACTGGTTAAATTCAGAACCTGATAGTCAGAAAGCGGATCAACATAGCCGTGCGATATGTCTGACGAACGGGGTCTTGCAGCAAGAGGATATGGCGGCGTTCAGAGGCAAATGATAGCCTTGCGCCATGCAAGGAGAGAACCATGAAAAGGCTTTCAATCACGCTGGCAGTGTTAGCGCTACTGGGTGCAGGCACGGCGTACGGCGAGATCTTCAAATGCACATCACCGCAGGGACAGGTGAGCTATGCGTCGATCCCCTGTGACAACGCTGCACAGCGCGCGCTGCAGCGCCAGGGCCCGCCGAACATGCGGCGCGAGGGTGAGCCTATCGATTATGTTCACCAGACCAATCTCAAGGCCACTGAATACCTGAAGATCAGTGGCCGCACCCACGTGACGGTCTACGAGACGGAACGCTACAAGGCGTATCAACGAAACCGCCCGCCACCGCCGAACATCCCTTCGCAGTGCCAGAGCCCACGTTACGACAGCCAGTGCTTTGATCCGTCGGGTGGCATGTCTTCAAAAAAACAAGCGGCTCGCCAGGACGCCGCTCGATAAGCTATCGCGCGGTTTTCACATCGGCACGCACTTCGCTGATCTGTATCTCCGGGATCAGGTCGGTGTAGTTGGTGATGTCGGCATTGATCTGCTTTGAATGCGGCCCCATGCCGGCTTCAAAGTCTTCTATGGAATCGCAATAGATGTGGCACATGCCGATATACCGAGGCTCCGAGCCCGGCGTTGCTCCGCCTATGCCTCTGTCGACGCTGTAGCCCTTGCAGTAACTGCCCATCAGCTCTTGCACCAGCGGCAAGTGTTTGTCGCGATAGTAATCGTGGTCGAAACGGGCACCCTCTTCATACGCATACAGCACACTGACTTTAATCATCTCGATAGGCTCCTGAGTGAAGGATCAATACATTCGTCTGAGCACTCTAGCGATTATTGCGGCCGGGTGCTGACATCAATGACGTGCTCCCTCACAATCACGCCGTCTTGCCCCCTGCCCTGAAAAGCAGCCGGGCTATCGAACCATTTTGAGGAACCCCGCATGAATACGCTTGAGTGGAACGAGGCCGCGCTGGCGAAATACCTCGCGACCCATCCGACCCTGAAGGACGAAATCAGCGCGTTGAGCCCGAAAGAGCAAAAGCAGCAATTACAGTGGGCTTTTGAAGACGAGGCCGAGAGCCAGGGCATCGAGTCCTGGGAACTGGCGCTGGAACTGATTGCCGAGTCGCCCGAACAGTTGCAGAGCATGCGCCTTGAAGCACACCGCCAGGTAGCCGAAGCGCTGGGAATGGACTGGGAAGAATATTGCGGCTTCAACGATATCCAGCCATGACCCGAGCCGCCGTTGAGGGTAAATCGGCCATTGATTGGCGATCTACCGAGTGACTCATCAGTCAGCGCTTTACCTGTTCCTTATGGGTGAGTAACGTCTGCTCACTTCAATAAAGGAATCACGTCATGAGTGATCTGGTCTCGTACCATCTGGACGACGGTGTCGCCACGCTGACCCTGAACAACGGCAAGGTCAATGCCATTTCTCCGGACGTAATCATCGCGTTCAATGCTGCGCTGGATCAGGCCGAACAGGACCGGGCAATCGTGATCGTCACTGGACAGCCCGGGATTCTCTCGGGCGGCTACGACCTCAAGGTGATGACCTCGAGCGCCGAAGCGGCGATCAATCTGGTTGCTCAGGGTTCCACCCTGGCGCGCAGAATGCTGTCGCACCCCTTCCCGATCATCGTCGCCTGCCCCGGCCACGCCGTTGCCAAGGGTGCCTTTTTGCTGCTGTCCGCCGATTATCGTATCGGTGTCGCAGGGCCGTTCAGTATCGGATTGAACGAAGTACAGATCGGCATGCCCATGCACCACGCCGGCATCGAACTGGCGCGTGACAGGTTGCGTAAATCAGCCTTCAATCGCTCGGTTATCAATGCCGAAATGTTCGACCCTGAAGGAGCGATGGCCGCCGGCTTCCTGGACAAGGTGGTCAGCGTCGATGAACTGCAAAACACCGCATTGTCGGTCGCTGCACAGTTGAAGAAGATCAACATGAGCGCGCACAAGAAGACCAAACTCAAGGTTAGAAAAGCCTTGCTCGATACACTGGATGCAGCTATCGAGCAGGATCGGCAACACATGCTGTGATACCCAATCGAAGCCCGCCGGCGCGGGCTTTTGTTTACCGGCGAACTCATACGCATTTGATCAATCTGATCAGCTACCGCGCATGTTTTTTGCGCCACTGACATATTGAAGAAGCGATAGCGCCATGGGTCGAGTTGTTGCAGCAGCGGTATACAGCAAAGGCAAAAAAGTCCGCGATATAACCCTTGATGATGGCGCCGCCTGGGCCGCCAAACCCGATCATTTCGTCTGGATCGGCCTGGAGCAGCCCAGTAATGAGGAACTGACCAGCCTCAAAGAACAGTTCAACCTGCATGAACTGGCCCTTGAAGATGCCATGGAGGTTCACAGCCGTCCAAAGCTGGAAACCTTTGGCGATGCGCTGTTTATCGTGACCTACGCGCCGGTACGCGAAAACGGCAAGCTGCTGTTCATCGAAACCAATATCTTCGCGGGCAAGGGCTATGTCATCACCTCGCGCAACGGCCATTCCAAGTCCTACGGGCTGGTGCGTCAGCGCTGCGAGGCCAGGCCACTGCTGCTGGAGCACGGCGAAGACTTCGTGCTCTACGCCCTCCTGGACTTCGTCACCGAGAACTATCAACCGGTGACCGAAGCCATCCATGCCGAACTTGAACTGTTGGAGCAAAGTGTCATCGGCGGCTCGTTGCGCGAATCCGACATCCAGCACATTCATGCACTGCGCCGTGATCTTTTGCGCATGCGCCGTTATGTAGCGCCGATGGTGGAAGTGGGTGAAGAACTGCAGAGACTCAGTTTCCCGTTCATCGACAAGAACATGCGCCCCTACTTTCGCGACGTGGAAATTCACGTCAAGCGGCAGATGGAAGACCTGGGCAACCTGTGTGACATCGCCAGCCAGACAATCGAAATCGGCCTGTTGCTGGAGTCCTCGAGGCAAAGCATCGTGCAGCGCAAGTTTGCTGGCTGGGCAGCGATTCTGGCCTTTCCAACCGCAATTGCCGGCATCTACGGCATGAACTTCGAGAACATGCCGGAGCTCAAGTGGGAATACGGCTACTTCATCGTGCTGGGCGTCATTCTGGGCGGGTGTACGGCGCTGTTTGCCAGCTTCAAGCGCTCTGGCTGGCTATAGCACCGCCACTGCATTCCCGTTCCAACAGCCATGCGCCGGATCAGACAGACTGTTTTTCCGGCTTGTGCGCCACAAAGCGCATCATCCATTCTGCCACCGTCGCCCCATGATGGTCGTGATCCAGGCTGGCAACACCCTGTTGGTAAACCTGTTCGCCCAGCGCTTCCTGACGAAGATCAAGCAAGGTCCGGGAAAACTCGTGAATGAACTCGGGATGGCCCTGGAAACACAGCACCTGATCATTGATATGGTAGGCCGCAAATGGACAGAACTCGCTGGATGCAAGCACCGTTGCGTTCTCGGGCAGCGCGGTCACCTGATCCTGATGGCTGATCAGCAACGTGAGCGTGTCCATTGCTGGCGTCATCCACGGTCTGGCGGGAGCCAATTGATAGTGATGAATACCCACACCCCAACCCTGCACGGCACGCTCGGTCCTGCCGCCCAGGAGCAAGGCCAGCAACTGGTGACCAAAGCAGATACCCAGCAGTTTTTCGCCGCGCTGATACAGCTCCAGCAGATAAACCTTCAAGGTCTGAATCCAGGGATCGGTGCCAAACGAGTCTGCCTTGCTGCCGGTCACCAGATAAGCATCGAACTGCTCGTCTGCAGGTGGATAGTCCCCTTGCACCACATTGTAAACCGTCAGCTCTGCAGCGATTGGCTGGCGAGCGAAGAGCAATTCGAACATCCGCCCGTACCCCTGATATTGCTCGACCAGTTCTGGTCGCAGGTTGTCGGTTTCCAGAATACAGATGCGTAAAGACATAAAAGAGGCCCTGAAACAATGATGAGGCAATAGCGCACGGGCAGAGCCTGCCTTGAAGGCATCGGCAAATCAAGCAGCACCCCGCGCCTTGTCGGAGGTTTAATGCACGTAGGAAAAGTCTGACCCGGACGAACGGTGCAAAGCTGAACGATGTGAATGAAGTGTCTAGCAAAGGCCTGAGCCTCTGGCGAACAGTTGATTGATAACGTTAAGTTGGATAAGTAGACGTTTAAATTCCCAACCGTTCTAAGGCGTGGGGCACCTCGGCTCTATTGTTAAATCTGTAACAGGAGGCGCGCAAAATCCTTTCAGCGCTCGGGCCAGCGGTCAAATGACCGGGTCCACCTGTTCAATGCGCACCCATGCCAGCGGTCGACTCTCCGCGTCGCGGAATAGACCTGCTTCTGTCGCTCAGGAATAACAACAAAAGGCGGTCAGCCATGTTCAAGTTCAAACACTCCAAAGTACGTCAGGCGGGATTAATCCTCTTTACCACTGCGCTGTTATTGATCGTGCCTAACCTGAACAGGTTGTTCGGCTGATCTGACACGCTTTCGGTCAGTGTGTAACTGTGCCACTCTTTCCACTCGACTGAAGGAGACGCGCCTATGCGCCAATGGATTGCTGTTTTTGCACTTGTCAGCAGCTTCGCAGCCCACGCGGGCATGGTAGATCAGGCTGCAGCGGTGGCTGCGCTCAAGGAAGGCAAACTGGCGATGGATGTACGCAGCCAGACCGACTATGACGCGGGCACGGTATTGAATGCGGTACGGGTCGATGACCGGCGGCTGGTCAATCAGATGAAACAGGTGCTCAACGACCGCAATGCGGTGTTCGTCATTTTCAGCAGCACTGACAGCAAAGCCGACAAGGCTCAGGAAAAACTCAGGGCAGCGGGCTATTTCAGCGTCATCAATGGCGGTAATTACGAAGAGCTGCACAACGCGCTCTACAGCACCACCGACGACCCTGCCGAATAAGCAATGGCCGGAGTTTGAATTCCGGCCATTTCAGTGATGCGCAGGTCAGTGCTTACGCGCTACTGATGCTGCGCCTGGACCTGCACACGGGTTTTCACTTTTGGCGTACCGGTCATGGGTGAAACCACGACCTTGGCGTGCATCTGTTCAGACCCGCCACCCCGGCGCATGCCGCGCACCGGACAAGCATCCAGATAGTCCAGCCCTACCGCCAGCTTCAAATGACGTTCGGGAATGGCCAGCTGGTTAGTGACATCGAAGCTGTACCAGGCGTCGTCTATCCAGGCTTCGGCCCAGGCGTGACTGGACAAATGTTCGCTGTCTTCGCTGCACAGATAACCGGACACATAACGTGCCGGCACCCCAAGACTGCGGGCGCAGGCCAGGAAGGCGTGGGTATGGTCCTGACAGACCCCCGAGCGTCCGGCGAAGGCTTGGGCGGCACTGGTGTCGACTTCGGTCGCACCCTGCGTGTAAGTCATGTGCTGGTTGAGCGCCTGCATCAGGTCGATCAATGCGCTACGGTCAGCGCGCTTGCGACATTCCCTGGCTGCGAAACTGCGAATCGCTTCGTCAGGCTCGGTCAGTCGCGTCACGCGCAAAAACGGTAATGCCGACTGGCTTTCGTGCTCGGCCTCGCGGGTTTCGTCGATTTGCACCTGCCCGCGCGCGCCGATGATGATCGCCTCGTGCGGCTCTTCCAGGCTCAGGACATGCAGGATATTGCCGAAAGGATCAATCTGCGCGCGCACCGGGCGCGGCAACGTCAATTGCCAGCTAAGCACTTGCTGGCGCTCACTGTCGTGAGGCGTCAGGCGCAGATACTGGATACTCGAGCGCACCTGGTCATCGTAGTGATAGGTGGTCTCATGGCTTATCGAAAGTCTCATGCAGCCTCCAGGTACGAAGTGTGAATGGCATCACCCAGTTGGGCCAGCATTGGAATGAATTCGTTCAACCACTCATGCAGTCCCTCATCCAGAATCTCGTCGATACTGGTGTAGCGCAATCTTGCATCCATCTCGGCGGCCATGCGCTGCGCAGGTCGGCCATTGACGCCGGGCAGACTGGCCAGAATGACGTCCATTTCTTCCAGACAGGCGCGCAACGAGCGCGGAATGTCGGCACGCAGCAGCAACAGTTCGGCAACCTGACGCGCGCCTGGCGCATCCCGATAGACTTCAGTGTAAGCCTCGAACGAGGACAGTGCGCGCAACAAGGCGCTCCACTGGTAGTACCCGGCAGCCGAGTTGTCCGCCGCGGCGTTGGCCTGTGGCCCACGCAGTTCGAGCATCTCATAGCGGGCGTCGAGCATGCGCATGGTGTTGTCAGCGCGCTCGATGAACGTTCCCAGACGAATGAAACGGAACGCATCGTTACGCATGATTGTGCCGTAGGTCGCACCACGGAACAGGTGCGAACGCTCCTTGACCCACTCGCAAAAGCGACTCATGCCGTAACGGGTCAGACCCTGTTGAGCAATGCCGCGAATTTCCAGCCAGGTGGAGTTGATGTTCTCCCACATGTCGGCAGTGATACGCCCGCGCACGGCATGCGCACTGGCCCTTGCGGCGCCCAGACAGCTGTAAATGCTGGCCGGGTTGGTCGCGTCCAGCGCGAAAAAATGCAGCATGCGCTCGGCATGCAGTTCACCATGACGCTCGATATAGGTTTCCAGCGTTCCGGTAATCAGCAACGGCATGGCTATTTCATCCAGCCCGTCACCCCGCCCGTCCTGCGGCATCAGCGACAGCGAATAGCTCACGTCCAGCATTCGGGCGAGGTTCTCCGCTCGCTCCAGGTAACGCGACATCCAGAAAAGATCAGAGGCAGTTCTACTTAACATTGGCAGGCATCCTTAATCCTCGACCACCCAGGTGTCTTTGGTTCCGCCACCCTGTGACGAATTGACCACCAGTGAGCCTTCACGCAAGGCCACTCGGGTAAGCCCGCCAGGTACGACGCGGGTTTCGCGACCGGACAGAACAAAGGGGCGCAGATCGATATGTCGCGGGGCTATGCCATTTTCGACGAAGGTCGGACAGGTCGACAGGCACAAGGTGGGTTGGGCGATGTACGCATGCGGCTTGGCCTTGAGGCGTGCCCGGAAGGCTTCGATCTCGGCGGCGGTCGCTGCAGGGCCGACCAGCATGCCGTAGCCCCCGGAGCCCTGGGTTTCCTTGACGACCAGGTCGCCGAGGTTGGCCAGCACATGTGACAGCTCTTCCGGCTTGCGGCACTGCCAGGTCGGCACGTTCTTGAGAATTGGCTCTTCGTCCAGATAGAAACGAATCATGTCGGTGACGTAGGGGTAAACCGACTTGTCATCGGCAACGCCGGTACCAATGGCATTGGCCAGAACCACATTGCCGGAGCGATACGCGGCCAGAAGTCCGGGAACGCCCAGCATGGAATCAGGGTTGAACGCCAGCGGATCAAGGAATGCATCGTCAAGCCGACGGTAGATAACATCGACAGCCTTGGGACCGTCGGTGGTACGCATGAACACGCGGTCGTCGCGGACAAACAGATCGGCACCTTCAACCAGCTCGACCCCCATCTCGCGAGCCAGAAACGCATGCTCGAAAAAGGCGCTGTTGAAACGCCCGGGCGTCAATACCACGACACTCGGGTTGTCCAGATGGCTGGAACTCTTGAGCGTGTCGAGCAACAGATTCGGATAGTGATCGATCGGTGCAATGCGCTGGGCCGAGAACAGCTCGGGGAACAAACGCATCATCATCTTGCGGTCTTCGAGCATGTAGCTCACGCCGCTCGGGGTTCGCAGGTTGTCCTCCAGCACGTAATACGTGCCATCACCGTCGCGCACCAGATCGACGCCGGAAATGTGCGAATACAAATCGCGGTGCAGGTTCAGGCCCTGCATCGCCAACTGATATTGCTCGTTGGCCAGCACCTGTTCGGCAGGAATGATTCCGGCCTTGATAATCCGCTGGTCGTGATAAAGATCCGCCAGAAACATGTTCAGCGCCTTGACGCGCTGGATACAGCCACGCTCGACTACACGCCATTCGCTGGCGGGAATGCTGCGCGGGATGGTATCGAAGGGGATAAGCCGCTCGGTGCCCTGCTCATCACCATAGAGTGTGAACGTGATCCCGGCACGGTGAAACAGCAGATCGGCTTCGCGCCTGCGTTGAGCCAAAAGCTCGGGAGGCGTATCACCCAGCCAGCGGGCGAACTCCCGATAGTGCGGACGGACTACGCCGCCCGCATCGTACATCTCGTCATAAAAGGTGCGGATCATGCCGTACTCCTTGTCACCATGGACACCAAGACCATCGCAAAGCCCGTGCCACCGGCATAAACGCTTTGATTTCAAAAGGTTAGGTAAACACTCGACGTTCTACGCACCATTCCTGTGCACTAAACGCCCAAGCCGATTATTTCGCGCTTCATTCGGAAGCGTCATTCAACCGTGAAATCTATGATCAGCATAGTCAGAGTTGATTTCCGCCAACAACATTAGTTCGCCACACTCCACAGCAACCGAGCAAACAGGGCACCAAACGCCGTTTTTGCGCTAACCGTTATTTTGTCCAGCAGGCGAAGAACGCGTGCGGATTTTAAACAGACTTCCCTTTGCGCCACTCATTTGAGTGGCTTTTTTTTTGACCACTGTTTATGAGCGCGAAGCAAAAACAGAACCGGCCGATCCAGAACGTATCCCGAATCAGCCGGTAATGTGTTGCCTGACAATCAAAAGCCATCAAGCGTGCAGTCTTCTGACCTCCTGAGTGACACCCCAACCTTCAACCTCACCGTCCATGGGCGAAATCACCATCTGAAAGTCCTGCTCGAAATCACCGATACCGTCATAAGTGGCGTACATCACTTTGCTCAACTGCAAGTGCCAGTTACCGTCATCACGTACGTTTACCTGGGTATTGAGGGATTCACCGCGAAATTGCTCTGCAGCCTGCCGTGCCCGCTCCTCATCCGGGAAGATGGCGTAAAACTCGATGGGATAGATTCGCGCGAAATCAAAACCGCCTTCTTTCATGCGGCGCAGTACGTTACTGCTGATGTCCTCTTGATAGGCTGTGCTCATGAAACGTCCTCCTATGCAACGATAGATAGAGTTTCAACTCTCCCAGAGCGACCGCCGAATCATCGGGGGCCGCCGCACGACAGATAATCTAATCCGGCGTGGGGAATCAAGCATGTAGCTGACCAGACCAGGCTTGGCACAGGTCGGGTATCGAGATGTCAGAGGCCGTTTGAACAGCCTCATCTGCAGAGTAGACCCATCGTGGGCAGGATGCCAAGTGGTTGCCACGAAAAGCTTTTTGAATCACCGCAGGTCAGGCAACTTCTGTAATGGAAATGATCCGCACACTGTTATGGTCTTTAAGCGTTTTAACCGTAGGCTCGTCGGTGCGCCCGTCAAGATCATTGAGATCCAGCTCATCGGTGACTGGATACAGGTCCTTGCGCAGGAAACGCGCGGCCTCCTCCTCACTGGGACGCTCGTCAAAACCAGCCTCACGGAGTTGCTGCACACCATCCTTGTCCAGATACGAAATGGCCCACTGTTTCATCAATGCCTCCAGAACGAAGCCAGGCACTCTGGCTTATGTGATAAGGACCTTTTGGCCCACGCATTCGTTCCAACGAATTACGCCGGACAGCCCGCGATGACGGGCAAAACAAAAGGCCCTCGCAATGGATGCCGAGGGCCTTTTGTGTACTGCTGATCCGACTTGCCGGTTACCCGGACAAGTCAGTCATGGTCAGTTACGGTTCTTGCTGGCCTCGACACCGGCCGTGTTGTCCAGAAGGCTCTTGGTGGCGGTCTGCAGGAAGCTTTCCAGCTTGCGCTTGAGTTCCTGCGTGTCAGGTGCATCAGGCACTTCTTCGGCAGAAGGCTTGGCACCCAGCGTGTAGGTCAACAGCTTGGCCGGCATTTCTGTCGGTTCGATCAGAATGCGGTTGCCGCTGATGATCGCGACCACCTGCTCACTGCCCGACGGCTTGATCACGCCAAAACCCTTGTCGCCTTCCGGCAGGTTCAGCAGATCGCGGCCCCAGCACTGGTTGCGGTTCAGACCACCCAGACGGCCCATGATGGTTGGCACGACGTCAACCTGCGTGCCGACAATGCTGCTGCGCTGGCCGAATTTCTCTTGTACACCAGGCCCGATCAGTAGCAATGGCACGTTGAAACGCCCCAGGTCCATTTCAGTCAACTGCTTGTCATTGCCGAAACCGTGGTCGCCCAGCACCACGAACAGGGTGTTCTTGTAGTAAGGCTCTTTTTTGGCCTTCTCGAAGAACTGGCCCAGCGCCCAGTCGGCATAACGCATGGCGGTCAAATGCTCATCCAGCGAGCCGTGTCCGGTCACACGCTCGACCGGCAGCGGGTCCGGCAACGCATACGGCGTGTGGTTGGACAGGGTCTGCAGCAGCGCATAGAACGGCTTGCCGTCCTGACGGGCTTTGAGTTCCTGGGCGCCACGGTCGAACATGTCCTGGTCGGAAACGCCCCAGGTCGGATCGGAGAACACCGGATTGACGAAGTCCTCGCGACCGACAAAGTTGGTCATGCCCTGGTTGCTGAAGAAACCCGACTGGTTGTCCCAGGCGAAGTTGCCGTTATAGACATAGACGTCATCGTAGTTGCGACCCGCGCTCAGCAATTGCGGAAGGCCCGACAGCTTATGGCTGCCCTCTGGCGTCTGCATCAGGTACTCAAAACCCGGCAGGTTCGGGAAGCACGCCATGGTGGCGAACATGCCCTGATGGGTGTGGGTGCCGTTGGAGAAGAAGTGGTCGAACAACAGCCCCTCTTTCGACAGCTTGTCGAAATACGGCGTGATGTTGGCATCGTTGCCCAGCGCCCCTACCGAGTGACCGGCGAAGCTTTCCATCAGGATCACGACCACGTTGCGGATCGGCAACGTGTTCTCTACTGGCGGTGTGAAGTCGCGACGCACAGCGGCAATATCAGGTTCTACCAGCTTGTCATGCGAGGTCAGCAGCATGTCGCGCACCGTCTGCTGCGCCTCGGCCTGTGGCAGCGTGGCTTTCCAGATGTTGTCGCGATCTTCGGACATACGGCTCTTGGCCGCCGTAATCAGGGTCAGTGTGCCGTTCAGGCCCAGCTGGTTGGCGAAGTTGGAGTCGGTAGTGTAAGCGTCACCCCAACGCAGCGGTGGGCCTTGGCGCAGGGTGCCACGGATGCACACCACCATAACCAGCAATACCAGCACGAAAACGCCAACACGCATGTACCACGGCGCAACTGTACTGACCGTCTGGGTGCCCTTCGTCGTTACGAGGCGTGGCCGTGTCAGGCGGTCGATGCCCTTGAATACCAGGCTCAACAGCCAAGTCACGATTGCCCAGGCGAGCAGGTAGCGAACCACCGGAAAGCCATACCAGAGCATGCTCAGGACAGTCTTGGGGTCTTCCTTGACATATTGAAACACCAGACCGTTCAGGCGCTGGTGAAACTCACGGTAGAAGTCCATTTCCATCAAGCCGAAGAACAGCGTGATGCTGCCGACCAGGGTCAGCCAGAACCGGAAAAACCCGCGTGCAGCCATGGCCCGGGCGCTGAACAGCGACAGCACCAGCGGAATGAGCAGATACATGGTCAGGCGCAGGTCGAAGCGCGTGCCGTTAAACAGTGCTTCAAGGAATGTCGAGGCTGGCGTGTCGCCAATCATCTCGCGGTTGTAGACCAGCAGACCGATACGCAACAGCGTGTACATCACCATCAAAGCGAAACCGCTGAGCAGGATGTAAGCCAGATGCGATTTGACAGTCGGGTTCAGCAGGCGGGCTTGCCGATGAATCTGGGCGTCCGTTTTAGCCATGGTTGTCAGGATCCGGTGGATTCAGGGGTAGGTTCAGGGTGCAGCACCGCCCTTCACCAAGGGCGGGCGGCGTACGACAGGGCGCAGATATTACTTGATTGCGGGTCACCAGGGGCCGGGGCGGCCCATGAATACGCGTGCCTGTTCAGCTTCGCGCGCAATTCTGGGACAGAAAGTGTGAAATTTCTGTCGCCAGTTGCGCGCTTCAACGCCTCTCAGGCGGCGTTAAGGCTGACCCGGCCGCTAACGTCAGATCTATTGATCAGTCGTTGCTGGCCTTGCTCACAGCCTGCAGTACGTACTGCGGCAAGGCGAATGCGCCAATGTGAACTTCCGGGTTGTAATAGCGCGTAACAATACCGCTGCCCATGAAGCGCTGACGCAGGGTTTCCAGTGGCAGTTTGCGGTAGCCCTTGTCAGTGGCGCCCCAGGCAAAAGTCATGGCACCGCCGATGTAGGTCGGGATGGCGGCCTGATAGAAATGCCAATCGGCAAACAGGCCATTCATGCGTCCTGCAGTGGTCTGCACACCGCTCAGTTGCATGAAGGGCGTACCGTTCTGGGTAACCAGAATGCCGCCTTCGTTCAGACAGCGATGACAGGCCTGATAAAAGTTCTCCGAAAACAGCACTTCGCCCGGACCGATAGGATCAGTGGAGTCGGAGATGATCACGTCGAACTTCTCTTCGGTCGTCGCGACAAAGCGCATGCCGTCGTCGATGACCAGGTTCAGGCGCGAATCGTCAAAAGCGCCACTGGAGTGATTGGGCAGGAACTCCTTGCACATCTCGACCACCGTGGCGTCGATCTCGACCATGGTGATGTGCTCGACGGTCAGGTGCTTGGCGACTTCGCGCAGCATGCCGCCATCGCCGCCGCCAATGATCAGTACACGTTTGGCAGCGCCGTGGGCCAGAATCGGCACGTGAGTGAGCATTTCGTGATAGATGAACTCATCCGCCTCGGTGGTCTGGATCACGCCGTCCAGCGCCATGACGCGGCCCATGCGCGGGTTCTGGAAGATCACCAGATGCTGGTGTTTGGTACGCACTTCGTGCAGCATTTTTTCCATACGAAAGCGCTGGCCGTAGCCTTCGTACAACGTTTCCTGATAATCGCTCATGGGTAAGCTCCCGCTGGGTACTGATGACAGGACGGCCGACCGCCCACAACAAAGGCGCGCATTCTACGTCGAGGAACATGACAGGTCGAACCTCTGTGCAGCGTCTTGCTTGCAAATGCCTTGGCCCATGAACGAAAAACGCCTGATTACTCAGGGTAATCAAGCGTTCGTTGATAACCTGGCGGCGTATCAGATTCGCACGTTGCCACGCGGTCCGAGGATTGCCCAGATGATCAGGCCCACAACAGGCAACAGCACGATCAACAATACCCAGAGAATTTTCTTGCCGGTCTCGGCGCCGCTTTTCAAGACATTGATGATGGCCCAGATATCGAGCGCCAGAATGATCAAGCCGACCAGGCCGTTGAAACTAGAACCCATGGTGTTGCCCCTAATGAATGCTTACCTTCCTAGGATAGTTGCGCCGTTCGGGGGGTCCGTTGAACCAACCTTATATTCTCAGGCTCCCAACGGGGGTCGACTTCGCATTTCATTCATTATCGCTTTCACCCTCACACAGGTAGCCGTCTTCATGCCAACGCCCGCACAACCCCGAACGCCTTGGGCGACATGGTTCAACCATCTTCAGGGCAGCCCGCTGGTGAGCCTGGGTTTCGCCCTTGCTCTGCTGATCGTCGTCGGCCTCGGCGGCATCAGTCTTTACAACGCCTTCTATGGCACTAGCCAGGTCAACTTCAATCATGCACTGCTGGGCGGCACGGCCGGCTTCCTGGCGACGGCGCTGGGTGCAGTCATGGCGGTCGCCCTGCGCAACGTTTCGCAACGCGCTCAAGACATCATGCTCGGTTTTGCTGCCGGCATGATGCTGGCTGCCAGCTCGTTCTCGCTGATACTGCCCGGGCTGGAGGCCGCTCGGGGCATAACCGACAGTGGCCCTTGGGCGGCTGCGACGGTAGTGACCGGTCTGGGCCTGGGTGTGCTGTTGATGCTTGGGCTGGACAAGTTCACACCGCACGAGCATGAAAGCGTGGGCCGTCAGGGTCCTCATTCAGAGCGAATCAGCCGGGTCTGGCTGTTCGTACTGGCGATCACCCTGCATAACTTGCCTGAGGGCATGGCGATAGGTGTGAGCTTCGCCAGCGGCGACATGAATGTCGGCCTGCCATTGACTACTGCCATTGCTATTCAGGACATCCCTGAGGGCCTGGCCATTGCGCTGGCCCTGCGTGCTACCGGGCTGTCGGCATTCAAGGCGATGCTGGTGGCCATCGGTTCAGGACTCATGGAGCCGCTGGGCGCGCTGGTGGGCCTGGGTATTTCCAGCGGGTTTGCCATCGCCTACCCGCTCAGCATGGGGCTGGCGGCAGGTGCGATGATCTTCGTGGTGTCCCATGAAGTCATCCCGGAAACCCACCGCAACGGCCATCAGACCTCGGCGACGCTCGGCCTGATGGGCGGCTTCGCGGTAATGATGTTTCTCGATACGGCGCTGGGTTAACCGCGCAATGCCTGCAGAGCGGGTGCGGCATGGATGCCGGCCAACGCTGCCAGTTCAAGCACCCGCGCCTCGTCACGGCCATACACCAGCACCGCTTGCAGTTCGTCATCCAGCGGCTGGCTGAAGTTCATCAGCACATAGCCGCCCATGTCCTTGTTCATGCTGCTCAATTGAATCTGAATCCGGTTGAGCGCTACCAGTGGTTCGACCTTGGCCAATTGTTTTGGCTTGATGTTGAACGTCACGTCCTTGCCGAATGACTGCACGATCTGCTCGAACAGGTCCATATAGCTGTCGGCCTGAAACAGCACGGTTTCCGGCAGACTGCCTACCACCACCCATTCGCCCAGTGGAATCGGAAAGGTGTCGTCGTAGTTGATATCAGGGTTGGCGGTCAGAAAAGCCTGCGGGTCGGCATACGCCTGCGCGGCTTCATCGGCAATACGCACGATTTCGTCGTCGCCCATGCAGCCGGAGCTCACTTTGCTGATTAATTCGACCAGTGAGTCTTTCATGGGAGCGATCCTGATAACGGGCAAAAAAAGAGGCGCGAAGGATAACGGTAAATCCATCGCGCCTCTATGTGTTCATGCCCTGAAGGCACTCGGCCTCAGGACCGGGCCGGCTGCACACCCAGTTTGATCAGTTGATCAATGGTGACAGTCGCACCCATTGCCTGAGCGGCACCCAGTGCCGTGATGCCCTTGGCATCAGTGGCATGCGGGTCCGCGCCCTGACTGATCAGGTAATAGACTATCTCGTTGCGATTGAACATGGCCGCCATCATCAACGCAGTACGACCATCGGCAGAGGCGCCGTCGACGTCGGCACCGGCCTCGACCAGCAGCCTGACCACTGCCAGATCACCCTTGAACGCTGCGCCAGCGATGGGACTCTGGCCATTATCGTTACGAATTTCAGGGTCAGCCTTGTGGTTCAGCAGCACACGGACCGCATCCGCATGGCAGTGGTAGCTGGCCAGCATCAGCAGCGTATCGCCCTTGTGGTTGCGCAGGTCTGCGGGCAGGCCTTTTTCAAGCAGACGCTCCAGCATGACTGCATTTCCCGGGCGAGCCACATCGAATACCTGCTCGGCGAACTCGGCGGCTTCGTCTTCAGTCATGGTTTGCGAAGCGCTGATATCTGTATCGGTCATTAACTACTCCTTGGCGCACGGTACTCCGGGCATGCGTTGACCCGGCGTCGATACACACACTGACCTCAAGTCTCGCCAGCTGTTCGATCAGCATCGATGCGGATGCGCAATGCCTGCTCCTGATCACCGCAATCGATGCAATCCTCCTTCTGCCCGATATCCATCGTGCAGGAAACGGCAAAATGCAGGGCGCACGAAGGGTGTTCATGCAAAATGCACGAAGCCTTAAAATAGAGAATATTTCAAGTCATTGATTTTAAAGGATTTAATTCAAGTGCAAAGACTGGCACAGACACTGCAATAGTACTTCCAAGCTTATTATCCCATGAGCAATGGAGCCGCCAGACATGACTTTTATTCAAGAAAAATTCGCTTCCGTATTCTCCGACTACACCGTTACCACCCAGCCACGTCCTGATGGTGGTGTTCTGTTGTCACTGCGTACTCACGATGGCAAGCAGATCCGTCGCTCCGTGTCTTATGCTCAGTTGCACACTCCGGTTCAACTAGAATGGGTAATCAGCGCTATCCGCCGCGACCTGGCTGCACAAGCCAGCGAGTTGCCAGCTATTTCGATGCTGCAAAGTCAGCACCGCTTCGACCTGCCGACTTACCACACCCGTTGATTTTCCCGCCGCCTTGACAGGCGGCACCCGCTGTACGCTCTCATCCCTTGTTTGCCGCGATTACACCTTGTTCTCGCGGCTTTTTTTTGCCCGCGTTTTCAGGTGTCGATTACCTGATCAAACCCCGGCAAAGCGCTTCGCCTACCGCCTGCGCCCTATTGGCGACACCCAGCTTGGAATAGATGGTCTTGAGGTGATACTTCACCGTCGACTCCGACACGTCGCGGATCATTGAGATCTCCCAGGCAGTTTTTCCATCCCTGGCCCACTGCAGTACCTCCAGTTCCCGATGGGTCAAACCGCGAGAGCAGAACTTCAAACCCCGCGCAACGCTGTGCAGCACCGGCATGAGACTGCTCATGAGGTATTTTTGTTCAGCGGAGATCGCTCGCCCCACTTCACCCAGCGTACAAACCGACGTCACGCTGTCGGCACCACGGCAATGGTTCATGTAGCCGTAGGAAATGGCCGGAAGCAGTTCGCACGTATCGACGATTTCTTCGTAACACGCTGACACCGGATACTGTCTGAATGCATCCTGCCAGTTCACAAATCCCAACTGATTGCGATAACAGCGGATGACCGGATCCTGGGTGATGAACTCGCGCTGGCGGTAAGCCTTGCCCCAGGCATCATCGACATTGCAGGTAATGAACGTCAGCAGCACCGGCCCTTTGAACTGATAGAACATCGCCCGCTCACTGTTGCATTCGCGCCTTAGCCATTCGAGGGCATTCTCGACGGCGGTCTGGCCGTCGAGTTCGCTGATCGTGCTCACCATCTGCTGTATCAATAAGTCCCTGCTTGCGCTTTCTTTAATGGCACTGCACATCCGCTGCCGCTCCTTATGCGCCCGTGAATCGGTACAGGTGTTGTCCGTGACTCAGGGGGCGATGGGCGCAGAACTTACACGAATAATCGCGTTGAAGAATGACGAGCAGAACAAACAGATTCAACGCACTTTCAGGTAGGCAACGTCCCACTCAAAAGCAGGACGCTCCTTACAGAAAATAGCGTGCAAGCCTGCGGCAGGCAGATTTGCATGCTGCGGCATCAGGGCAATGCCGTGCACGACAGGCTGATGTCGTTTAGAACGAAGCAGGGTCGATGAGCGCGAAACTGCTCACATATCTGTGACCCGCAAGCACCCCGCCGTCACGCGCCAGACCGCAGGTGATCATGCCAGCGGCCTGCGCTGCGTCGAGCTCTTCGACGATATCCGAGAGGAACAGAATGTTCTCGGCAGGACACTCGATTGCCTGCGCAATCGTCCGGTAGGACTGCGCTTCGCGCTTGGGGCCGGACGTCGTATCGAAGTAACCACTGAACAGACCGGACAGATCGCCCGCTTCGGAACAGCCGAAAATCAATTGCTGAGCCTGAATTGAGCCCGAGGAATAAACGTAAAGCCTGTAGCCCTGTTGATGCCAGTGTTTCAAGGCATCGACAGCATCCGGATAAACATGGCCCTTGAGCTGTCCGGCGTTATAGCCCTGCTCCCAGACCATGCCCTGCAACGCTTTCAGCGGCGTGGCCTTGCGGTCTTCGGCAATCCATTCCAGCAGTATTGCAATAACCCGCTCGACATCGGCGTCAGGCTCGCCGGCCTCGGTGCGTACCGCTTGCAGCTGCGACGCCACTGCCGGTTGTCCGGCGTTTTGCCGAACAAACCCGGGCAGGTGCTTTTTGGCAAACGGAAACAGCATGTCGAAAACAAAACTCACTGCGCTGGTGGTGCCTTCAATATCCGTGAGGATAGCTTTGATGGGCATCAGAATCGGGCTCCTGTCAGTCTTCCAGCCGTGGAAAACGGCCAGCAATGTCTTCACCGGTAAAATTCGCCACCCAGCCTTCCGGATTGTTGAACAGGCGGATGGCAACGAAATGCGGGTTTTCGCCCATATCGAACCAGTGCCGGGTGCCGGCCGGTACGGAAATCAGGTCGTTCTTTTCGCACAGCACGGCGTATACGTAGTCGTCGATGTGCAATGTGAACAAGCCCCGCCCGGCTACGAAAAAGCGCACTTCGTCCTCGCCATGCCGATGCTCTTCAAGAAATTTGGCGCGCAATTCGGCTTTTTGCGGATGATCGCTGTTGAGACTGATAACGTCCACGGTGACATAACCGCGCTCGGTCATCAGCTTGTCGATCTGGGTGCGATAGGCGCTGATCACCTCTTCCTGACTGGCACCGGGGGTGATCGGCGTCGCGGCCTCCCAACGGTCGAACGCCACACCGTGCTCGGCCAGCGTCGAAGCAATATCTTCCAGATGGGTCAGCACCTTGTTGGGCGTGTCAGGGCTTGAAACGTGATAAACGGACAGGCTGCTCATGGCATGAATCCTCGGTTTAGGGCACCACCTTCCGGCTTTTACAGGCCGGTCAGGCTTACAGGCTGGTTTTAATACGACGTTTTCAACGGTTCAATACCGCGCGCATTTTAAGTTCGCATTCAAAAAGAAACTCGAACGCTTCGATCTGGCGCAAGGCGTCGCTCATTTTCGCCCCCCAGGTGTAGAGACCGTGACCGCGGATCAGGTAACCA
The DNA here is from genome assembly GCF_002699855.1 of Pseudomonas amygdali. Taxonomy (GTDB): domain Bacteria; phylum Pseudomonadota; class Gammaproteobacteria; order Pseudomonadales; family Pseudomonadaceae; genus Aquipseudomonas; species Aquipseudomonas amygdali. The sequence goes on along the minus strand of NZ_LKBW01000277.1, from coordinate 34,204 downwards.
GCGCACTCGGGATGGGCGTCCAGCCAAGGCTGCACCTTTGCGGCGAGACGGGCAATATCCTGATCGTTGTCGAAAATCGGTACCACGACCTGCGACTGATGAGTGACCACGCCATGAAAGGCCTTTTGCAGCTCGTAATCCTCGAACACCAGATGATCGGCGGCAGTCAGCCTCGACAGCACCGTCGCATTCACCGAGTGGGTGTGCAGCACCGCGCCGACCTGTGGCCTGCTGCTGTACAACTGGGTGTGCAGCAAGGTTTCAGCAGACGGCTTTTTCCCGGGCTCCAGGCTGTTGCCTGCCATATTGGTAGCCAGCACATCGTCAGGACCCAACTGGCCCTTGTGCCTGCCGGATACGGTCAGCAGCGCCTCGGTGGCTGAAAGACGCGCGGAGTAATTGCTGCTGGTGGCAGGCGACCAGCCGCGGCCATACAGGAAGCGCCCGGCCTCGATTATTTCCACGCTAAGTTGTTCGCGGCTCATACACCTTCCTCTTTCTTGGGTGTGATAATCATGATGGCTGCGGCAAAGGCTACAAGGCTGGCAATGGCAAACGTCCAGGCTGGCCCCAGCGCGTTCCAGCTGTAACCGGAATACAGAGCGCCCAGCGCGCCACCCACGCCGGACAACGCGGCATACAGTGCCTGCCCCTGTCCTTGCTGACGCGGGCCAAAGCTACTTTGCACGAAATGAATGGCGGCGGCGTGAAAGCTGCCGAACGTGGCGGCGTGCATCACCTGAGCAATCAGCAGCGCGGTCAGGTGATCGGCAAACAGCCCCAACAGCAGCCAGCGCAATGCGGCCAGCAGAAAACTGGCGAACAGTACCTGGCGCACGGAGAAACGCTGCAGAATCCGGCTCATGACCATGAACATCAGCACTTCAGCCACCACACCGACCGCCCATAGCAGGCCGATCAGGCCACGGCTGTAAACGAGCGCTTCGAGGTGCAGGGTCAAAAAGGTGTAATACGGCCCATGGCTGAGCACCATCAGCGCGACACTGAGGTAGAACGCCAAGACACCAGGACGCGCCAGTTGCCTGAGAAAGCCGCCCGACACGGTTTCACGGCTCGACGGTGAGGAATGCGCATTCGGCACCCACCAGCTGCTGACAACGATACCGGCCATGATCGCCAGCGCGATGTAAGGAAACAGATCCAGACTGAACCATTCGAACACCCGTCCCAGCACCACGACCGCCAGAATGAAACCGATCGAGCCCCACAGTCGGATCTGACTGTAACGCGAGGTCTGGCCTTGCAGGTGCGCGAGGGTGATGACTTCGAACTGCGGCAGGATGGCATGCCAGAAGAACGCATAGAGCGCCATGACCATCGCCAGCCAGGCATAGCTTTTTTCGACCAGAATCAGCGAAAACGCCAACAACGTGCAGATGGCACCAGACCGCACAATGTTCAGACGCCAACCGGTGTGATCACCCAGCCACCCCCAGAGATTGGGCGCAACGCAGCGCATCAGCATAGGGATGGCGATCAGTTCGCCTATGCGTGAGCTGGAAAAACCCAAGTGATGAAGATAAAGGGCCATGAACGGCGCAGACAGGCCGAGCAAGGCGAAATAGCACACGTAGAACCCGGACAGCCGCCAGTAAGGAAGCTGTCCGCCGGATGTTTGCGTCACGCTAGCAGTCCGCGACCGTGACAGCGCGCATTACAACTGTCCCAGCACAGGTGTGTTGACGCTGACATCGGCGTTCTGACCGCGATGACGCAGCAGATGATCGAGCAACACGATGGCCATCATCGCCTCGGCAATCGGTGTGGCGCGAATGCCGACACACGGGTCGTGCCGGCCTTTGGTAATGACGTCGGCCGCATTGCCATCGGTATCGATCGAGCGCCCCGGCGTGGTGATGCTGGAGGTTGGCTTGAGCGCCAGATGCGCAATGATCGGCTGGCCGGAGGAAATGCCGCCGAGAATGCCGCCCGCCTGATTGGACAGGAAACCCAGTGGGGTCATCTCGTCGCGGTGCTCGGTGCCGCGTTGTGCAACGCAGTCGAAACCGGCACCGATCTCCACGCCCTTGACCGCATTGATGCTCATCAGCGCGTGTGCCAGCTCGGCGTCCAGACGATCAAAGATCGGCTCGCCGAGGCCGGGCATCACGCCTTCTGCGACCACGGTGATTTTCGCACCGACCGAGTCCTGATCACGTCGCAGCTGGTCCATGTAGGCTTCCAGCTCCGGCACCTTGTCAGGGTCGGGGCAGAAAAACGCGTTGTCTTCTACCGAATCCCAGGTCTTGAACGGGATCTGGATCGGGCCCAGCTGGCTCATGTAGCCGCGAATGACGATGCCCTGGGTTGCCAGGTATTTCTTGGCAATCGCCCCCGCTGCCACGCGCATGGCGGTTTCCCGTGCCGAACTGCGGCCGCCGCCGCGGTAATCGCGAATACCGTACTTGTGGTGGTAGGTGTAATCGGCATGAGCCGGACGGAACAGGTCCTTGATAGCCGAATAGTCCTTGGACTTCTGGTCTGTGTTGCGGATCAGCAGGCCTATGGAGGCACCTGTGGTTTTACCCTCGAAGACGCCGGAGAGGATCTCGACCTCATCGGCCTCCTGACGTTGCGTGGTATGACGGCTGGTGCCTGGCTTGCGCCGGTCCAGATCACGCTGCAGGTCTTGCAGGTCCAGCTCCAGCCCCGGCGGGCAGCCGTCGACGATAGCGACCAGCGCCGGGCCGTGGCTTTCGCCGGCGGTGGTGACAGTGAACAGCTTGCCGAAAGTGTTGCCGGACATGCGGGCGCTCCGAAAAATCAGCCAAAAAACCAGATCGTTAAACCAAGCGCGCCAGTATACGCAGGCTCGCGGTTCAGTTCATCCTCGAACCTTCTGTCACGCCGCGCGTCCAAGCGAGACTCTCCCCATGATGGCCTTGCGATGTTATCCGGTAATTCCCTGCTTCGAGTACCAAACGCGCTGCGTCTGCTGGCCCTGCCGATAACATTGACCCTGAGCCTAATCGCCGGAACAGCCAGTGCTGCGGCGCCCAGCGTGGTGCAGCGGCCGATCACGGTGGATACCGAAAACGGCAAACTGTACGGCACTCTGCTGATGCCCCGTTCGGACAAACCGGTCCCGGTGGTGCTGATCATCGCCGGTTCCGGCCCCACCGACCGCGACGGCAACAACCCTGAGGGTGGACGCAACGACAGCATGAAACGCCTGGCGGTGGTTCTGGCTAAAAACAATATCGCCAGCGTGCGCTACGACAAACGCGGCGTCGCAGCCAGCAAGGCAGTCACGCCGGATGAACGCAATCTGAGCGTCGAGCGCTACGTGGCCGATGTTCAACTCTGGGCCAGAGCGCTCAAAGCCAACCCGCGCCTTGGCCAGCTGATTCTTCTGGGCCACAGCGAGGGTGCGCTGGTGGCGACGCTGGCGGCTGAAAAAGTGGGTGCAGCAGCGCTGATTTCCGTGGCAGGCACCGGACGGCCTGTCGATCAGGTGCTGCGCGAACAATTTCAGGAGCGCTTGCCACCAGATCTTCTGCAACGCAGCAATCAGTTGCTCGATGAACTGAAGGCGGGCAAGACCGACGACAACGTGCCCGCCGAGCTGGAAGTGGTATTTCGCCCCAGTGTCCAGCCGTATCTGATCTCGCTGTTTCGCCAGGACCCCGCCGCAGCCTTCGCTGCAGTGCACATTCCGGCGCTCATCGTTCAGGGGCGTAACGACATTCAGGTGGGCGTGGGCGATGCCCTGCTGCTGCAAAAAGCCAGACCGGATGCCGAACTGGCCCTGATCGACGGAATGAATCATGTGCTGCGTATCGTGCCAGACGACTTACAGCAGCAGTTGTTGTCCTACCGCAACCCGACCCAGCCGCTGGCCAGTGAAGTGACCAAGCGGATCCTGGCCTTCATCAAGGCCCTGCCCCAACCAGGAAAAAAATCTGACGTCAGATAATTGCAAGCCCTTCAGTCTTCGGACATCTGGCCGATAGCGGTTTGCTGGCTTTTTGTTCCGTTGCAAGTATCCCGGTGCAAGGCCCAGGAAAGGACACCATTATGGCTGACGCGAATATCATGACTGAAACCACTGCAGCACCCGAAAGCGTAGAAGCCGAGGTTCAGGCATCGCCGCAGCCGTGGGAAGACGTTCTGCCCGAGAACTTTCAGATGTTGCGTCTGGCACCACAGCCTACCGACCGCGCCACCGGCGGACGGCCCTTGCGTTTTGTGCAGTTTGGTCGTGCCAAGCGGCACAGCAAGGAATTGAGCCTGCTGCGCATCAATGTGCAGCTGCCAGGCCAACGGGTCCGCAAGGAGCAGAACAATCTGGATGTCTGGGCCGATCACGAAAAGCGCACTGTGCGCTTCGGTCCCGAATCAGGCTTGCAGATCGAGCCGTGGAACCGCGGCATCGGTCGTTTCATGATCGCCCATGCCGTGCATTGGGCGCAGAAAAGATGGTCATCCTACAAGATTGAAGGCGTAGCGCTGGCGAGCAAGGACGGCCTGAACGAAGACACACGCCTGCGTCGTGACCACTTTCTGCGCACCTTGGGTTTTGAAGTAGCGTACGCCGATGCCCAGCACATGAAAGGCACCATCAAGGACGTACACGTCGGCAACCTGCACAGCACCTGGAACAACGACAAGGTGCAGATCATCGAAATTCTCGAAGCCTCGCAAATGCTGGAAAAGGCCGAGAAGAACCTGATCGAACAGGAAGTGACCATTCGCCAGCACGAAGACCGTGTCGGCAAGTACAAGCGCGAGGACGCCGGTCTGCGCTTCACGATTGCCTGCCTGGTGACCTTCGCAGTGTTTCAGGCGGGACTGTTGATCTGGATCGCGACCCACCGATAAAAAAGGAGCTGATCTCAGCTCCCCCTTCTCTCAGTCTTCCCTATCAAACCTTCGACTGGAACAACGCCTGATGGTTGCGGCACTGTTCTGCTGTGAGCATGAACACCCCGTGACCACCGCGCTGGAAATCCAGCCAGGCGAAATCGACTTCCGGGTACAGCGCCTGCACGTGTACCTGGCTGTTGCCTACTTCGACGATCAGCAAGCCTTTCTCGTTCAGGTGATCGGCTGCCTGCGCAAGCATACGGCGTACCAGGTTCAGACCATCGCTGCCACAGGCCAACGCCAGCTCAGGCTCATGCTGATACTCGTCGGGCATGTCGGCAAAGTCTTCGGCGTCCACATAGGGCGGGTTGGACACGATCAGGTCGAAGCGCTGACCCGGCAAACCGTCGAACCCGTCGCCCTGCACGGTGTAGACGCGATCCTCCATACCGTGACGCTCGATGTTCTGGTTAGCCACCTCCAGTGCGTCGTAGGACAAGTCGGCCAAGGCCACCTCAGCTTCGGGAAACACCTCGGCACAGGCGATACCGATGCAACCAGAGCCAGTGCACAGGTCGAGAATCCGTGCTGGTTCGTTGGCCAGCCAGGGCGCGAAACGCTCTTCGATCAGCTCGGCAATAGGTGAACGCGGGATCAATACACGGTCATCGACAATGAACGACATACCGCAAAACCAGGCTTCGCCCAGCAGATACGGCGTTGGCACACAGTCATCGATTCGGCGTTTGATCAGGCGTTGCAGTTCGGATATTTCATCGACTTCCAGGCGACAATCCAGGTAGCTGTCGGCGATTTCCCAAGGCAGATGCAATGCGCCCAGCACCAACTGCCGAGCTTCATCCCAGGCATTGTCGGTGCCATGACCGAAAAATACGTCTTCCTCGTGAAAGCGGCTGACGGCCCACCGTATATGGTCGCGCACGGTACGCAAACGGGAAGTGATCATGGACAAACTCCTTGGAAAGGCGACGAGCTGCTGTAAGACGAGCCACGGTAAAAGTCTGGTTCCGAACAATGCACATTCTTCGTACCCGATAGGCATGGAAGTTTCCATGATTCGCGTACTGCCATCAAGGCAAACCGCCAGCCACCCCCACCGCCAACTGCCCTGCAGGCCATAAAAACCGTGGCCTGCGATGGTTGCCATTCCCAGAACGCCTCAGCCAGAGGACAATGTCACAAAAGCCCCACACCAAGGAGCCCGTGAATGTCCGATTTAAAGACCATGTTCCAACTCAGCGGCCGGGTGCATGCGCCCGCCAATTTGAGCAATGCGACGCTGATCATCATCGATGCCCAGAAAGAATACCTCAGTGGCCCGCTGGCCCTGACCGGCGTCGACGAAGCCCTGGCCAACATCTGCCAATTGGTCGAGAAGGCCCGTGCAGTCAAGTGCCCGATTGTTCATATTCGCCATCTGGGCACTGTGGGCGGCCTGTTTGACCCACAGGGCGAGCGCGGTCAACTGGTGCCGGAGCTGTTACCAAAGGACGACGAACATCTGGTCGAAAAACGCCTGCCCAACGCTTTCAACGGCACCGGGCTGCATGATCTTCTGCAAAAGCTGGGTCATCTGGACCTGATCGTCTGCGGCTTCATGAGCCACTCGAGCATCAGCACCACGGTTCGCGCTACCAAGGACTATGGTTATCGCTGCACACTGGTCGACGATGCCTGCGCAACCCGCGACTTGCCGAGCCCGCACGGCGTCGTCAGCGCGCAGGTGGTGCATAGAACCGAGATGGCGATCATGGCCGACAACTTCGCCACACTGGCGCTGACCAAAGACCTGATCTGATCTGCGCCGGAACGAGTGGTTGTGTGGGCTTATTCACATAACCGCCTATCCCTTGCCGGCTCGTATCATCCCTGAGGCGGGAACCACCCCTTATTCTCCGGGTCACAGCGCCGATACTCCATTGAGCCGATACCTATTGAGGAAAAGGCATGAAAACGTCAGATGGTTTCGATGCACGTCGCCTGCGCCCCAGGGGTCAGGGCAACTGGGGCAAACGCATCGGTACGCTGATCGCGCTGCTTCTTTTGGCGTCAGGCGTGTTGCTGACCGTTGCCGGAGTTTCCAGCCTGACCGTTCACCCGCAGATGCTCGGCGAGCTGAATGCCAGCCCTGGAGGCGCCGCATTTGTCGCCATCGGCGGGTTGCTGGTGCTTTATCTGGGTGTCTGGCTATGGCGCCGCTGCCGCCGTCAACGCAGTGCCAGCGGCTTGAGTATCTCGGCGCACCTGATGAAAAAACACAACTGACTCTGGCGCTTGAACGGTTAGAATGGCTTCCTTCGCGGAGGCCCCATGCAAGACGACGATTTTTCCCTGTTCAGAAGCGAAACGCGCGGCGTAAAGCCGCTCAAGCATGAACATGCCGATGTCGGCAAACCCAAGACCGATCGAAAAATGCTGGCCCGCCTGCGTCAGTCGGCGACTGTGCGCACCGATTCGGTGACCGTCGACGGCTTGTCGGATCAATTCGTGATCGATGTCGGTCCGGAAGATGTCCTGAGCTGGTCGCGTGACGGCGTGCAGGAAGGCCAGATGCGCAAGCTCAAGCTCGGGCAGATCAGCTTCGAAGGCAGCCTGGACTTACACGGCATGAGCGTGGAAGTGGCGCGTGAGACGCTGTGGGAGTTTCTGGCTGAAGCGACCCGACTGGAAATACGCTGCGTACGTGTCACCCACGGCAAGGCGGTACGCCTGGACGGCAAGCGCCCCATGATCAAGAGCCACGTCAACACCTGGCTGCGTCAGCATTCGCAGGTACTGGGCTTTTGTTCATGCCTGGCCAAGCATGGCGGTGCGGGTGCGGTGTACGTGATACTCAGACGCACCATGATGGAAGGACGCGACGAGTAACCCTCCTCGCGCCCCTCTTGCCGGGCAGCAATCTGCTGCCCGGCGTATTACTCAGCGCGGGCCAGGACCGCCCGGGCCACCAGGTCCACCCCCTTCATGATGGCCACCGCCGCCGCCATGTCCGCCCGGACCAGGCCAAAACGGCCAGCAGCCGGAAACCGACGACAGTACGATTGCGAACAACGCTATTTTTGCTACTCGACTCAACATCCGGATTCACTCTCTCGACAGGCAATTGATTAATAACCTGCACAGTCAGACAGCGCCGCACCGGGGAAGTGGGTAGCGATCTGGTCGCCAACGTGTAAGCGCTACGATACAAAACGCATAACGCCCGGTTGATTTGCAGCGCTGCCGTGCACCCGCACTCTTGCGTAAGTTACTATGTGCGCCGTCGGCGACGGGCCAGCCCTCGCACCCATCGAAACCCACACGGAAACACACCCCTGTGACACTGGAACAGAATTACACCGCCATACTCGGGCAACTGGGCGAGGACGTCTCGCGCGAAGGTCTGCTGGACACCCCCAAACGCGCCGCCAAGGCCATGCAGTACCTGTGTCGCGGTTACGCGCAAACGCTGGAAGAAGTCACCAACGGCGCGCTGTTCAGCTCCGATGCCAGTGAAATGGTCATGGTCAAGGACATCGAGCTGTACTCGCTGTGCGAGCATCATCTGCTGCCGTTCATTGGCAAGGCACATGTCGCCTACATTCCCAACGGCAAGGTGCTGGGCCTGTCGAAAGTGGCGCGGATCGTTGATATGTACGCCCGCCGCCTGCAGATCCAGGAAAACCTCAGCCGTCAGATCGCCGAGGCCATCCAGCAGGTTACCGGTGCACTGGGTGTGGCGGTGGTGATCGAAGCCAAGCACATGTGCATGATGATGCGCGGTGTCGAGAAGCAGAACTCGGCCATGATCACGTCAGTGATGCTCGGCGAATTCCGTGAAAACGCTGCCACTCGCAGTGAGTTTCTCAGCCTGATCAAGTGACCCGTTCAGCCAGCGTTCACGTGCCACGGCGCACACTGAACGTCCGGCCGATTCCCGCCACTGTCCGCAAGAGGTATGACCGTGTTCATGAAAGCGTTAAGAGTCGGCCTTGGCCAGCTCGTCATCGGTATCGACTTCCTGACCCGCCCGAGCAGGAAAAAGCGCGATCCGCAGGCCCAGGCGGCTGTCGCGGAGGCGGCTCAGGACCTGACGCTGTACCAGTTCCACGCCTGCCCGTTCTGCGTGAAAACCCGTCGCACCCTGCACCGTCTCAATGTTCCTGTCGCTTTGCGCGATGCGAAGAACAACGAGCTTGACCGTCAGACGCTGCTTAACGAGGGCGGCAAAATCAAGGTGCCTTGCCTGCGAATCGAAGAAGGCGACAAAACCGTGTGGATGTACGAATCCAAGGTCTTTATCGACTACCTGAATCAGCGGTTCGGCGCGATCTGAACACCTCGTGCCCGACGTGCCTCAACGCGGGCAACCTTCCTCGCGGCAGGCGACATAGGCTTGCAACTGCTTGAGGCGCACGCGGGTCTGGTCAGCCAGGCATTGCGATTGCAGCAACGGCCATATGGAGCCTGAATCCTCGGGCTTGCCAGCCTGATACAGGCAATCGGCGTCACGCAGGGCTATCCACTTCAGTTGTGCATCCTTGAACGCCTGCTTTTTGGCCGGCGTCTTCAGCCACGTCATCTGCGCCTTGTACTGCTTGTTGAGATCAGCATCGAGCGCCGACAGCTCATTGGCAGCACACTGATTCATGCTGGCCTGATTGGCATCGCAATCCTGAGCCTGTGCCGAGCAGCCGATACCCAGCGCGATGAAAGCGGCCAGAAGTGCTATTGAAACACGCATAAATTTCCTTTTATTCAGCCAATGGGTGCATCAATCCAGCATACCGACATAACCCGGTTGCGCCTTGACCCGATCCAGCCAGCGCCGAATTCCGGTGTAAGGTGCCAGATCGAAACCGCCCTGATGAGCGACATGGGTATAGGCGTACAGGGCGATATCGGCGATGGAGAAATTCTCACCGACCAGAAACGGTGTGCGATCAAGCTGCTGCTCCATGACCGCCAGCGCTCGATAACCGGATTTCTGCATGGCCCGATACTCGGTCATGCGTTCAGCCGGCAAGCCCAGATAGAACTGGATGAAGCGGGCAACCGCCACCGACGGCTCATGGCTGTACTGCTCGAAAAACTGCCATTGCAGAACCTGGGTGCGCAGCCGCGGTTCGCTCGGAAGATACCTGGAACCATCAGCCAGAAAATTGAGAATCGCATTGGACTCCCATAGACAAGTGCCGTCTTCCAGTTCCAACACCGGGATCTTGCCGTTTGGGTTCTTCTCCAGAAAAGCCGGGGTCTGGGTTTCGCCATTAAGAATATCGACCGGCACCCACTCGTACTCACTGCCCAACAGGTTAAGCATCAACTTGACCTTGTAGCAGTTGCCCGAGTTGTAATCGCCATAAACCTTGTACATCGCCTGCTCCCTCGATATGCCTGTATTGCCGGCTCTGATCAGGCGGCTTTCAGATTCTGTGCCGCACGGACCACGGACGCCAGTCGTTTTATGCCTTCATTCAGACGCGCCGGGTCGATATGACTGAAATTGAGGCGCAGATGGCCGTGATTGGCGTCCGGGTCAGCAAAAAAAGGTTCGCCCGGCATGAACGCGACGTCCTGCGCCAACGCGGCATCCAGCAAGGTACGGGTGTCCAGCGGCTGTTTCAGAGTCAGCCAGAAGAACAATCCGCCTTGCGGGCTGTTCCACTCGGCCAGGTCTGAAAAATGCGTCTGCAAGGCATCCTCGAATGCATCCCGGCGACCACGGTAGAACTCGCATAGCGTCAGCAGATGTTCACGATAGTGCTCAGTGCCAATCCACTGCAAGGCCTGCCATTGGCCAAGGCGATTGGTATGTAGATCGGCGGACTGCTTCAGGCGCAACAGGTGCGGAAACAGATCGGGACTGGCGATCAGATAACCCACACGCAGGCCGGGCAATAGCGTTTTGGAGACCGTGCCGGTGTAGATCCAGCTTGCTGTCTTCAGGCCGCTGACAATCGGCCTGGCACTGCCGCCGTCAAAACTCAACTCGCGGTACGGCTCATCCTCGATCAACGTAACGCAGAACTCGTCAAGCAAAGCCGCAACCGCATCGCGGCTGGCCTGGCTGTAGCGCACTGCCGAGGGGTTCTGGAACGTCGGGATCAGGTAGGCGAATGCGGGCCTGTGCTGCTCCAGGCGCTGGCGCATGGCAACCAGGTCCGGGCCTTCGGCCTGCAGGGGCACGGTGATGCAGTCGGCACCAAATAGCTGAAATATCTGCAGCGCCGCCAGGTAGGTGGGTGCCTCAAGCAGAATCTCGGTGCCTTTGTCGATGTAGAGCTTGGCCGCAAGGTCCAGCGTCTGTTGAGAACCACTGACCACCATGACCTGACTGGCATTGCAAGCAATACCCAGGGCGCGGGCGTCGGCAGCCAGCGCTTCGCGCAGCGCAGGTTCGCCCTCGCTCATGCCGTACTGGCCCAGAGAAACAGGCATGTCAGCCCACTCGACTTTGGGCAGCATCGACTCGGCAGGCAGGCCACCGGCGAACGACATCACTTGCGGGCGCTGAGCGGCGGCGAGGATCTCGCGAATCAGAGAACTTTTCAGACGGGAAACGCGTTCGGAAAAAGCCATGGCACTTACCTGTAGCCGAGACGAAGAAAAATAAGTCAAACTTGTTGACTCAAATTACGACGCCCAGCCCGGATACGTCAACATGCTTGACTTAAAAAAACCTGCCAATCAACAAATGGCCATGGAAGCCTTCTTCTTCGGCTATCAGGCCTTCACCGCCAAGGCTGATGAAATGCTGGCCAAGCGCGGCTTCAGTCGCGTGCATCAGCGCATTGTATTTTTCATCGCTCGCTATCCCAAACTGAGCGTCAAGGAACTGCTCACGGTATTGGGCGTGAGCAAGCAGGCGCTCAATGCCCCGCTGCGCCAATTGATCGGCATGGACCTGGTGCACAGCACCGCTCCGGAAACCGACAAGCGTAAACGACTGCTCGGGCTCACCGATGAAGGCGCTCGTTTCGAGCAGGCGTTACGGCGTGAACAGGTCAAGCTGCTGCAACGCGTGTTCGCCGAAGCGGGTCAGGAAGCGGTGGATGGCTGGATGACAGTCAACCTGGCGCTGGGCCAGACACTGCAATCCGGTGCGTGTCCAATCGGGACTGACGCCGAATAAATACCACTGTCGCAACTGTGCTGGCATTTACTCATATCGCTGTATCGTAAAGCCGAGTGGTCATGCGTTTAGGCTTGGCGTCCTTTGCTACCTGCCCGCTTCAAGGAACGCCCTGCATGAACGAAACCCTCAAGGCACCATTGCGCCCGCTGACCGACTCATCGCCGTCTGCGGTGGTTGCCGGCTTCATTGCCATGATGACTGGCTGCACCAGCTCACTGGTGCTGATGTTTCAGGCCGGACAGGCGGCCGGTCTGAGCAGCGTGCAGATTTCGTCCTGGCTGTGGGCGTTGTTCATGGGCATGGCGGTGTGCAGCATCGGCCTTTCGTTGCGCTACCGCATGCCGATTACTGTCGCGTGGTCCACACCCGGTGCCGCACTGCTGATCACCAGTCTGGGTGGTGTGGCATACCCGCAGGCGATTGGCGCGTTCATGACCAGCGCGCTGCTGGTTATTCTGTGCGGCATAACGGGCAGCTTCGAACGTATCGTGCGGCGTTTGCCAGCCTCGCTGGCTGCGGCCTTGCTGGCGGGAATCCTTTTCAGGATCGGCAGTGAAATATTCATCGCCGCCCAGCACCGCACCAGCCTGGTATTGGGCATGTTTTTTACGTATCTGGTGGTGAAGCGTCTTTCCCCACGCTACTCGGTGCTGCTCGCACTGCTGGTCGGCATCGGGATATCGGGCGCGCTGGGCTTGCTGAACTTCAGCGGTCTGTCGCTGCAAGTCGCCGCGCCGGTCTGGACCACTCCCGAGTTTTCCTGGGCCGCGACGGTCAGCATCGGCATTCCGCTGTTCGTGGTGGCCATGACCTCACAGAACATGCCGGGTGTGGCGGTGTTGCGAGCCGACGGTTACTACCCGCCTACCTCACCGCTGATATCGGTAACAGGCTTTGCTTCTTTGCTTACCGCACCGTTCGGCTGCCACGGGATCAACCTGGCCGCCATCAGCGCCGCCATCTGTACCAGCCCTCATGCGCACGAAGACAAGTCCAAACGCTACACAGCGGCGATCTGGGCCGGGATTTTCTACGCAATCGCCGGGATTTTCGGCGCCACGCTGGCAGGTCTGTTCAGTGCGTTCCCCACGGAGCTGATGATTTCGATTGCCGCACTGGCGCTGCTCGGTTCGATCACCAATGGCCTGACCGTGGCCATGGCCGAGCCCCGCGAGCGCGAACCCGCTCTTATCACCTTTATGGTGACGGCCTCAGGGCTGACGCTGTTTTCCATAGGTTCGGCATTCTGGGGCATTGTTGCGGGCCTGCTGACCATGCTGATTCTCCATGTACGCAAGCCCGGATAAGCCTGCCTCAAGCCCACAGCAAAAGAGCGATCAACTACGGGCAGTGGCCGATACCAACAGGGTTCCAGCATCTGCATCAAGTATTGCCTGCGTTCCCAGTGGCACGGCCTGATTGAGATCCCCATGCCCTACCGGCAAGCCGCCCAGCACCGGAATGCCCAGACTGCCCAGCCGTTCCAGCAGCACATCGGCGGGGCTGATGGTGCCGCCGGTGTTCGCGGCAGGGGTGAACTCGCCCACCGCGACACCCGCCAGACGCGCAAGGATGCCGCAGTTACCCAGATGGGTCAGCATGCGGTCAACCCGATAGGCCGGTTCGTTGACCTCTTCGATGAGCAAAATCGCACCGGTCATGTCGGGCATGAACGGCGTACCCACCGAAGTATCGAGGATGCACAGATTGCCGCCCAGCAACAGGCCCTGCGCGCTGCCGCCGGTTCTGACCTTCGCCGTTGGTGAGGCATGATCGGCCTTGAGCAATACCGGCTCGGTACTCATCAGCACATGGTGCATGCCGCTGACGAACAGGCCACCGCGTTCCAGCTGCGAGGCGACCGGGCCATGAATAGTGGCCAGACGCGCATGGTTCCATAGCGCACCATGTAGTGCGGTGATATCGGAAAAGCCGGTCACCAGCTTGGGGGCACGACGCACAGCGTCCATATCCACCTGCTGGACAATTCGCTGCACGCCATAGCCGCCGCGGTTGCAGATGACCGCACGGATCTCCGGATCAGCCAGCGCGGCATTTAGGTCAGCAAGCCGCTCCTCGTCGGTCCCCGAATAGAATGAGTATTTGCCCAGTGCATGCGGATAGACACGCGGACGCAGCCCCCACCCCTTGAGTACTTCGACCGCAGCGTCGATTTTGCCAGGGTCAACCGGCCCGGCAGGCGACACCAACGCCACGGCGTCGCCAGCGCGCAGAACCTTAGGGTAAAGCGTCGGTTTAGATATAGCTGGCATTACGGTCACCCAGGTGTTTGTCGAGCGACGAATCTAGAGCACAGCCGCAACTGACTCAAGCCCTATCGGCCTTCAGCATGCGTCATCTGCAGATCCGTCTGAACGCCAAAGCCGCAACGGACTCCTATCAATCACATGGATCAAACAGCATTCGCTTGATGATCGCTTCTTGCCTGAGCAACGCGGCGAGCGTTTGAATCCATCTTTGAACCATTTTCTGGAGACCCTGCCATGACTGATCTTTCCAACCGCCAGTTCCTGCTCGCCAAGCGTCCGTCGGGCGATGTGCGCCGTGAAGACTTCACCTATCAAGAGGCTCCGGTCACCGCACTTGCCGAAGGCCAGATACTGGTCAAGAACAAATACCTGTCGCTGGACCCGGCGATGCGTGGCTGGATGAATGACGGAAAATCCTACATTCCGGCCGTAAAGCTGGGCGAAGTGATGCGCGCCCTGGGCGTGGGCGAAGTGCTTGAATCGAAAAACCCGAAATTTGCTGTAGGCGACCATCTGCAAGGCGCACTTGGCGTTCAGGATTACTTCGTGGGCGAGCCAAAAGGCTTTTACAAGGTCGATACCAGCCTTGCCCCGCTACCGCTTTATCTGTCTGCTCTGGGCATGACCGGCATGACTGCCTACCTGGCGCTGCTGGATGTCGGCCAGCCAAAAAGCGGTGATACCGTAGTGATTTCCGGTGCAGCGGGTGCTGTCGGCAGCGTCGCCGGACAAATTGCCAAGCTCAAGGGCTGCCGGGTTGTCGGCATCGCAGGAGGCGCAGAAAAATGTCGTTTACTGACCGAAGAACTGGGCTTCGATGCAGCCATCGACTATAAGTCCGAAGACGTTATGGATGGTTTGAAGCGCCACTGTCCGGATGGCGTGAACGTGTACTTCGACAACGTTGGCGGCGACATTCTGGACGCGGCGCTCAGCCAGCTGGCGGTCGGCGCGCGCGTGGTGATCTGCGGTGCCATCAGTCAGTACAACAACACCACGGCGATCAAAGGCCCGGCCAACTACATGTCACTGCTGGTCAACCGTGCACGCATTGAAGGCTTCATCGTACTCGACCACCCCGAGCGCTTCGCTGAAGCCGGTCAGGTAATGGCGGGCTGGATCAAGGAAGGCAAGCTCAAGAGCAAGGAGCATATCGTCGACGGTCTCGATACTTTCCCGGAAACCTTCCAGATGCTGTTCAGCGGTGAGAACCAGGGCAAGCTGATCTTGAAAGTGGAATAAAGCTCGCGGGCCGGACACCTCATGCTTCGGCATGGGGTGCCTTGCCTGACGCTGTGCGTCCTCGCGCTCAAGCCAGCTCGGCAACCACCGCAGCCAGGGCCTTTGCCGGGTCAGCTGCCTGGCTGATCGGGCGGCCGATGACGAGATAATCGGAGCCGGCGTCCAGAGCCTGGCGCGGAGTCAGGATGCGGCGCTGGTCGTCCTGCGCACTGCCCGCAGGACGAATGCCGGGCGTCACCAGTTGCAACGACGGGTGAGCCGCTTTCAGGGCCTGCGCTTCCAGCGCCGAACAGACCAGACCGTCCATACCGGCCTTCTCGGCCAGCGCGGCAAGGCGCAGCACCTGCACCTGCGGATCAATGTCCAGGCCGATACCGGCAAGGTCTTCCCGCTCCATACTGGTCAGAACGGTAACGCCAATCAGCAGTGGTTGAGGACCGTTGCGCTGCTCCAGCACTTCGCGGCACGCCGTCATCATGCGCAGTCCGCCTGAGCAGTGCACGTTGACCATCCACACACCCATCTCGGCAGCGGCCTTGACCGCCATCGCCGTGGTATTGGGGATATCGTGGAATTTGAGATCAAGAAACACCTCGAAGCCCTTGTTGCGAAGGGTCTCGACGATATCGGCCGCGCAACTGGTGAACAGCTCCTTGCCGACCTTGACCCTGCACAGCTTGGGATCGAGCTGATCAGCCAACCGCAAGGCGGCTTCACGGGTCGGAAAATCCAGGGCGACGATGACAGGAGTCTGGCAGGCGGACATGAGCGTGGTCTCAGGTAAGTCGAAATCGGCGCGCATTGTAGCCGAACCGGCGAGCAGACGGGACCCGTAGATCGGCATTTAGCCAGCCGCCATCGTAAAAACTCATGATTCCCTGCACTCGCAGCGACCATTGCTTCGGCGGCCTGCACCAAACCTGCACAACCCGATGAATCGGTTCACTGCTGCGTTCTGTAAACGACCCGTTTTGAAGCAACACGACAATGATCAGTGCACTGGCACGGCCTCTGCTACAGGATGTTTCAACGATTACCGAATCTCAGGGAGATGACCATGAGCACGCAACTCAAGCCAACGCTGGGCACGATTCATCTATGGGGGATCGCTGTCGGGCTGGTGATTTCCGGCGAGTACTTTGGCTGGAGTTACGGCTGGGGCGTGGCGGGTACACTGGGCTTTTTGGTAACAGCCTTGATGGTTGCGACCATGTACACCTGCTTCATCTTCAGCTTTACCGAGCTCACTACGGCCATCCCGCACGCGGGCGGCCCATTTGCCTATAGCCGCCGCGCCTTTGGCGAAAAAGGCGGGCTGATCGCCGGTATGGCCACGCTGATCGAATTCGTATTCGCGCCACCGGCCATTGCCATGGCAATCGGTGCGTACCTTAACGTGCAATACCCGGGGCTGGACCCCAAACATGCGGCTGTCGGCGCTTACATCGTGTTCATGGCGCTCAACATCGTGGGCGTAAAGCTGGCAGCAACCTTTGAGCTGGTCGTGTGCATTCTCGCCGTGGCCGAGCTGCTGGTGTTCATGGGGGTGGTCGCACCTGCATTCAGCTTCAGCAACTTCGCCCTCAACGGCTGGGCCGGTTCCCAGACCTTCGGGCCGGAAGCGATTGCCGGCATGTTCGCCGCCATCCCCTTTGCTATCTGGTTCTTCCTGGCCATTGAAGGCGCTGCAATGGCCGCCGAAGAAGCCAAGGACCCGAAACGCACCATCCCGAAGGCCTACATCAGCGGCATTCTGACCTTGGTGATACTGGCGATCGGCGTCATGCTGTTTGCCGGTGGCGTGGGCGACTGGCGCACCCTGGCCAACATCAACGACCCACTGCCGCAAGCAATGAAAGCCGTGGTCGGTGACAGCTCCGGATGGCTGCACATGCTGGTGTGGATCGGCCTGTTCGGTCTGGTCGCCAGCTTCCACGGCATCATCATGGGTTACTCGCGCCAGTTCTTCGCCCTCGCCCGTGCCGGTTACCTGCCTGCCTCGCTGGCCAAGCTGTCACGCTTTCAGACACCGCACCGGGCGATCATCGCAGGTGGCCTGATCGGCATCGCCGCCATCTACAGCGATGGCCTGGTCAACCTGAGCGGCATGACACTCACCGCCGCGATGATCACCATGGCTGTTTTCGGCGCTATCGTCATGTACATCATGAGCATGCTCAGCCTGTTCAAGCTGCGCAAGACCGAGCCTGACCTTGAGCGCAGCTTCCGCGCGCCAGGCTACCCGGTGGTGCCCGGCATTGCGCTGGCTCTGGCAATCGTGTGCCTGGTGGCAATGGCCTGGTTCAACATGCTGATCGGCCTGATTTTCCTCGGGCTGATGGCCATAGGTTTTATCTACTTCAGCCTGACCGCCAAATCGCGCGCCGATGCACCGACCGACGCGATGCTGACCGGGCAATAATTCAGAGACTTTCCGGGGTTGCGTGCAAAGGGTTTTGCACGCAACCCGATCAGGGCACATACACTTGAACCATTGAGCAGCCTCGCTGCTCAAACCGGTATCACAACAAGGAGAGCGCTATGCCCTGGTATGCCTGGTTAATTCTGCTCGTAGCCATCGGCTCGATCGTCGGCGGTCTTATGATGCTGCGCGATACAGCCAAGAAACTGCCCCTCACCGAAGAACAACTCAAGCGCGTCCATGAGCGCAACGCCGAAATGGACGCCAAGGAAGCCAAGGACCGTTAAATAAGTCCGGGTGGCAGGCTGAAAACCTGCCCCTGCCTATTTCCCGATCTCTGCGCTGACCGAAAGCACCTTGATATGAAGCGGCTGAAAGATCGTCTCCAACTCGCCGTCCGCGCGCAACTTCTCCAGCAGCGCTTTGAAGTGTGGAACATCAATGTTGCCATTGGGGCGCAACAATGCGTATTGACGGTAGATCTGATCAACGCGTTCGGAGACCATTAACTGCGCCGCTTCATCTTTGTTATGTGCCATAAAATCAATCAGATAGGAACGGGTAACAGGCGCGATATCCGCGCGATTGCGCACCACCATCAATAGATTACTGTCGTGAGAATAGGTGGAGGTCACATTGAAGTGCTCACTCAAGTACTTCTGATCGGTATTGAAGTTGGCAAATCCATAATGGTAACCACTGAACAACGCCAGACGTTTGTCAGACAGATCATCGAAGTAATTCTGATCACGCCCTTCGACCCGCCTTGCTACATAGACCTCGGCATCTTCAAGGCCCAGATCGACGGTTTCGTGCGCAATATCCTTCCAGCCCCAGTCAGGGTTCTCGAAGATCGCAACATCGAAACGCCCTTCCGCGAAGTCACGAAAACGCCGGGGCACGGAGGTGGGGATCATCACAAACTCGTAATCGTCCTGCTCGGCATTCAGGGCATCGATCAGCTTGGGCAACAGACCGGCGTCTTCGCCTTTTTCAGGGCGGACCATATACGGAGGGAAATGCACGGCGGCCACCCGCACGACCTGCGCGGCATAGACTTGGGACGTTGCCATGAACGGCACAAAGAGCAGAAGGCCTGTGGCGAACGTGCGCGCGACGCCATCAATTAATACTGCAAATTTTTTCATAAAACACGACATCAATCAAAGCCCTCCACGCTATGCGGTTTCCATGATTTAAACAACTGTCAAATCAACGGCGTCAGCATTGCTCACAGTGGTTACTATTGTGCACCGCTGCGATGAACTCGCGTGAGGCACCAATGCCATTGGCAGCGGTCACTGTAAGGGCAGTTGTAAAAACGATATTGTCGGCGCAGCCTCAAGCGTGGGAGCAACAGGCTAATCTGGCTACGCTGAAGCCATTGACTATCGTAAGGGAGCTTGATGATGCCGCATTGGCTGGTGATTGATCTGGAGGCTACCACTGAAGAAGGTGGCTGGCCGGTCGCAGAAATGGAAGTCATCGAAATAGGCGCGACGCTGGTCAATCAGGACGGGCGCGAGCTGGACCATTTCGAGCGCTTCGTACGCCCCGCACGCAGGCCTGTGCTGACTCATTTTTGCCGAGAGCTGACCCATATCAATCAAAGCAGTATCGACAGCGCTGCGCCCTTGACGGCCGTGTGGCCTCAGTTCGAGCGCTGGCTGAGCCATCACCGTGCCCGCGTGCTGGGTTGGGCCAGCTGGGGGGATTACGACCGCCAGCAACTGGAAGAGGAATGGCGCTACCACCGCCTCGACAGCGCATTGTCGAGCATGCCGCACGTCAATCTCAAACAGCGATTCGCCCAGGCCCGTCAGCTACAAAAGCCGATGGGCCTGAACAGCGCCCTGCAATTGGCAGGCATGCAATTCACAGGTCAGCAACACCGGGCACTGGTTGATGCACGCAATACCGCCCGGCTCTTGCCGTTGATACTGCCTAATTGAATCTCGCTGCACGTCGTCGTTTGTTCAGCATCGACTTGCAAGGGGCGTGACGAGTTTTACCGTGTTGGGCATACTGGCGGGCCATTTCCAGCCCTTTCAAAAGGAATCGCCCATGTTCAAGGTCAACGAGTACTTCGACGGCACCGTCAAATCCATCGCCTTCAGTCAGGTCGACGGTCAGGCAACCATCGGTGTCATGGCGGCGGGCGAATATGAGTTCGGTACAGCGCAACGGGAAATCATGCACGTGATCTCCGGCGAGCTGAACGTGAAGCTCCCGGACAGTACCGACTGGGAAACTTTCTCCACCGGCAGCCAGTTCAATGTCCCGGCCAACAGCAAGTTCCAGCTCAAGGTCAGCGTTGATACCGCTTACCTATGCGAATACCGCTGAGACTGAACACGTGGGGGGCCTGACCTCCCACCTTGCCCGCACACCTGCCTATACTGCCCCTTTCTATTCGACGCCAGCATTGAACTGCAACGCCGCCAGACGTGCGTAGAGCGGGTTGCTGGCAATCAGTTGCTGATGGGTACCGACCGCCACCAGCCGGCCCTGATCCATAACGGCAATCCGGTCGGCATTCTGCACAGTGGCCAGTCGATGGGCGATGACCAGCGTAGTACGGCCCTGCATCAGGCTTGGCAAGGCTTGCTGAATCAAGTGCTCACTTTGCGCATCCAGCGCACTGGTCGCCTCGTCCAGCAACAGGATCGGCGCATCGACCAGTAACGCACGGGCAATCGCCAGACGCTGCCGCTGTCCGCCGGACAATCCCACCCCGCCCTCACCCAGATGCGTACCGTAGCCGTCGGCCATGTCGAGAATGAACTCGTGCGCATGGGCGATACGCGCTGCTGCCTGTACCTGCTCAAGGCTCGCAGTGGCGTTTCCGTAACGAATGTTGTCCTCGACACTGCCGAAAAACAGTGCGGGCGATTGTGAAACCAGCGCGAAGCAGCGGCGCAGATCGTGCGGATCGAGCCGTGCGATCGGCACGCCCTCGATCAGGATGCGCCCTTGAATCGGGTCGTAGAAACGCAGCAGCAGGTCGAGGATAGTCGACTTACCTGCTCCGGAAGGCCCGACCAGCGCCAGGGTTTCACCGGGCTCGATGTTCAGGGTCAGGTTATCCAGCGCATTGCGCTCGGGACGCGACGGGTAGGCGAAAGTGACATTCTCCAGCGCCAGACGCCCGCTGATGCGTTGCGGCAGGCTCTGCAGCTCTGTGGCTGGCGCTTTGATCTCGCTGCGAGCCTGAAGCAGCTCGCCAATCCTCTCTGCGGCACCGGCGGCGCGCTGCAAATCGCCGATCACCTCGCTCAATGTGCCAAACGCCATGCCGACCATTAGCGCGTAAAACACAAACGCTGCCAGCTCCCCGCTGGAAATACGTCCGCTGATCACGTCCATGCCGCCCACCCACAGCATTACCGCCACTGCGCCCAGCACCAGAACGATCACCAGCGTAATCAGCCAGGAGCGCTGCAAAATCCGTTTGCGAGCGGTATCGAACGCCTGCTCCACCGTATGTGAAAAACGCTGTGTGTCCTGCTCTTGATGGTTGTACGCCTGCACCGTCTTGATCTGCCCCAGCGCTTCGGCCACGTAGCTGCCCACATTGGCGACCCGGTCCTGGCTCTCGCGCGACAGGTTTCGTACCCGCCGTCCGAACATGAGAATGGGCGCGATGATCAGCGGCAACGCCACCACCACGATGCTGGTGAGCTTGGGGTTGGTGATGAACAACAGCACGATGCCGCCAACGACCATCAGTACGTTGCGCAGGAACATCGACAGTGACGAGCCGATCACCGACTGCAACAACGTGGTATCGGCAGTCAGCCGCGACTGGATTTCCGAGCTGCGATTGTTCTCGTAGAAGCCCGGATGCAGCTCTATCAGGTGATCGAATACTTTCTTGCGCAGGTCGGCGACCACGCGCTCGCCGATCCATGACACCAGATAGAAGCGGGCGAACGTTCCGATGGCCAGGCCAACCGTCAGCAGCATGAAAAAGCCGATCGAGCGTTCGAGCAACTGCGGCGAGCGGGTCATGAAGCCCTGATCGACCATCAGCTTGATGCCTTGGCCGATCGACAGGGTGATACCCGCAGTAATGACCAGTGCCAACAACGCTCCGAACGCTTGCCAGCGATACGGCGCAATGAAACTCGCGGCCAGGCGAAGTGCCTGGCGGTGACGTCGGGTAATCCGTGAAATCATGAAGCCTGCCTGTTTGCCCGATCTGTCTGAATAGCGAAGCCTACACCTGTCATGCATGGCGCGCTGTGCATCATTTCGAATGAACTTGCGCCCGGCTTCAAAGGTCAGGTTATGACTGCTTTACAGAGGCGCTATAAGACATCGATCTAAGCGCCTGCTGGCAGATTTGCATCATTTCTGTTGCACTGGGAACGCGTTTGAGCGGCTGACAGAACCTGTCACGGACCGGTGATCAAGCGCGGTTAATTTAACGCCGTTACCTGATGAAAGGAGAAACACCATGAGCCTGCAAGAGCGCAGCAACGAAGTTCCAGTCGTTCGAGCCACGCCCAATCTGCCGGTTGGCGGTGCAATTCTCGACGAGCATGGGCAAGAAGTCCTGATCACTGAAGCAATGGTTCAGGCTGCCTGCCAGGAATGCGACAAGAACTGGATAACCCCGGAAAAATAAAACCGAACCTGACCAAATGCCTTGAAACCCGACCCTGAGTCGGGTTTTTTATGTCCCGCGTTTACCGGACGATCAGACCAGTACGGCCCCCAGCGCCCGCACGAGTTGCGCCAGCCCCCCGGACTCACCTTCCAAACGGACCTTCAGACCTTCGATTTCCCGACGTGGCGGGTAATGCTTGCGCAGGGCATCGAAGGCCAGGCGCTGACTGGCAGTGTCGCCGGTGAGGCTGCGCCGAAAGTCTGCATCGTCACGCCGCGGGTCGTACACGCCACGGCACAGCATGTTCAGTGCCCAGACCGGATCGCTTGCAGCATCAAGGCTGACCTGCGCCAGCCACGGCTTGGGCAGCAGATCGTCCAGTTTTATCACCGCAGGCTGCCCCAGGAAGGCACACAGCGCCTGATAGATCTGCGCAGTGCCCCGTTGCCTGCCATCGAGGCTGTAACCGGCGATGTGCGGCGTACCCAGAACGCACAGGTCGGCCAGCGCCACGTTGACCTGCGGCTCACCTTCCCACACATCCAGCACGGCTTGCAGGTCTTCGCGCTCAAGCAGCACGTCGTGCAGCGCAGTGTTGTCCACCACGGCACCACGGCTGGCATTGATCAGCCAGGCGCCCTGCCTGAGTTGGCGCAAACGGGTTTCGTCGAGCAGGTGCCAGGTTGCCAACGCCCCGGTCTTGCTCAACGGCGTGTGCAGGCTGATGACGTCACAGCGCTGCAATATCTCGTCAAGGCTGACGAAGTCACCACCTTCGACAGACTCGCGTGGCGGATCGCAGACCAGTACGTTCCAGCCAAGCACCTTCAAGACATCGACCAGACGACCACCCACCTGCCCTGCACCGACCACACCGTAAGTACGTTGCGCGAGGTCGACGCCTTCGATTTCAGCCAGGGTCAGCAGGCTGCCGAGCACGTAATCCACCACGCCGCGCGCATTGCAGCCCGGTGCGCTGGCCCACTGGATACCGGCTTGCTGAAACCCGTCCAGATCCAGATGATCGGTGCCGATGGTGCAGGTGCCGACAAACCGCACCGGGCTGCCTTCGAGCAGCTCACGGGTTAAGGGTGTCACGGAGCGCACCAGCAGGATGTCGGCGTTCGCCACCGCAGCGCGATCTATGGCGCGTCCCGGCAAGCGATGAATCTCACCGAAATGAGCGAAAAAAGCGTCGAGCAGGGGAATATTTTCGTCAGCAACAATGCGCATGGAAGACTCTCTGGGTCTGGCGAACAGGGACCGGTCCCCAGTGGGAACAGGTGCGTCGTGAACCGGCGCGGGTTGCAGCGATGTAACAATCAATCAGGCTTTTTGCGTATCCAGTACAGGAACGTGCCTTCTTCAGCCTGCTCCGCAACCAGCTCATGCCCAAGAAATACACAGAACTTCGGAATATCGCGGCGCGTGGACGGATCGGTCGCGATCACCTTGAGCAGGCCGCCCGCAGGCAAGTCACGCACCTTTTGATGCAGCATCATCACCGGTTCCGGACAGAACAGGCCGACAGCGTCCAGCACGGCGTCGACGGTCAGGTTTTCAATGGGCTCAGACATGGGGCACTCCAGAGGCGGGTGACGATTGTCGCTCAATTCAGTCGGTCAGGCCAAATACTGATGGTTGTACTGATGCCGAACGGCGGCGCGCAGCAAGACAGCAGACAGAAAAATGCCAGGCACATGGCCTGGCATTGATCGTGACCCAGACGACCGTCAGAACGGCAGTTTCATGCCCGGTGGCAACTGCATGCCCGCGGTCATGGAAGCGGTCTTGTCCTGGCTGGCCTGCTCGATCTTGCGCACGGCGTCGTTGACGGCGGCGGCGATCAGGTCTTCCAGCACTTCCTTGTCTTCCTGCATCAGGCTGTCATCCAGATTGATGCGCTTGACGTCGTGACGACCGGTCATCACGACGCTCACCAGGCCTGCGCCCGATTGACCGGTGACTTCCGCGTTGGCCAGTTCTTCCTGCATCTTGGCCATTTTTTCCTGCATTTGCTGCGCCTGCTTCATCAGGCCAGCCATGCCACCTTTCATCATGGGATATCTCCTCGAAAATGGATGGTTTGTTTGCGCGGCGCCAATGGCGCCCTGTGTTCAGTTATTGAGGCTGCACCGCAGGCGCGTCTACGGGCTGGATAGTATCTTCCCGGATAACAGCGCCAAACTGCTGCAACATCTGCTGGATATACGGGTCGGCCTGGATCGAGGCTTCGGCCTGACGCTGACGCTCGGCACGCAGTCGCGAAGCAGCCTGGGCAGGAGTTTCCTGCTCGGGCTTGATCAGCTCGATACTCAGATTGATCGTGCGACCATGATACTGGTTCAACGCATCGTTCAGGCGGCGCTGCTGGGTTGAGTTGAACAGGGCGCTGTGCGCCGGGTCCAGGTGCAGCAGCCACTTATCGCCATCGACCGCCATCAAGGTGCAGTTGGCGGCAATGCTGCCGGTCATGCCGGAGATCGGCAGTTTGGGGAATACCTCCAGCCAGTCGGCAGCAAGGCCGGTGGCTGGTTTGGCGGCCGGAGCGGGCTCGGGCTCGTCCGCTTCAAGCTCGACGACGCTCTCGTGGGCCAGTTCATCCAGATAGCTATAGGACGCCGGGTCGATGTCGATATCCGGCTCGACGTAATCGTCATCCGCTGGCGGCTCGTCATCGCGCCCCATTGGGCCGGAATTCGAAGACATCGAATCCGGATTCATGGACAGATAGGCGGAATCAGGGATGGCTTCAAGCATCGCAGGTTCCGCCTCCGGCGCGTCTGGCACTGGGCTGGCGGGCGCAGGCGTCGGCATTGGCGTGAGGTCTGGCTGTTCGGAGACAGTCTCCAGAACCGGCTCGGCTACCGGTTCTGCAACAGTGCCAGTGTCAGGTGCGGATTCAGCGTTTTTTTCGGCAACCGGTGCCTTTGGCAGATCGACTTCTTCGACCGGCTCGGGCTGTGCTTGCGGCTGTGATTCTGGCTGTGCTGCGGGCTCAGCTCGTACAGCAGCGGTCGGCATCGGGGCGGTGGCTGGCGGCAGCGCTTCGAAGGCCGGATCGGGCGCAGCCATCACCGGTGCTGTTGAAACTGCGGGAGCTACCGATGCAACAGGTGTCGCATCGGCCACTGCTTTTCGGGAATCAACCGTGGCCTGGCTGATCCCCACCGGCTTTAGCGGTTGCCTCGGCGCATCGTCGTTATCGGCCGGGCGGAACGCCAGCATGCGCAGCAGGACCATCTCGAAACCGCCACGCGGATCCGGGGCCAGCGGCAAGTCACGACGACCAATCAGACCCATCTGGTAATAAAACTGCACGTCTTCGGCAGGCAATGCCTGGGCCAGCGCCAACACCCGGTCGCGGTCGCCGTGCCCGTTGTCGACGCCTTCGGGCAACGCTTGGGCAATCGCCACGCGGTGCAGAACATTGAGAATTTCCGAGAGCACACCATTCCAGTCAGGCCCCTGCTCGGCCAGGTGGCGTACCGCCTCCAGCACACCGCGAGCGTCGCCTTCCAGCAACGCAGTCAGCATATCGAACACCTGACCATGATCCAGTGTGCCGAGCATGGCGCGCACATCGGCAGCCATGACCTTGCCTTCACCAAAGGCAATGGCCTGATCGGTCAGGCTCATCGCGTCACGCATCGAACCGTCGGCAGCGCGCCCGAGCAGCCACAGCGCGTCGTCTTCGAACGGCACATTCTCGACGCCCAGCACGTGGGTCAGGTGCTCGACCACACGTTCTGGCGTCATGTTTTTCAGCGAGAACTGCAGGCAGCGCGACAGAATGGTCGCAGGCAGCTTCTGCGGATCGGTGGTAGCGAGGATGAACTTGACGTAGGGCGGCGGCTCTTCAAGCGTCTTGAGCAAGGCGTTGAACGAGTGACTGGAGAGCATGTGCACTTCGTCGATCAGGTAGACCTTGAAGCGACCGCGACTTGGCGCGTACTGCACGTTATCCAGCAGTTCGCGCGTGTCTTCGACCTTGGTGCGGCTGGCGGCGTCGATCTCGATCAGGTCGACGAAACGACCTTCATCGATCTCTTTGCACACCGAGCAAGTGCCACAGGGCGTGGAGGTGATGCCGGTCTCGCAGTTCAGGCACTTGGCGATGATCCGCGCGATAGTGGTCTTGCCGACGCCTCGCGTGCCGGTGAACAAATAGGCATGGTGCAGGCGCTGGCTGTCCAGCGCGTTGATCAGGGCCTTCAACACATGAGCCTGGCCGACCATTTCGCGGAACGAGCGCGGACGCCATTTACGTGCAAGAACCTGATAACTCATTTAAAACCGTCGCAACTGGTAAGCGGAAGACCGCCAATGCTAGCCGAGCAGGGGCAAAATTGCATCTGGTGTCCGCCTCTATTGTGGCTAAGCTGAGCAAATGAATCCAATGACGCGCTTTAAACGGACGTTTGCAGAGCCACGGCTGCCTCGTGCAGCCGTGGCGTGCATGCTGTTGCTGTCGATGCAGACGGTGAGCGCGGCCAAAGGCACTCTGGAGTTCGCGGTCAACGAAGGGTGGACCATGCCGATGATGCATATCACCGACTTTCGGCCCGAATCCGGCATTCTGTTCGACATCATGCAAAGCGTTGCGCACCATGTCGGCCTTGAAGCCAGGTACCACGTGATGCCGCGCCTGCGCATCCAGTCGGCGCTTGAGCGTGGCGAAGTAGACATGCATTGCTACAGCTCACAGGCGTGGTATCCCGATCTGTCCGGGGATTACCTCTGGAGCCTGCCGATTCTCTATCAACGCGACTGGCTGGTCGCTTCAGCCGAAACAGCTGCGGGTCCTTACCCGGAGCAGTTCGACAATGAAACCGTCGGCACGGTACTTGGCTACAACTACCCTGCCCTGCAGCATCTTTTCGATAATCATCAACTGATACGTGAAGACGCGCGCACACAGAACCAGACGCTCGGCAAGCTGATGGCTGGACGCTACAACTACGCCGTGACCAACCAGTTGATCCTTGAATGGACCAATCGAAACCTGCCTGTCGGCAGAAGGCTGAAGCCCATATCGCTGGTCGCAGAGCAGCCTGCGGCCTGCCTGATACGCAACACCCCCGAGCTGCCGACAGGTAAAATCCTGCGCACACTGGTGCAAATGCGCCTGTCGGGCGAGATTCAGCAAATCATCGATCACTACACCGCGCCCCCGTAACCCTTCATCTGCGGTGTAGCAATAGCGTCATATTCCGTCGTTACGCTCGCCTGAAATCTTTGGTAATACATTAACCAGCGCGAGTATTTGGCGATGAGCGACAGACCAGACGACGAAGACACCAACAACAACCCCAGCCGCCGTCGTTTTCTGGGCGGGATGGCTGCCTTGGGCGCAGGCGTCACGCTGAGCAGCTACGTTTCGGCCCACGAGAAACCGCCCGCCGACAACGACAAGCATCATCATCTTGCCGGGCCGGCGCTGGACCGGGCCTTGCGCGAAAACGTGAAGACCATTGTGGTGATCTACGCCGAGAACCGCAGCTTCAATAACCTGTTCGGCGATTTTCCCGGGGTCCAGAAGCCACTCTCCTCGCTCAGACCTTCCGACTATGAACAGCGCGACCGCGACGGCACGCTATTGTCCAAACTGCCGCCCGCCTGGGGTGGTGTGTTGCAGGTCGGGCCGCAAACCGTTGACGGCGTGACCTACCCGGCAGGCGAGCAGTTTCAGAAAGACCTGCCCAACGCTCCCTTCCCGCTCAAGGGGCCAAACGGCGAAGATCTGCCGCTGAGTCTGGTCACTCGCGACCTGTGGCACGTTTTCTATCAGAATCAGATGCAGATCAACGACGGTCGCAATGATCGATTCGTCGCCTGGGCCGACGCTGGCGGGCTGACCATGGGCAACTACGCACAGACTCAGTACTCGCTGCGCCTGTGGGACGTTGCCTCGGAATTCGTGCTTTGCGACAACTTCTTTCAGGGTGCATTCGGCGGCTCGTTCCTCAACCACCAGTACCTGATTTCAGCCACCGCGCCGATTTACCCCAACGCTGCCGAGTCTCCGGCCAAATCCCAGATCGCAACCCTGCAGAGCTTCAACCCGCAAGACCCGCGCCTCAAGCCACTGGACAAGTCGCCTGCCAGCGCAATGGAGGGGCCACCGCAGTTTGGCCCCAGCGCCATTACCCCGGACAACTACGCCGTCAACACCATGGCCCCGCCCTACTGGCCAACCTGGCTGCGCGACCCGCAGAACCCTGATTACTCGAAACCGGATCTGCCCAACGTGCTGGTTCCGCAAAGCCACGAACACATCGGCGACAAACTGTCGAAAAGAAATGTCGACTGGGCCTGGTACGCTGGGGCCTGGCAAGTGACGCTGGACGAGTTCAAGGACTCCACGGGAATCCCGAAAATCCCTAACTTTCAATACCATCACCAGCCGTTCAACTACTTCAAGCAACAGGGTCCGCAAAACCATGAAGAACGCAAAAAACGTTTGCGTGACGGCGGCCTGGGTGACGAGTCGAGCACCAACCGCTTCCTCGCCGATGCCGAAGCCGGCAAGTTGCCCGCGGTAACCTTCTACAAGCCCCAGGGCAACCTGAACATGCACGCCGGTTATGCCGACGTGGCTGCGGGTGACCGGCACATAGACCGGGTGATCAAGGTGCTGCGCAAGAGCCCGCAATGGGACAACATGGTGATCGTCGTGACTGTGGACGAAAACGGCGGCTGGTGGGACCACGTCGCACCGCCCAAAGGCGACCGCTTCGGCCCCGGCACGCGTATTCCGACGCTGGTCATTTCACCCTTCGCCCGCAAAGGCAAGGTGGACCACACGGTCTACGACACGGCCTCGATTTTGCGCCTGATTACCCGTGTTCACGGCCTGGAAAAGCTCGACGGGCTGAAGCGCCGCGACGACGCCATGATCGCGCGCGGCCAGGCTCCCATGGGCGACCTGACCAACGCATTGCACTTTCCTGCCTGATTCCGTCGCTGTATCGCTCAGGTACTCGCGTCGGCTGCCTCCAGTGCAGTCGGACGCGACGTCTTGACCGGTGGCAGGGACGCCACATACACCGTGCGGGACGGAAATGCGAAACGCACATCCAGTTCGGCGAAGGCTTCCATGATGTCCAGATTGATCGCCTGCTGCTCATCCATATAAACGTTGTAGCTGGGGTCGAGAACGATAAAGACGGTCTCGAACTCCAGTGACGTTTCGCCAAAACCACGGAAATGCGAGCGGTCGAAACGGGCGAGTTTCTGCGCGTTGATGATCGTTTCTACTTTCTTTGGCACTTCCCGTATCTGATCGACAGAGCAGTCATACGTGAGCCTGAATTCGAAGACAATGCGCCGTTCCTGCAAGCGTTTGTAGTTCTGAATGGTGTTGTTGATCATGTCGGCGTTGGCCATCACGATCTGCTCGCCGCCCAGGCTACGGATGCGTGTGGTCTTCAGACCCACATGTTCGACCGTACCGGACAGCGCGCCAACCACAATGAAATCGCCCACTTCAAAAGGCTTGTCCACTGCGATGGAAAGTGAGGCAAACACATCACCCAGAATGTTCTGCACCGCCAGCGCGACCGCAATACCGCCCACCCCGAGGCTGGCGACAAACGCGGTGATGTTGACCCCGACGTTCGACAACATCGCCATGACCACCGTGGCCCACAGCAACACCTTCGCGCCCCACAGGCTCAAAGTTGCCAGCGCACTGCCCTGATAGGTGCTGCCAGCGTTGTGACGTACAAAGTAGCGCTGCAGCGCGAGCGCAATTGCCCGGTTCGCCCACAACCCGACCTGCAATGCAGCAACCACGAACCACAGACTGCTGACCCGCCCAAGCCAGCGCTCCGGCAGATCGAGCATGCCCACCCCGATCAGAATCGAAGCCAGCAGTAACAGTGTATTGCTGGTGCCCGACAGCACCTGCACCACGATGTAGCGCATATGCGTGCTGGGCGAATCAGGCCGCGAGCGCATCTTTCGGAGCACAAAACCGATAACCCCCCTGACCAGAATAAAACTCATGGTCGAGGCGAACACAGCGAGTATCCAATTGGCGAGCGAAATGCCCAGAAATTGCGAGTCTGTGAAAAATCTGATGATGTCCTGTTCCATCCGGCCCCCGGCTCCACTGCTACGAGACGCCTGACCGAAAAGCCCGTGACACCCGCAGCGACCTGAATTGCCCCTTGCCGTAAAACGGTTTCAAGCGACGCGTAAGGGGTTAGGGGGTGTGTAGGAGTGAGGGTTCAGTTGAATTGGCTATTGATCGATCACCTGAACGCACACCGAGTTTTCACTGTTCGTCGAAACTGATCGGACAGCATGGAACCTCTCCTCAATGAGTTGCCAATCACGGCCCGAGCGACGGGCTACCAAGCACCAAGCGTTCAAGCGGCCCAAAAGGCCAATTCGTGGTTAACACCACATTCAACCAGAGGAAAATATCCGTGACCTACGGCATTCGCGGCGGAGTTGGCACATCGGCTTACTACACCCAGCCCCAGCCTTTTGATGAGTTGAAGCTGAAGCCGGAACAGATTCAGGAAAAGACGGCAAAACTCATGGAGAAAGGTTATTTCACCGTTCCCATAGCAGAACCTACAAGACGTTTTTTGCATGAGCAAAGCAGTCTCAGTAACCCCGCCTGGAGACAGGAGCCCGTTGGATAGGTTATTGATTTGAAAGCAACCGACTACGAACGATCAACAACAGCCGTAGCGAAGGAAATTGCAACCACTCTCACCGGGAAGCAACAACAATTGGGGCCTCATGAGTTCCAACTGCGAAGGGCCAAAAATCAGGGCGCAGACAAATGGCATCAGGATAAGGAGCCGAAAAAGGTCATCTGCATCGCCACTATCGAGGGGCGCGGCACCGAATACGTGAAGCGCGCAGAATCAGAAGGAATATTTGAAGCGGGGCATTTTGGGAAAATGACGCCTCTGGATGCCAGGGCTGTCGAGCAGAGAACCAGAGAAGCCAAGCAAGACCGCTTCTATTTCTTTGCGGGCAAAGGTATTTGCGAAGACAGCATTCCCAAACTGATACACCGCTCGCCCCATCAGAGTGGTCGCTCCATCTTCCTGGCACGATGGCAATAAGGCAGGCCACGCAGGATTAACCGCCGGATTGGAGACATCCGGCGGTTATCTCCGTGCCGGGCAAACTGTTTTTACAGACGCACGAAGTTCTCGCCAGCGCATGGCGCAGTCGAAACAGGAATAGGCTTTGCATTTTTACGGGTAAGCCCCTTTCAGAAAAGGACCTTGAGCTTGAGATAGGTGGTGCCCCCACCAGCCACACCCCGGCACACAATGTTCCCGCTGTGGCTGCTTCCTTCCGGATCTGACCAGGTTCACGGGTAATCGTTGCGGGGGGACCGATGGGGTCACCATAACGACACTCACCAGTTGGCGAGCCGCGCCATTGTACCGGTCTGGCGTGAGTTTACAACCGTTGGTTCGGATAAAAATTTCGAGGGGGCTCAAGCACTTGTGTGCAGGGGCTGAAAGGCAAATACGTGCCGGTCATCAGCGTTACAAATCCTCGAAACGGCCCCGTTCGATCTGTCCCCTGCCCGCCTCAACCATAATCAACCAGCAGGTCGCTCATGCAGACTCGATTGGTCGACTACCACGACCTCAGCGCCTCTCAACGCCAACAGCTCGGATACCTCGAGGTGACGCAGGAGCAGACACAGTTCTCCGGTGATATTTACACCGCGCTCAATACTCTGCTGGTCAACCCCAGCCCGAATGTTTGCGGCGTTGTGCTGCTGGGCGACGACAAGCCGGTGGGTTTTTTCCTGCTTAAGCGTGGCGACTGTCTGCCGCACTGGGCTCAGGAGGAGCTGGCTGCGACGCTGCATGCGTTGCAAATAGATCATCGCGAACAGGGCAAGGGGCTAGGCAAAGCGTGCTTGCAGGCGTTGCCTGCGGCGCTAAGCCTGAAGTGGCCAGACATCAAGCATTTGATGCTCTCGGTAGATGCAGATAATAGCGCTGCTATCGGGCTTTATTCAGGTCAGGGCTGGGTGGACACCGGAGAGGCTTACCGCGGAAGGATCGGTTTTGAGCGCAGGCTGGTGCTGAAGCTTTGATACGGCGTTTGAACACGCGCCTGACATCCAGCGATGTCAGGCGCTGTCTGGGTTACTGAGCCTGCAACACCTCGTCGGCCTTGCCGCCCGCATCCTGAATCACCAAGTGGATGAAATGCAGCTTGGCGATTACCGCAGGAGGCAGCACGAACGGATAGAAGTCCGGCTGACCCATACTGCGTGACAGCTCGTTGAGCATGCTGGCCAGTTCGATCCAGGCGTTGACGAACGACAGGAACGCCGGGCCGCCTGGGTGCTGTGGATCGTAGAGCACTTCCAGCGGGAATGGCTGGTAGTCCAGCTCCATGTCGCGCGCGCTCATGCCAAAACCCAAGGCAGTGTCGACCGCGTCCATCATGTGCAGGTAGTGAGCCCAGGTTTCGGCCCAGTCTTCCCACGGGTGCATGGTGGCGTAAGCACTGACAAAGCTTTCCTGCCAGTTGTCGGGCGCGCCGTTTTTATAATGGTGATCAAGCGCATCGGCGTAGCTGGCGCGCTCGTCGCCGAACAGATTGCGGCAACCGTCCTGCCAGTGGGTATTGGCGATCAGTCGATCCCAGTAATAATGGCCAACTTCATGGCGGAAATGGCCGAGCAAGGTGCGGTAGGGTTCGTGCATCTGCACGCGCATCGCTTCGCGGTGAGCGTCGTCGGCTTCCTCGATGTTAAGGGTAATCAGGCCATTGGCGTGGCCAGTGGTCGGCAGCTTGCCTTCCAGATCGACACCGACAAAGTCAAAGGCCAGGCCGGCTTCTTCATCGACGCTCTTGGGGATGACCTGCAGCCCCAGGGAAATCAGCTGCGCAACCAGACGACGCTTGGCGGTCTCGACCTTGCGCCAGCGCTCACCGTTTTCGGCGATGGACAGGTCGGGAATGGTGCGATTGAGGCTGCACGCAACGCAAAACTCACCGGCATTGTGCTCCGGAAACAGCCAGTTACAGGCTGCCGGGGTATCGAGGTTGGCGCAACGCCGATACAGACCAGCACCCGGCTCGTCGCTCAGGCGCCAGGTAGGCTCAGGGCCTGCTTCAAGCGTAGCCACGCGCCCCTGCTCTGGCAGGTAACCCAGCGCAGCCGAACAGGCCAGGCATTGGGAATTGGGGAAAAACACCGACTGGCCGCATGTGCACTGCCAGACCTTGCTGTTACGTTTGGATTCGCCGACAAATGGGGCGGTAATGCGTGAACTCAATTGCTCGAAAAAGCGATACATGGCGATCTCCCGTTGGCCTTGCATGGACTAGATCATGCCTAAGCTTCAGGGGTTCAAAATATTATCGAACGGTGGGGACGGATAGCGTCGACGGCGTTTGCGTGGGCGAAAACGGTGCGTCGCACGGTAGCTAAGATTATCGTTCCGCACGCTCCAGCGAGGGAATGCCGTGCGTGACGCTCTGCGTCACAGATCTACGCCGCACCGTCACATTCAAGATCGGACGCAGAGCGTCCAGAACGGCATGCGACGCGGAGCGTCGCACGATGATCAAGACATGCCTAAGCGGAGCATCGCACGGTAGTTGGGATTATCGTTCCGCACGCTCTGGTATGCCCCCCGAAGGTTGGACAATTATCCACTTACGCTGCCTTGGCGGCCTGCATCCTG
>NZ_LKBW01000276.1 GCF_002699855.1 Pseudomonas amygdali | reverse complement strand
TTTGGTCGGCATACATGCACCTCTAGCTACATGTTATGCCCGAACACAAAATTTCTGACAGTCTCGTTGAGGGCGACTGGCCGGACCACGACGCTGTGCGTCCGGCCTCACTTCTCGTAATCAATCGAATTCACGAACCACAGCTTCTCGCCTTCCGGCGTGTTGACCAGCACCTCATCGCCCTCTTCCTTCTTCAACAAGGCGCGTGCCATGGGCGAGTCGATGGAAATGTAATCGTTGCGCCCGTAGATCTCGTCATACCCGACAATGCGAAATTTCTTGAGGTCGCCCGCTTCGTTCTCGATCTCGACCCAGGCACCGAAGAACACTCGCCCTTCCTGCTCCGGCGAATACTGGACGACACGCATGTCTTCAAGGCGCTTGCGCAGGTAGCGCACGCGCCGGTCGATCTCGCGCAGCAGTTTCTTGTTGTACTGGTAATCCGCGTTCTCGCTGCGATCACCCAACGACGCTGCCCAGGCGACCTTTTGAGTAATGTCAGGCCGGTGCTCTCGCCACAGGTAATCGAGTTCTTTCTTCAGGGCTTCATGCCCGCCCCTGGTGATGATCTTTGTACTCAAGACGTTTCTCCAGCCCTGCAAAAATCAGTTCGACAGGCATAAAAAGTCAGCGACGCGCCACCTCATGCTGGATGCAGCCGTCGTAATACACCTTGCTGACAGCATCAGGCTTCAAACGCGACTCGCTGTCGTAGGTCTGCTCGGTGATACGCAATGCCATGGGTCGCATCCACTGTTTGGCGAACTTGCGCGCCTGCAGCTTTTGCCGCGCCCCGTAACGGGTAACGCCTGACAGCTTGGAAGCCTGCGCACCACCGGCAATGGTCGAGCCCCAGCGACAAAGATAACGCTCGTTCTCCGTCGCGTTTCTGGCCTGAACGGAAAAAGCCAGCC
This sequence comes from Pseudomonas amygdali, assembly GCF_002699855.1. Lineage (GTDB taxonomy): Bacteria > Pseudomonadota > Gammaproteobacteria > Pseudomonadales > Pseudomonadaceae > Aquipseudomonas > Aquipseudomonas amygdali. The sequence goes on along the minus strand of NZ_LKBW01000276.1, from coordinate 34,877 downwards.
CGGAAAGCGTCAGGCACGCCAGAGCACAATAGACCAAACGCATGCGAAAACCACCTAATCCTTTGATAAGGCGGCGATTTTGCCTGTCAGTTCACCAGCCGGGGGCCAGCAATATGCCTTCTATGCCAATTGGATAGGTCCGCCGTTTCAACCCAGCGTAATCAGGCCCTGACGGGCTATACGCGTCAGGTCACAAATGAGCTGCTCGACGTCGTCAGCCTGCGGCGATTGCACCACCGCCAGGTCGAACTCATCGTTGCCAAAGTGGCTCAACGACGAGTTCTATCGACAAACTGAATTAGAAACGCACAGTTACCAGCGCCCCGACGAGGCCAGCCATCGAGATAGCGCAACAGCGTAGGCTGATGAGAGCCGCTCAGAAGGATTTTCGGGTTCTTGCGTGAGGAGACCGTGCTGATCGGGGAAAGACGAATGAGGGGGCGCAGGTTGTTCATGGTTATATCTCTGCCTCGCAAGATCCGCTGGGCAGCGGTGAGAGGCAACACCGAACCAACGTTTTAGCGGTATTTCGACAAGACCTGAGCCTTGCCAGGCGCCCCGCAAGTAGTTGTTAAATCGGCGCTTGAGCACGCATCCTAGAGAAACGCCCCATTCATTGTCAATTGTCATCCGTGACGCGAGCCTGCAAACGCACAAGGCCCGCCAGAAGCGGGCCTTGTAGAACAAGCATAGCCGGTTATCGGGAGATGACGCGGTCCAGCGACAACTTGCCTGCACCTTCGATAAGCACTGCCAGAGCGCCGCCGAGCAACGCCAGCGCATACTCATAACCGTTATTGGCCATGAAGAAACCGTTATGGATATGCACGGTAAAGATCGCTACCAGCAACAACAGGATCACCACTACCGCAGCCGGACGAGCCAGCAGCCCCAACAGCAGGCCCAGACCGCCAAAGAACTCGGCGCTGCCAGACATCAGCGCCATCAGATAACCCGGTGTCAGGCCCAGGCTTTCCATGTACTGCGCAGTGCCTTCCAGGCCATAACCGCCGAAGGCCCCGAACAGCTTCTGACTACCGTGAGCGATAAAGGCAATACCGACAATAACGCGCAACAGGGTAAGGCCGTAACCGGCGCGAGTGCTGAGAACCGATTTGATCATTGTGTTCATGTGGGTAATTCCGGGATTGATTAAGTGAAAGTGGCGCCATCATAATCAAATTTACTTATGTGAAAACCGCAAATAACAGCACGTAACAATCCAATAAATCGATGATTAGCGTTTTACGGCGGTTTTCGGCCCACTCTTTTCCAGCGAGTCTCGCTCGCGATCAAATGCCAGGTAATACTTGTTCACGCTGTTGACGAACGCGACGACGTTGGCACCGCCCTGCTCCATTGCCACGCGCTCGGTCTGGAAAAACCACTGATCTGGATTGAGCCCCCGCCGCCGCGCTTCCTCTCGCATGCCTTGCACACGCTCCGGCCCCAGGTTGTAGGCGGCCATCACAAACGCCATACGCTCGCGCTCGTTGACTCGGCTGCTGGAGAAATACTTGCGCTGGATCAGCGCCATGTAACGCGAACCTGCACGGACGTTGTCGTCGGCGCTCTGAATGCTCGGTACTCCGACGCTTTTTGCCGCCGACGGAGTGATCTGCAACAGCCCTGTCGCGCCGCCACTGCCCTTGGCCGCCGGGTCGAGCTTCGACTCCTTGAACGCCAGGGCAGCGAGGTCCAGCCAGTCCATACCCTGCGCATCGGCGTGGCGTTGCAGCATCGGACGCAGTTGCTCAAGACGTTGCAGGTTGTTGCGTACCAGCGGGTTGTTGACCTTGTAGGTGTTTTTGTAAGCCTTGGCGAGCACCTGATCCTGCTGAGCCGAAGGTTTATAGCCTTTGAGGAAATCATCGATACTGGCCCGCAGCTGGGTTGCGTTGTCGCGTACAAACCAGCTGATGTCGCCGTGGGTCTGTAGGGTCAGGCCGCGCTCGATACGCAGCTTGGGCATGATCTTCGCCCAACGCTCGGCAATAGGCTGCTCGACCAGTGTCATCGGGTAAATACCGGCCTGGACCATTTCCAGCACATCTTCGACTGCCAGGCTAGGGTCGACCCATTCGATCTTGGCCAGCGGCAGCTTGCGCAGCTCCAGTTGCCGGTTGACCTGATGCAGGGCCTCGTCGGCCGCGCTGCCGGTGGGCAGGCTCAGTGTATGTCCCGACAGTTGCTCCACACGCCGTACGTTGCGCTGGCCACGCGCGCCGACCAGCACCAGAGGCACATCATGAATGATCGGCGCACTGGCCTGAACACCTTTGGCTTCGCTGACATCAAGCAGTTCGCCAGGCGCGATCATATCGCCTTCGCCGCGCTGCAACGCTGTCAGTAACTGGTTCTTGGCCTTGGGTATGACTTTAAGTGTGACCTTCTGAGCGCCGCGCGAATGGCTGTTGAGGTACTGTTCGAAGGCTTGCAGGCGATGATATTCGATGCCGATTTCCTGACCCTTGACGTCACCGGAGCTGTTGCGGCTTTGATTGACCAGCACGCGCAGCACCTTGCTGCTGCGAATGGCAGGCAGATCGCGCACCTGCGCGTTGTGCTGCACGGCCTGCGGGCCAGTCTGACGAGCAGAAACCTGCAGCGGCAGCAGCGCCAACAGACACATAAAAGACACAAGCGCGGATCGGATCATTCACTTCCCCAGGGCAACGCCGGAAAAAAAAACAGGAAAAAGGAAATCTTGAGGTCACGCAGCAGCATCGAACAGCGAAGGAAATCGTTGAACCATCCGGCTCAATCGCTTGAATACCCAGCGTTTTCTTATTGTGGCCGGAGCTCTGGCATGCTCGACAGCCTTCAGCTGGAGGTAGCACCATGCAACTCATCGACATCGGCGTCAATCTGACCAACGCAAGCTTCGCCTCGCAACGACAGGCGGTACTCGATCGCGCCTATGCCGCAGGCGTCGAGCAACTGGTGGTGACCGGCACCAGCGTCGAGGGCAGCGAACACGCCTTGCAGCTGTGTCACGAGCTGGATGAAAGCGCGCAACGCCTGTTCTGCACGGCAGGCATCCACCCGCACTCGGCGAGCGATTGGACCGGTGACACCGAGAAACAGTTGCATGCGCTGCTCAAGGAAAATCGCGTTCGCGCCGTGGGTGAATGCGGCCTGGATTTCAATCGCAACTTCTCGCCTCGTCCGCAGCAGGAAAAGGTTCTTGAAGCGCACCTGGCCATGGCGGTGGAACTGCAATTGCCGGTGTTTCTGCATGAACGTGACGCCAACCAGCGCCTACTGGAGATTCTGCGTGACTACCGCGACCGTCTGCCGGCTGCGGTGGTGCACTGCTTTACTGGCGAACGCGCCGCCCTGTTCAGTTATCTGGACCTCGACCTGCACATCGGTATCACCGGCTGGATCTGCGATGAGCGACGCGGCACGCATCTGCACCCGCTGGTGGGCAATATTCCTCGCGGCCGGCTGATGCTGGAAAGCGATGCGCCTTATCTTCTGCCACGCAGCCTGCGCCCGAAGCCGAAAAATGACCGCAACGAACCCGCTTACCTGCCGGAAGTCTTGCGCGAAGTGGCTTTGCATCGCGGCGAAAGCCAGGAAGATCTCGCCCGTCACAGCACGGCCTGCGCGCGGGAGTTTTTCGATTTACCCTCCCTGGAACAGATAACCGGCGAAAATCTGCAGCTTTCTTGACCCGCATCAAGGGTCTCTTTGATGGCTGAGGCATCGTGATAGCATCTTGCTGCTACCTCACACGACCATCAAAGAAGACCGCTCATGGGCTCATGGCTTGGCAACCTGTCACTGAAATATAAATTCTGGGCCGTGAATGCGGTCGCCTTCGTCACAACCCTGTTGCTGGTGCTTTACGCCATGCAAGCAGAACAGCAGGCACGAGTAGATACGTCACGTCAGGCAGCGCAAGCTCAGGCCCGCTTGCTGGCCGCGTGGCCTGCCGACGCAGTGCTGCCCGCCAGTGATACGTTGCTGACTTACAACAAAGGTCAGACACCGACCTTCAATACCCTCGCGCTGCCGGAACTGGCTGACGCCCGCGACTGGGTTGCGCTCAATAAACCAGCCAACGACAGACTGCTGAGCGGCGCGCAGATCTTCACCCGCAGCACCGGCCAGCAGGTCGCGGTGCTGGCCTTTGCTCCGACCTTCCTGCAGGTATTTCAAGATCGCTTCAGCCATTACGCAGCCGCGGTTTTCGTGCTGATGCTGTTGATGCTCTGCGCCTCGCAACTGCTGATCCGTTTTCTGCTCAGCCAGCTCAACGCGCTCAAGGATGTGATGCTGCACGTCGAAAAAAGCGGCGATCTGGCGGCCCGCGTGCCTAACCGCAGTGACGATGAGGTTGGGCAGATGGCTAAGGCGTTCAATGCCATGCAGGCCGGGTATCAGCGAGTGGTCAATACGGTTTCGCAAACCGCTGGCCGCCTCGATCAGGGTGCAGCGCATCTGGCTGCGGGCATGAAGGATGTACGCCAGGGCATGCTCGGCCAGCAAAGCGAAACCGATCAGGTGGCCACGGCAATCAACGAGATGACCGCCACGGTCCATCACATTGCCCAGCACGCCACGGCCACACGCGACCAGTCGCAGACCGCCGACGCGTTGGCGGGCAGCGGCAAGGTCGTGGTCGACCGCGTGCAAGTATCCATCGCCGGGCTCTCCAGCGGCGTGCAACAGACCGCCGAAATGATCCAGCGCATGGCCCAGGACAGCCAGAAGATCAACGGCGTGGTCAACGTGATCCACAGCATTGCCGAACAGACCAACCTGCTGGCCCTGAATGCCGCCATCGAAGCCGCACGCGCCGGGGAAATGGGCCGCGGCTTCGCCGTGGTAGCCGACGAAGTGCGCAATCTGGCCAAACGGGTGCAGACCTCGACCGATGAAATCACCACAATGGTTTCGACCCTGCAAAGCGGCACCCGCGATGCGGTGGATTTCATGCAGGAGAGCTCATTCAAGGCCGATGAATGCGTGCAGCAGGCCAAGGAAGCGGGCGAAGCGCTGGCGGCCATTGCCGGTGCCGTGGCACAGATGCGCGAAAGCAATACGCAGATTGCCGTCGCCGCGCAGCAGCAAAGTCAGGTGGCCGAGGAAATGAACCGTGCGGTGGTGAGTATCCGCGATGTCACCGAACGCACGGTGGTGCAGACCGTGGACTCGGCCAGCACCAGTGACGAACTCGCCACGCTGGCGGGCGAGTTGAATGCTGCAATCGGCCAGCTCAAGTTGTAACAGGCTATCGCGGCGATAGACAGGCTTGAGTCGTCAGCGATCAGCAAGCGGGCCTATGCTTCAGGCATTGAACGGCGCTTTACGCACCGTCCTGAACAAGCGCTATCTTTAAGAGGACCGCAGCATGAACAAGCCACTTTCCGATCTGCAGCTCAATCAATGGCGTAACAACAACGACAATCAGGAGCACTCGGCCAGCCTGGCCATGTACCTGATTGCCGTACCATTGTTCATTCTGGCGGCCCTGCTGATACTCAACGGCCTGTTCTCCGAGAGCCTGCCATCGATTGCCATCGGCGTGATCGGCCTGCTGGCTGCGCTGGGTTTTCAGCGCAAGGACGCCGCCCGCTCCGCCCGGAAATATTGACCTGCCTTGTCAGTCAGCCAAATACCGTCACCGTCTGGCGGCTGATTGCGATCAGTTCGCCGTCGGGGCTCCACAACGCTGCGGCGGTGTGACCATAGCCATCCCGGGCGTGTTCGATGACTGCGCGATAACTGCACCATTGCAGCGTATCGAGCAATGGCTGTGGCTGGACGAATTCGATGGTCCAGGTCAGCGAACTGCCCGGTGCGGGCTTGTTGAGGTGCGGCAATACCGCAGGCGGCCAGGTGTTGACCAGCGCCAGAATATGGGCCTCGCTCATGGGGCTGGCATGCGCCTCATCACGAAAACGCACATGACCACCAATTGCCGGTGACGGGGTATTGCTGAATGGCATGCCGCCCAGCGCCCAACGAATGTCCATGAAACGCAAGTAGTCGGGCATCACGCCCTTGGCAAAAGGCAGCTCCGGGCATTGTTCTACCGGTTTGAGCACTGGCGCGGCCTCTGCTGCAACCGCAATCATCGACTCACGAGGTGCGCCGAAGCTGCCTTGTATCAGGGTCATCACCTGACCGTTCTGCATGGCGCGCCCCGACACCTGACTGACAGCCTTGCCGTGACGCAGAATTTCAACGTCAAAGGCAATCGGCACGCCAGGCTCGGCAAGCCCGACAAAGGTAATCGCCAGCGAGCGAACCGGGCGCCCTTCCGGCACCTCGGCACGCATCGCTTCGTAGGTCAACGCCGCCATCAACCCGCCAAAGCAGGCGCGCCCCTGGGACCATTCGGCAGGGATCGCAACAGCACGCGGGTCGCGACGCACTGCATCGATCAGTTCGGAAAAGGTCATGCTTACTCCAGCAAGTCGACACACAAGTGGATGGATAATAACCATCCTCCTAGCCAACGAAATGCCGCATATTGGCCATTATTGCGGCCTGAATGACCTATTCCATAAAAAAGCCACTGCCTTAGAAACAGGCCTTGGCCAGCCGCTTGAGCGACGCCTCGGCCTTGCGCTCGGCACGCACGATGCCGATTTGCCAACCCGCAATGCACGGCGCCAGATCCGGCTGCTCGGCAGCCTGCGCCAGCCATTGCAAATGATCATGCCAGTCGCCCAACTCGCCTTGTGCGGCCTTGAGCCGGGCCTGCATGTTTTTCGGCTGGTGGCTGAGTTCCGGGTACGCTTCGGCGGCGTAACGCACGCGTTTGATCAGCAGGCGCAGATCATGCCGATCATGCCCAGGCTCGGCGATGGCCACACGTAGCTTGCTCCACTGTTTGTCCATACGCTTTTCGATGGTCTTGCGCAGGCCGCGCAACATTCCCTGACGCTGTTGCAAACGCAGTAACTCCGGGAATAGATCTATCAGCTTGAGCAAACGGCTCAGTTCAGGCGACGTCGCAACCCTGGGGCAGGCATTTCCCAAGTACTGGTTGCGCTTGAAAGCGGCCTCGTTGAGGCCCTGCTCTTCGAGAAACGCGGCGAGCACCTGCATGTCACGCAAAGGCGTGGTCAGTTGCCCTACCGCTTTTGCGGCCTCTTCCAGTTCTGCGGCAGCCGGGTTTTCCCGCAGGGGCCGCAGTACGCTACGCAGACGACGCACGGTGGTACGCAAATCATGCAGCGCTTCGCTGTCCGTCGAAACTGCTTGCGTGCCTGGCACGCAAGCAATTTGACATCCAGCGCCAGCACCTCGGCCACCAGATGATCCACCATTGAAGACATGCAATTCCCCTTCGACACACTCATTCATGAATGCCTGTCCCTGACGGCTGACAACCTCCATGGCAGACGACGACGCAACGTGCTTAATGCATGCCTCAAGCGGCTGGCCGAAGCAAGCCGCCCGGCATAGCGCTGCGCCTGAAATTCGCGGATGAAAGCTTCGATGGCCTCGGCATGCTGCGGAAAATACAGCACCGCTCTGCGGCAGAATGCGTCAGCGCCTTCACCCGGCATACGACGCAGACCATGACGGGCGAGCAAGCGTTCAAATGCGTTGAACACCCGCAGTTGCGAGTCGCTTTCGCGCTGCCAGGGTTTAAACAGCCATAATGCAATCAGGCCCAGTGAAAGCAAGGTCCCCATGACGAAAACCGGTGCCTGAAACCCTGAAAACCAACGGCCGAGAATTTGTAACTGCTGTTGTCCCTGATAGCCCAGCACCCAGCGCTGCCAGCCATAGTTGAGGTTATCCCAGCTCAGGCGTATGGCGTTGACCCAAGGCACATTGCGATAGCGTAACGCTGAATAAGGCGAGTCCTGCAGAAAGGCTTCGTCTGCTGCCAGCGCTTGCTCCAAGCCCTGTTCGATACGCTGCGGTGCAACTGCTGCGGTGGGGTCGACACTGCGCCAGCCGATACCCGGCTGCCAGTATTCGACCCACGCATGCGCGTCGAACTGGCGCACGGTCAGGTAGTGCCCGTCAGGGTTCAGTTCACCGCCTTGATACCCGGCCACGACCCGCGCCGGAATACCCGCAGCGCGCAGCACAAAAGTCATTGCCCCGGCGTAGTGGGCGCAAAAACCCTGACGACTCGCAAACAGAAACTCATCAATGCTGTCATTGCCCAACGGTGCGGGCTTGAGGGTGTAGTGAAACGGCTGGTCGCTGAAATAACCCAGCATCGCGGCGACCATCGCATCCGCCGTAGTGTAGCGACGGCGCAGTTCAGCCGCCCACTGCCGGGCCTGATCATTCCCCTTGGCGGGCAATTGCAGGTTTTGGCGCTGGACCTGTTCGCTGGATTGCGGGTCGCGAATACTCAGCGGCCAGGAATTGACGGCATATAACAGCGATTGCTCAACGGGACGCCGGCGTTGCAGGCGGAAGTCGCTCATCTGCCGAACGTCCGGCAACGTGGTCTCGGCCACGTCGAGGCTCGGCAACCAGGGCCGACCGCTGGCTTCCATGACAATGCTGTAAGCCAGTGGATCGCCGCGCTTTTCCCACTGCGGGATCTGCACGGTCTGGGCACGTGCCGACTGTGACCAGCGCCGCCCATCGAACTGCTCAAGGGTCAGACCGCGCCAGTACAACTGATTACGCGCCGGTATCGGCCCTTCAAAACTGGCCCGAAATACCAGTGCCGGCGACTTGCTCAGCTCGGCCATGTCGCCCGGTGCCATGTTGTCGGACAGCCCAGTGACGCCCTTGTTGCTCGGTTGCGGCAACGACCAAAGCGGGTCCAGACGTGGAAAAAACAGAAACAGCACAAGCATCAACGGCACAGCCTGCGCCATCAGCTTGAACGCCAGCTTGAGCGTATCGGTTGATCTGCCAGCCAGATCCGCGTGCTGCAGCCCGATCAACGCGGCCAGCAGCGCGCCGACCGGCAGCAGGCTGAAAAGCGCCCATAGCAGGTTGTCTTCAAACAGATAGCCGACCGCCACGCAAAAGAAACCGAGGAAGATCAGCACCCGAGCGTCGCGATGGTTGTTCATTTCCAGCATTTTCAGAACGAATGCCGCAACCAGTAAAGCCGCACCGGCGTCCAGCCCGACCAGACTGCCACGCGCCAGATACACGCCCCCGGCGGTGCCCACCAGCAACCCTGACTTGATCCAGGTGCCGGGCAGCCGCGCGCGCATCCGGAACACCTGAACCCGCCAGCATGTGCAGCCCAGCCACAGAAGCGTGATCGATACCGGCACGTGCAGCGCGAACGGCAACACGACCAATGCCTGCGCCAATAGCAACCAGGTAAGGCTGACACGCGGAATGGGTGCGGCTGCGAGCGCTTTATTCTTGTCACTCATGATCGATGACCATAAAGCGCCAAGGCGCGCAGGCAGGCTTCGCGGTGCGCATCACCGCTGTCGACCGTGGAAAGAAAACCTGGCAGGCGCAAGGCAAACGGCTGACGACGCTGGGACAGCTCCAGCACCCAATAACACAGGCGCGACAAGCGCTCCTCGATATCGCCGCCCAGCGCCATGAAGTCCAGGCACAGGTCGTGGCCGCTCAAGTCAGTGAAGTCCTTGACCAGCAACCCCTGACCTCGGGAATAGGCTTTCCAGTGCAGGCGACTGAGGTTATCGCCCGGCTGGTAGCTGCGCAGCCCCTGATAATCATCGACACCGGCACCCTGAGTGGCCTGACCGTCGTCCTCGGCGTGGGGCTGCACGCCTTTTAGCAGCGGCATGGCACCCGACAGTGGCCGCGGATAGATCAAGGCGCTCTGCTCCAGATCCAGCCAGCTCCAGGCGCGGAAAATGCCCAGCGGAAACACACTCTCGACCCGCAGCCTTGGCGCATGCAGCCAGCCGCGCTTTTCGGCAGGCAGGGTCAGTTCCACATCGGTCAGCCCGCGAGGCAGTACATCGCCGGATTGCAGAGCTGTCGCAGTCCAACCCACGCCCAAGGCGTGGTGGGCCTGGCTGGCACTTTCCAGGCGCAGGCGCAATTGTACCGGTTCGCCGACAAACACTGAACGCGCCACACCCGCACTGAGAATCAGGCCGCTGACGTTGCGATACGTATGCAAAATGGCCAGCACGCCAATCGACAACAACAGAAAGGTCAGCCCGTAGGCCAGGCTGTTTTGATAATTGATCGCCACCAGCAGCATGAGCACGATCACGACCGCAAAGGTCATGCCGGTGCGCGTCGGCATGATGAAGATGCGCCGATGGTCGAGCGTGATGCGTGACGCCGGAGGAATTCGTCTTGCCAGCCAGCGTTGCCAAAACGGTTTGAGCGGCTCGATCAAAGCACCGGCACCTCGCGCAATAACCACTGCACCAGCGCTCCGCCGCCATGCCCGGTCGGGTCGCTGCGCTCGCGCAGCCGATGGCCGACCACCGACGGCAATACCGCCTGCACATCCTCGGGAATGACGTAATCACGCCCCAGCAACATCGCCCAGGCCCGCGCTGCGGCCAGAATCGCCAGGCTCGCCCTGGGCGACAGTCCATAGGCGAATTGCGGCTGGCTGCGGGTTGCCTCGACCAGGCGCAGCACATAGTCGACCAGTGCATCGCTGGCCCGCAACTGCCGTGCATGCGCCTGCAACTGGCCAAGCATGGCGTGGTCCAGAATCGGCTGCAGGCGCGGTAAAAGTTCGCGACGTGACTCGCCAAGCAGCAACGCTTTCTCCGCCGCTCTCGCCGGATAGCCCATGGAGATGCGCATCAGGAACCTGTCCAGCTGAGACTCGGGCAAGGCAAAGGTGCCACCGGAGCTGAACGGGTTCTGAGTCGCAATCACGAAGAATGGATCAGGCAACAGACGTGTCGCGCCCTCGATGGAGACCTGCCCTTCTTCCATGGCTTCCAGCAACGCGCTCTGGCTCTTGGGCGTGGCGCGGTTGATTTCGTCGGCCAGCACCAGTTCGGCGAAGATCGGCCCGGGATGAAAGGTGAATTGCCCGCTGTCCCGATCAAATACCGACGTCCCCAGGATGTCACCCGGTAGCAGGTCGGACGTGAACTGAATGCGCTGATAACTCAGGCCCAGAATTTTCGCCAGCGCATGGCTGAGCGTGGTCTTGCCCATCCCCGGCAAGTCTTCGATCAGCAAATGCCCGCCGCCGATCAGGCAGGTCATCGCCAGCCGTACCTGCACTTCCTTGCCCAGTACCACTTCATTGATGGCGCTCAGGCATGCATCGAGTTTTCTACCCATCGAAAGCCCCTTCCGGCAACTGCTTAATGACTGTGGGACTGCAAGCGATGCTAGTGTCCGAACACTTTAAGATGGGCGTAGGCCGTTTCGCTAGAGTCGGTAGGGATTCGATGTGATGCGAGCATACGGAGCGAGAGGTATCTGGACAAACACTGTGCGGAACGGGCGACGGTTCGCTAGTCCGCGAAGGCGATGTTGAGAGCGATATATCTCCTGCGAATTTAAGGCCCTTTTCGCGGACAAGTCCGCTCCCACGACTTGAACTATCGTAAGACGCTCCGCGTAAGCATGCCGTTTGCAGCTTTTGATTATCGTGCGACGCTCCGCGCCGGCATGCCGTTCTGGACGCTCTGCGTCCACGATGGCATGTACAACGCGGTGCAGGCTCAGCTATCAACGGCCAGCGCGGGACTCGCGGATGTAGAAGCGGGCTTTTTCGGCTTTTTCGGTGCAGCCTTCAAATGCTTCGAACTGTTGCTGGGTCTTGGCACCGGTCAGCAGCGACAGGGCCTTGGAGTAACTGACGGTGCCGGCGAAGCCTTCGGCCTTGGCCAGATCAAGCTCGTGCCAGGCAGCGTCTATCTGGGTGGCGCAGCTGTCTCGATACCCGGTCTTGCCAGCGCAACCTGCAAGAACCAAGACAAGCAATGGCAGACAGATAAAGGCTTTCATGGGGGTGTTACCTCAGGAGTGAATATGGAGTGTGCGGCTTTGACGGTTCGATGCAGTAAAAGTGCCGTGCCACGGGGGTATGGTCGCTTTTTTCATCTAGTGGTCGGCCAGCAGACGATACCCTATTCCAGGCTCGGTGAGGATGAACCTCGGGGCGGTCGGATCGTCTGCCAGTTTCTGACGCAAATGCCCGACCACAATGCGCAGGTAGTGGCTGTGATCGGTGTGGGTAGGCCCCCAGATATCCTTGAGCAACTGCTGCTGGGTAATGACCCGCCCAGGGTGGCGTGCCAACTGCGCCAGCACGTCTTCTTCGCGCTGGATGTTCAGGGAAAAGCTCGGCGGAATGAACAGAAAGTCATAGGACAGAAATGACAGCCCGGCACACGCCAGCGCCGGTCCCATGCTGCTGCGCACCGCAACCAGTAACACCGCTGCGAGAAAGATCAGGGAAATGTTGGGCAGCGCCAGCACGCCCGACACACCCCAGGCGACCAGACTGGCAAGCAGCGTGGCCACAAAGGCCAGGCCGTAATCGAACCACACCACTTCGCGAGCCGGGCGTGCGCGGGGCGGTTGATCGGGTAGCTCTTCACTGTCGTCGAGCACCGAGATTTCCAACCCGTGCCCTTCACGCAGCAAACGTGCGGCAACGCCGCCGCCAAAAACCCGGCGACGCCAGTGCCGACGCGACTGGCCGACCAGCACCACGCTGGCACGCCGTTCGATGGCATGCTGCACCAGTGTTCTGGCAACCTCTCCGGCACGCAATGAAACCGCCTCGCCACCCAGCCGCTCGGCCAGTTGCTGAGCGCTTTGCAGGCGCGCGCGGGACTGCTCGTCGAGGGTTTGCCCGTCGTCCACATGCACGGCGCTCCACGGCAGGTGGCGACGCTGAGCAACCCGACTGGCGTGACGCACCAGGCGCTCGGCATGGGTATCACCGTCGATGCCCACCAGCATCCGCCCACGAACTGCCGGAGCCGACTGGCCCAATTGCCGGTAGCCCTGCGCCAGATCGTTATCGACCTGCGCCGCAGCGGTCTGCATGGCCATTTCGCGCAGCGCAGTGAGATTGGTTTGCGTGAAGAAAGCGTCGATGGCCGCGCGCGCCTGCTCAGGCACGTACACCTTGCCGTCGCGCAGGCGCTCCAGCAGTTCGCGCGGCGGCAGGTCGATCAGCACCAGGTCGAAAGCTTCCTGCAACACCCAGTCCGGCAGCGTTTCGCGCACCTGCACCCCGGTGATACCGCGCACCTGATCATTAAGGCTTTCCAGGTGCTGGACGTTGACCGTGGTGTAGACGTCGATGCCGGCAGCGAGCAGTTCCTGAATGTCCTGCCAACGCTTGGTATGCCGACTGCCGGGCGCATTGGTGTGCGCCAGTTCGTCGACCAGCACCAATGCCGGTGCCGCCTTGAGCAAGGCATCAAGGTCCATTTCTTCGAGGGTCATGCCGCGGTATTCGGTGCGCAGCAAGGGCTGTTGCGGCACGCCATTGAGCAGCGCTTCGGTTTCCGCACGGCCGTGGGTTTCCACCACGCCCGCCACGACCCTGACGCCCTGACGCAACTGCGCATGGGCCGCCTGAAGCATGGCGTAGGTTTTGCCCACGCCCGGCGCGGCGCCGAGAAAAACCTTCAGCCGCCCGCGCCCCTCGCGGGGCAGCTGGGCCAGCAGTGCATCAGCTCGACCGGAATCACTCACCTTGGTTACCACCCCTCTCTAATCATCTACAGCTTAGTGAATCTGCTGCGAACACGGCGCACTTTGTTACAACTGCGCGTTGCGCGGTGCAGACGGTAACTGATTCAGGCTCATATTCAAGGCCAATACGTTGACCACGGGCGGGCCTATCAGCGGACGTTGCGTGTTGGCGTCGATCAGCGCCTGTACTTTCTCCAGCGGCAACTGGCGCGCCGCGGCAACGCGACCGGCCTGCCAGGCAATGGCTTCAGGCGAGAGATGCGGGTCCAGACCGCTGCCGGACGTGGTCAGCAAGGCCAGTGGCACCGGTTCCTGCGAGGCATTGGCCAGTTTCGCAAGGTCCTCTTTCACGCGTGTCACCAGTGCCGGGTTGCTCGGCGCGAAGTTGCTCGCGCCACTGGCTACCGTCGCAAACGCGCCTGCCGAAGGACGCGACTGAAACCACTCATCACCCGTAAACGACTGGGCGATGAGTGCCGAGCCGCGCACTTTGCCAGCCGCGTCGTACACCAGGCTGCCATTGGCCTGCGCCGGAAACGCCACTTGCGCAACCCCGGTGACTACCAGTGGATAGGCCACGCCGGTGATCAGGCTCATCAACACGATCAGGCTCAAGGCCGGACGCAATACATTGGACATCTGCACATCCTCAATCAGGTGAGGCTGCACGCCGACCGGCGTGCAGCAGGCTTCAAACAAGGCCGAGTGCGACCAGCAGCATGTCGATCAACTTGATGCCGAGAAACGGCACAACGATGCCGCCCAGGCCATAGATCAGCAGGTTGCGACGCAACAGATGCGCCGCGCTGGCGGCCTGAACCCGCACGCCACGCAGGGCCAGCGGGATGAGCACAACGATGATCAGCGCGTTGAAGACGATGGCCGAGACAATCGCACTTTGCGGGCTGGCCAGTTGCATGACGTTGAGCACGCCCAGTTGCGGATAAATCGAGGCAAACAGCGCAGGCAGCACGGCGAAGTACTTGGCCACGTCATTGGCAATCGAAAACGTCGTCAGCGCACCGCGTGTGACCAGCAATTCCTTGCCGATCTGCACCACGTCCAGCAACTTGGTAGGGTCGCTGTCGAGGTCAACCATGTTGGCCGCTTCACGCGCGGCCTGGGTGCCATCGTTCATCGCCATACCGACGTCCGCCTGCGCGAGTGCGGGCGCATCGTTGGCACCGTCGCCGCACATCGCCACCAGTCGGCCTTCGCCCTGCTCCTGACGAATTCGCTCCAGCTTTTTCTCTGGCGTGGCTTCGGCCAGCACATCATCGACACCCGCTTCAGCGGCAATGGCTACAGCAGTCAATGGGTTGTCGCCAGTCACCATCACCGTGCGAATCCCCAGCTTGCGCAACTCCTCGAAGCGCTCGCGAATACCCGGCTTGACCACGTCCTTGAGATGAATCGCACCCAACAAACGACCGTTGGCGCAGACCAGCAGCGGCGTGCCGCCGGTCTTGGCAATCTTGTCGACTTCCCGCGCCAGGGCAGGCGGCAGGTCGCTACGCTGCATGTTGATGAAGGCCAGCAGCGAATCCACCGCGCCCTTGCGGTACACATGGCCCTGATAATCCACACCGGACAGACGTGTATCGGCGCTAAACGGTACAGCGGTTACCGAACTCAGGGTGGGCTCGTTCATCGGGTGCAGGTCGCGCAGGAACTCGACGATGGATTTGCCTTCCGCCGTATCGTCGGCCAGCGAGGCCAGCAAGGCGCCCTCGCCCAGCTCCTTCGGGGTCACGCCGGGTGCTGCCTAAACGGCAGCGCAGCGGCGATTGCCGAAGGTGATGGTGCCGGTCTTGTCCAGCAACAGCACATGCACATGCACATCGCCCGCAGCTTCCACGGCGCGACCGGACTTGGCGATCACGTTGAGGCGCACCAGCCGGTCCATGCCGGCAATGCCGATGGCCGACAGCAGGCCGCCAATGGTGGTCGGGATCAGGGTGACCAGGAGTGCTACCAGAAACACCAGCGGCAGGCTGCCCCCGGCAAAGTGGGCGAACGGCTGCAAGGTGATGACCACCAGCAGAAAGATCAGGGTCAGGCCGATCAGCAGAATATCCAGCGCGACTTCGTTAGGGGTCTTCTGCCGCTTGGCACCTTCCACCAGCGCAATCATGCGGTCCAGCGTCGATTCGCCGGGGTTGGTGCTGATGCGTATCAGCAGCCAGTCGGACACCAGCCGGGTGTTACCGGTGACGGCCGAGCGGTCGCCGCCGGATTCACGAATCACCGGCGCGGATTCGCCGGTAATCGCCGCCTCGTTGACCGCCGCGATGCCTTCGATGACTTCGCCGTCGCCAGGGATCATTTCCCCGGCGTCGACACGCACCACATCGCCCTTGCGCAACTCGCTGGCGTTGATGGTGCGCAGGCTGCCATTCTCATCGCGAATGCGCGCCTTGAGCCCCTCGCTGCCGGCCTTGAGGCTGTCGGCGCGTGCCTTGCCCCGTCCTTCGGCCAATGCTTCGGCGAAGTTGGCGAACAACACGGTGAACCACAACCACAGAGCGATCTGCACGCAGACCGAAGTCGGCACCTGCGGGTTGGGGATCACGCACAGCACGGTGGTCAGAATGGCAGTCAGTTCCACCACCAGCATCACCGGCGAACGCTTGAGCTGGCGCGGGTCGAGCTTGACGAACGCCTGCACCAGCGCCGGACGCCACAGGGCAGCGATGCCGGTCTTGGCTGACTCGCTGGCGGCCTGAGGCTCGGCAGTTTTTACAGCATCACGTCTTGAAAAATCAGTAGTGCTCATGATCGGTTCCTCAGAAACCCAGGCTCAGGTGTTCGGCAATCGGCCCCAGTGCCAGGGTCGGCAGGAAGGTCAAACCACCCACCAGCAAAATGGTGACGGTCAGCAGAGTGACAAACAGCAGGCCGTGGGTCGGGAAGCTGTTCTGACCCTGTGGTGCGGTTTTCTTCATGGCCAGGCTGCCAGCCAGTGCCAGCACCGGCAGGATGTAACCAAAGCGGCCAATGAAGATCGCCAGGCTGAGCATCAGGTTGTGGAACACGGTGTTGGCACTGAAACCGCCGAACGCCGAGCCGTTGTTTGCCGTGGCCGAGGTGTAGGCGTACAGCAACTGACTGAAACCGTGCGGGCCGGGGTTGCTGACCGCACCGGCCGGGCCAGGCAGGCTGGCAGCAATCGCGCCCAGCACCAGCACGCCGACCGGCATCACCAGCAGGGTGGCGACCAGCAGCCGGACTTCCTGCGCTTGCAGCTTCTTGCCGAGGTATTCCGGCGTGCGGCCAATCATCAGGCCGGAGAGAAATACCGCAATCAGTACGTTCAGCAGCATGCCGTTGAGGCCCACACCCACGCCGCCGAAAATCACTTCACCGACCATCATGTTGACCAGCGCAACCATGCCGGTCAGAGGGTTGAGGCTGTCGTGCATACCGTTGACCGAACCGTTGGAGGCCGCAGTGGTAGCGACTGACCACAGCACCGTGCCGGTGGTGCCGAAGCGGGTTTCCTTGCCTTCCAGCGGTGCGGTCTGCTCGACACCGGCGATGTTCAGTGCCGGGTTGGGCTGGTACTCGGTCCACAGCGACACCGCGCCGCCGATCAACAGCAGTGCCAGCATGCAGCCAAGAATCGCGCGGCTCTGGCGCATGTCCTTGACGTAGTGGCCAAAGGTGAACACCAGCGCTGCCGGGATCAGCAGGATCGACACCAGTTCGAACAGGTTGCTCCACGCCGTCGGGTTCTCGAACGGGTGCGCCGAGTTGACGCCGAAGAAGCCACCACCGTTGGTGCCCAGCTGCTTGATCGATATCTGGCTGGCCGCAGGGCCCATCGGCAGGCTTTGATCCGCGCCTTGCAGGGTCAGCGCATCAATGTAATGGCCGAAGTTCTGCGGCACGCCCTGCCAGACCAGAAACACGGCCAGCACGATACTGATCGGCAACAGCCCATAGAGCGTGGCGCGGGTCATGTCGGCCCAAAAGTTACCCAGGCTCTGCGACGAGCGACGGCTGATACCGCTACATAGCGCGACCAGCACGGCGAGACCTGTGGCAGCGCTGACGAAGTTCTGCACGGTCAGGCCGACCATCTGGCTCAGGTAGCTGAGCGACGCTTCGCCGCTGTAGGCCTGCCAGTTGGTGTTGGTGACAAAACTCATCGCCGTGTTGAAAGCCAGCGACCATTCCATGCCCGGTAGTTGCTGCGGGTTGAGCGGCAGCGCGCCTTGCAGCATCAGCATCGCGAACAGCACGACAAAGCCTGCCAGGTTGAACGCCAGCAAGGCCCACATGTATTGCTGCCAGGATTGCTCGGTTTTCGGGTCGACGCCGGAAATTCGGTAGCAGGCCCGCTCGACCGGCCCCAGCACCGGGCTCAGCCAGGTGCGCTCGCCTTCCATGACCCGATAATAGAAACGCCCCAACCAAGGCGCGGGTGCCAGCAGCAGGACCAGAAAGGCCAGGATCAACAGATAATCGTAACTGTGCATGATCACTCCTGACTCTGGTCGGCGCGCAACAGCGCCACCAGCAGATAGATGAACAGCCCGACTCCCATCAGCAGCGAGATACCATCCATAACGCTCATTGAAATTTCCCCCATCAGGCAACACCGATACGGCACAGGCCGCGTGGGGAGATTGTCCGCAGGCAGGGTGTAAAGGCGCGAGATCGACAGGCTGGTCGGGGCGTAAAGAAGCTGTAAAAAAGCGCTACAGCCTTGACGGCGCAAGGCCTTCGCGGACCTCCAGCGCTGTCATTTATGTCAGGTTCGCGTTGGGGATTGCGGGGGTATCGTGGTGCGGCGATCTTCAGGAAAAGGACTTCACCATGCTTCGCGACAACGGAAAACCACCCGGCACCACGCCGCCCTCCCACACCACACCCGCCACTGTCCAGTTGACCGTCAAGGAACGACAAGTCCTGGAATGGGTGGCGATCGGCAAATCCGCGTGGGAGATATCCCGTATTCAAGGGTGCACGGAAGCGACCGTGCACTTTCATACCAGCAATATCCGCCGCAAGTTCGGGGTGACGTCATTGAAGGCGGCGCTGGTGATGGCGATCAGGCAGGGGGTTATTTTGGTGGAGTGATGTAAAACGTATTTCAAGCTTTTGAGTTAAGCCGGGCAACAGTAAATCTGTTGTTGCCCGGTTATTCTGGGAAAACGCGTGCCATCAAGAATTCCCATCACCCAGGTAACTGCGCTGCGCTGTGGGAACTCTTATTCCATCTCTCTTTGCCAGAGCATTACCCTGCGCTATCCTTTGTTGTTGAGCAGTGACAGCCTGATCAATATCAAACTCTTTCGCCGAGCGCTTGAACACATCTCTTGCATATGGAGTGATCGCTCGTTGCCCGACATTAGTTTTGGCAAACGTTGAAGCCTCGTACAGGTCCTGAAACGGTTGATAGTTTGCTTGTGCAGCTTTGTATTCGTTGGCGAGCCTTGAAGTATCAAGCCCTTTGGAAACTGCACGATCAAGTTTCGTCTGAACACTTTGCAGTTCCTTGAACGCGACATCCGATTTTACCGCCTTTCTCGCCACATGCTTGTCAATATTTACGACATCCTTAACCGTCACTCTACTTAATCGGGCTGACTCACCGTATCTGGTCTTGAGGAGGCTTTTGGGGATATTCTTGGCCGTCGAACTGAGAGGCGCCGTAAGAAGCCTGATCAACGCCCCCCAAGGACTATGCCCCGACGGATCCACCCTGTTCACCGGGTCCCCCTCGACATACGCATACCCATTCACCCCTCCCTTGCCAAACGGACTCCAGCTATCGGGACTGTTGAAGCGCATCAACACCGGGCTGTAGGCCCGATAACCATTCCCCAGCATTTGCCAGCCGCTATCCGCCTCGGCCAGTTCGCCATTGAACCCCAGTTTACCGAGTGGTGGAGCTTCACCGCTGGCATGGCCGTAGGCCGTATACCTCCTCCGATTGATCCCGTCGCCACCCACCTCGCCCAGCACACTGTCGCTGCCGTCTGTGGCAAGCAGCAGCGTGTGATCACTCTGCTGTTCGGCCAGCAGGTAGTCGTCGCCACGCATGAAGGTGCTCTGGACATGGCTGCCAAGTTGATTGGCCAGCCCTGCGTCGCTATAGAAGCGCAGGTCCCTGTCGTCGCCACGGGTCTCCCCGGTCAGTTGGTCCTGGGGGTCATACTGGTAATGAATGCCGGCCGAGGGCGTGCCTACTTCGATCAGGCGGCCGAGGGGATCGTATTTAAGCGTGCGCCCGGCTTCGTCGGTTTTGAGGTTGCCGTCCAGGTCGTACTCAAGTTTGATTTCAGACGGGTAGTATTTATCGTTAGTGTTCGTCACCCGGCTCAACTGCACCGGGTCGTCACCTTCGTAAAAATACCTGGCATTGTTGCTCTCGACATTGCTGTTGTCGTCGCTGCCGTCATTGAAGCGGGTCGTGACGACCGTCAGGTTGTTCGCGCCATCGAAAGTGAAAACCTGCGCGCGGAGGGTCCTGCCATAGGGGTCCACTGGCCGCTGAGTTCCCGTGCATTGGTATTGACCCAGGCGACCGGACGTATCGTAAAGGTAGGTTTCGTCACGGAGTGTTTCAGTGCCTTGGCGCAGGGTACGCTGGACCATGTTATCCACATCATCATAGACCTGAACCATCTGTTGCTCGACGCCGTCGAGGTCAAATGTACGCTTTACTTCCCGACCCAGATCATCATATTCAAGGCTGATCGCGACGGTTCTCTCGCGGCTGCCGTCGGTCTTGTCGGTGGTGGTGATTTTTGCGAGGCGACCAAAGACAGTGTCGTAGTCGAACGTTGAATAGACCTCACCCAGCGAGGTTTCGTAAAGACGACCGCAGCTGTCATAGCGGTTGACCTGCTCCTGTCCCAGTACGTCGGTGTAAGACAGCAGCAGGCCCAATCGGCTGTAGCTGTAGAACATGTCGTAGGTCTTGCCTGCCGAGGTGCGCTTCTCGCTTTTCAGCGAGCCGGTGCTGTAATACTCGCGATCCAGTATCTCGTCCTGCTCCGAGGAATGAAGCAGACGAGCATTCTGCTTATCGTAACTGTAATCGGCAGCCACACCCGGCTCCGCAGTCCGGACAGGCCCGGACTCTTTCAGCGGATCAACTTCGCAGGTGGTTTCAGGTTCAGGCACAGCTTCGGACTGCACCCTGCGCCACGGCTAATCGCCCACCTGGGGCTTGTATTCGTAGTCGATTTTCCGCTTGCTGGGCAGGGTTATCGTTTTGGGTTGCAGCAGACCGGGGTCGTAAACAAGCGTACGTTTACGACCCCCGGTGACAGAGCTGACCAGACGATCCAGCCCATCGAACTCCTGCTCTCCCAACACAATGCTTTTGCCGTTGTGCTCGATGCCGATACTGACGGGCAAGTCTTCGCTGCTGTAGCCAGCATAGCTGCGACGCACGATGGCCCTGCTTGGCAATGTGGACTCGATCACCCGATCAAAGACGTCGTAAACAGAGGTGGTGCGCCGCTCGCCGCCCGCTTCCCCGACAATTTCCTCGACACGGCGGCCAAGGCCGTCGTAATGGTACTGGCTCAGACTGACCGAGTTTTCAGCCTGATCCTTTCGCTCGCTGCGGGTCGGCTGTTCGAACAGGTTCATCCAGGTCTCGGTGAACTCGCTTTTACCGCCACCGTTGCCTTCGATCCAGCTACGTTGAATCGGGCCCTGCGATTGCGCCGTACCAATAGGGTCGGTCTCTTCGAACGTCTTGACGCCATCCGGCCCGGTGACGCAGCGCTGCTTGCCCCAATCGTCGTATTCGAAGACGCTCTTGAGCGCCAGATCCTGCTGGCCCAGCCAGTCAAACTCGGTCTCACTGACCATAAGCCCCCACGCATCATAAACAGCCTCGTAGGTCTGTCGGGGCTTATCGGCGCGTGCAGGATTATCTGCGTCATCCCGTTCCTCACAGACGACTCGGTTGAGGCCATCGAAGTGGCTGCAGGTTTTTACCCCTTTGACGTCGATGAGCGTCTGCATGGCCTGATCAGTCGCGTTGGCACATAGCTGATACTCGTAACTTCTGGTCGCGTTGTAGGTTTCATCATTTGGTGCCACGGTTTCACTCAGCACACGTCGCAGGCTGTCGTAGACATAACGAATTTCCACGTTGTTGTCGTCGCGATTGAGCAAGGGTTCGCCATCGAGCAGAGAATCCTCCAGCGTAATGACCTTCTTCGCGCCATCGAAGCCGGTTACGGTCTGTACGGTTTGCAGCACTGTCGCGGCATAACGGCTGCTCTCAGGGACGCTTTCGGGAGTGTTCTCGGGAGCACTTTCAGTGGTGTTCTTGAGGAGGCGCACAGGAATGCTGTAGGCGTACGCTGTGCTGGTCACCTTTCCACCCATGATCACTTGCTGCAATTTGAGCCGACCGTGCAGGACTGCATTGTTCGGCTCATCGAAGTATTCGTAGGTCGTGCGTTGCTGTTCCTGCTCACCGTCAGGGGCCTGCATCAGTAACGTCTCGCTTTGCGGTGCAAGCCATTTCTGTAGCTGGCCGCCACCCACTGCTGGCAACGCAAGGTAGCGATAGCGGGTGATCAGGACCGGTGCCTTGCCGTAGCCGGATATCGCCGGGGTGACCTTGCTACTTTTCATCCAGCGGACGAAGCCTTCAGGGTCCTTCGGGCATCCGTCCTCGCCGTCGGCCAGATACCACTCACTGGCCTCGACCACACCGTTGGCCTGAGTCTGAGTGAGCAGATTACCGTGCTTGTCATACGTGCTGCTGACAGTCTCACTGCGCGGCACACTGCCGTCTGACGACAGCCGCCAGGTGGTCTGGACCTCTTTGGGCAGCTGACAGTAGGCAATCTGAGTCGAAAAGGGTTCTCCCGGCTCGATGTAGTAACGAGTGTCCACCTGCATGACGCTAAGGTTCTTGCGCGTGGTTTCTCGAGTGAGCAGGTGAAACTGGTTGAAGGTTCGTTCGATGCTGCGCTCGGCATCAGCCTTGCCCGCGACCTCGACACGCAATGTTTCGGTCGACGAGTACTCGTATAGCTCCGCCCCGCGGTACAGATACAGATTGTCCAGACCATTGTCTTCCCAGGCGATATCCAGCCCTGCGCCCAGAAAATTATGCTCGCGCCCGAAACTGTCCTTGTAAGTGTAATAAACGTCCATTTGCGCCTGCCCCAGGCCGGGCGTCGTGCGATGGCGCGTGACTCTGGGGAGAGGCGCGCGTTCCGCCCTCTCAGGAAACTGATGGCCGCTGTCGGTATAAAAGATCTCTTCCCGGCCGCCAGCGGGTGTTTCCACCGCCGTCATGCATAAATGCTCACGGATCGTGTTGTATACAAAACGCCAGGAGGCAGCATTGTCGGTCGGCAATTCGATACGGTTGACACGGTGATCCGATCCACCCAGCACCATCACGAAGGTCGCATCGGGGCCCTCGCCAGTGGTCATACGCAACTTCACCGACGTTGCGTCGCGGCTGATGCCGAGCAGGAGCTGACCCGAGTCATCCTTGATTTCGCTGAGCATTTGATGCCCGCCGAAAGAAGCGTAATCCAGCGTGATACTGTGACCTTCAGGGGCGAATACGCGCACCGGCAGCGCGACTCTGTTGGTGCCGCTGCCGCGCATTTCGAGCTGCTCCACCAGACCGGACTTGTGCATCACCCGGTAGTGATTATCGTCCTCCTTGTACAAGTGGAAGCTGTCGATTTTCTTTTCCGACATCAGCATCTGGCCGTCGCCGGTGCCATCGACCTTGAATGTCTCGCCGCTGCTCAGCGATACGATCTGCTTACCCGGATCGTACTGCGACAATTGCAGGTTCCAGCCAAGACCAAAGCCGCTGTCCTGACGGTTGAGAGGATTATAGTTGAGTGCCAGTGGCATGCCCGGGCCACGCAATCCGTTGGTTTTGACATCGGGCAGGGTGATCGCCACCGTGTACTGCCCGGTGCGGGGGTCAACGCCGCTCTGTACATAACTGAGAAAGTTGAACGCGTTGGAGTGTACGGAAGTCGATGCTGTCATGTTCCATGAACCTCGAACTTTATGTATTAAGATAACCGCCGCCCACGGGGGCGACGGTTAAACAGGCCTGACAAGTTCAGTTGTACTAACAGCTAATCCGATACATCGACACGCACGCAGGACAACTTGCCTTTTATATTTTCATCACCGTCATACGCCTTGATCACAAGAACGCCGCAACTGACGATGGTGCCGACCGGTTTGCTTCTGAGCTGGTCGATGGATATCCAGGGTGTTGTAAGGGGGTCGATATAAGTCTCGAGCCCAAATACCCAGCCTCCCGAATCATTACAATCTCTGGATTCCAGGTATATCTTCATGGCTGAGCGCACATTATCCAGCTTGATAAAACTCATCTCATCGTTCGTGCACTCATGATCTTCTTTGTTGAGATAAACCGTGTCGTCCTTGGCGGTAAAGGTGCAGTTCTTGCCTCCGCCATCAGCGTTTGCTGCGAGCATGATCAGTCGAACCGCCTGTGCCGGGGGCTTTGGCACAGGGCTGTGGGACGGGACGAGCGTACAGCCTGTCAAACCCGCAAGCACTACACAGGCAAAGGTTTTACTTAGCGCATTCATAATAATAATGACTCCCTGTCGGTGTGTGGCATCAATGCCTCATTCGGGCTTCTATACCGAATAGAGGGTATGCATGAGACGGTTGCGCCTGCCGACGCCGGTGGCCAGAAAACCGATTCGTCGTTTATGGGCATTGCCCTGCTTATCGAGCAACAGGACTGCTATTTCCCCCATCAATTTGTCGCGTGCGAGGTCACCTGCCGGGATATATTCAAGGCCCCGGAGGCGGTGCAGGCTGATGACCAGTTTGCCGGTCTCGAATAAGGACATCTTGACGTCAATGTCCAACGTGTGAACATCCCCCATCACGTCCTGGAGCGCTTCGTCAAAGTTCACCTTGCTTACATCACCGATAACCGCAGGGTCGTCGAAAATAAAACCCGTCCAGCTGAACATTTTTTCTTCTTTCTGCTCGCTCTCCCAGAGAATGATCGACGTATTGATCACGTCACCGTCAGGCTTGGAGGGCAGAAACTTCAGCGTCTCGAAGTTCACCCATTGCTGGGTATCGGGGTTAATGAAAGCCAGCGTCCAGTAATCAGTGGTCTCGAACTGGTAATCGAAATGCACATCCTCCCCAAAGTCCGGAGCCCCACTCAACGGCGGATCAACCGGAGGATCTCCGCCATCCCCATGTGCACGCCGCGGAATGAAGGTGTAATTGCGGGCATCGAACCTGGGCAAGTGTCGCGGGGTGATTTCAACCTTGCTGTTCATCTCTTCAATCATCAAAGAGGTCCACCAATTGGCGTTGTCATCCTGAAATTTCGCGTGGAAGACGCCGATGAAACCCGATGCCGCCCGGCTGTGCAGGAAGAAGTTCTGCGTGATTGTCCGTGACGCATCCAGGCCCGATTCAGCAGCCAAGACGCCGGCCCCGGATAGCTCGAAGCGGTTATATTGACTGCGCACGCGCCACTCTTGGCTATCCCCCTCGGGTATGCCTTCAAGATGGGAGAGTACTGACTCGATACATTGATTGGATTCATCGTATACCAGACGCATGGAGGCCCTTTCGGTGGGACTCAGCTCGTACTCGATGCCGTTGTGCGGCGATATCTGGGTCTTGATCTGCAGCCTGAGTTGCTGATAACCGTTGGGGTACAGATTGCCTGTATTACCGTAAGGCGATGACGAGCCAGGAACCGTGACGATAAACATCGACATTTCTTGCCAACTTTCTTCATCGATGACTTCGGATAATTCGATGACGCTATAGCCGTACGCCATAACCACCCCATTGCTCAGCACTTCACAGCTCACCACGCTACTGGCGACAAGCGCCTCATCGGGCGGCATGAAAAGCCCCTGCCGATCGACAGTGCCTAGCCCACCCACCACTTTCCAGCGCCGCTCAAGCCCGGGCAGCAGTGCGCTGTCATCGTGTAACTGCACCGCTACCTTGGGCCGTGCTCTGGGTACGAAAGACGGCTCGATACGCAGCGTTTGCTGCCCGTTGGCAATAAGCACCGTAGCGATACCACGGTCATTACCCAACGCCTCTATCTGTTGCACCGCCAGTGCTCTTTTTCCGGACCTGGCATCCGGACTGAAGAGCGCGCCCTTGCCGGCCTCACTCAACCTGCCAAGCTCGGGGTCCAGCAACGCCCAGCTCACCGGGCTGCCGTCAAGCGTCGAAGCCGCCAGCGAGACCGTTTGCAGCGCAGCCCCCCCTGGCACTACCGTTACACGTGGCGCCAACTCCATGCTGCGTGATACCACACCCACCAGCGCCGAGACCTTGACGACAGCGCCTGACTCTTCATACGTGGCTGTGATTACCACGCGCAGCGCGTCATGGCCGATCGCCTCAATACCCGCCGCCGTGTAGACGCCGCTGGAAGAGATGCTGCCGCTTCCGGTAGCCAGGTGGCTTTGAATGCTTAATGCACTCCAGCTGGTGGCCGGTACTTCTTCGCCTTGCGGGTTGTGCAGGACAAATCGCTGAGTCTGCCCGGCCTTCAGGGTCGAAAACAGGGGTGTAATGCTGGCCTGTGTCGAACGAAGGCTGCCAAACAACAGCAGGTCATGTGGACGGTATTGCTCAATTGGTTCGAATACGCGTCCACAGGTGAACTTCAGGCAGTCCGCCACTTGCAGACGTTCACGCTCGATCATCGACTGAGTCTCCTGCGAGAGCATCAGCACCGTGCCGTAGATTGGCTGACCATCTGCCCCACGATCATCAGGTATCGGATAAACGAAATCATCTGTCGGCGCAAACACGCCTTCAGCGTCGCCATCCTGCGCGCCCATGAACAGCACAAGCGCGCCATCACCGGTAGTAGTGTCCATACGCGCATCGCTTGAACGCGGCGCAGCGCGGGTAACAAGCCGCAAGCTGGCTGGCGTCTGAACATGATAGCGATTGAGCTGTGCCTGCAGCACAGAGAAAACCCGGCGATGAAGTGCAATCTGCTTAAACTCCTCAGCAAAGAAATCTGCCAGCCGCAGATTGATCACATCATCGAAGCCCCCCAGATTACAGGCAATGTCAACCCCGCCGGCCAGATCGAGCAGCACATGCCCCTCCTCCCCCACGAAGAGGTCAACAGTCATCGCCAGCCTGAAGCCCATGGGCTCGCTGATGATGAAGCTGCCGGACACGGTAGTTACACTCCCCTCCGGCTGATGCAAGCCGCTGTAACGGCCAGACACGATGTTCATCGTGACGAGGACACTGCTGGAGCCCGACGAGTCAGGCAGAAACGACAGGACCGGCACGCCCAGCTCGACCTGTTTCAGACGAATAGTGTCGCCTTGTCGCTCATCCACCACGATGTCGCCGGTGAACAACGGCAAGAAGGCCAGATCCTGATAGCGTTCGATGTATTGTTGCTCTATATGCCGGTTGAGTTCGCTGCGACTGACCGCCGCGACGGCTCCCCAGCCTTGGGTCAAGGTACCTGCACCCGCTCGCTGCACGATAC
The DNA here is from genome assembly GCF_002699855.1 of Pseudomonas amygdali. Classification (GTDB taxonomy): domain Bacteria; phylum Pseudomonadota; class Gammaproteobacteria; order Pseudomonadales; family Pseudomonadaceae; genus Aquipseudomonas; species Aquipseudomonas amygdali. The sequence continues at coordinate 7,786 of NZ_LKBW01000276.1, read as the reverse complement.
CGCTCAATGAACGGGGCATTGCAGTAGCCGCCGTGCCCCCCGCTGTCCAGGTCAGTGCCTGCAACACACCGGAGGAACCACTCAATGGCAGCGGCAGAATCAAGTGCACGGCCATTGTGCCAAAATACTCGTCTTCAAATTCTGCAAACACGACAACGTAGCGTTCGGGTGCTTTGGCATCACTGCTGTACACACCCGTGGCGTCTATAGAGCCCGGCCCATCAATACTCCAGGTGACTGGAAGGTCACGGCCATTGACGACGACTTTCAGCTCGGCACGCTGATCATTGACGCTGGCAAGCGTTATGAACAGCATCGGAGGGTGGCGAACGACCAGTACCTGAATCGATTGGGTGTGCTGATCGTCGCTGACCGTTATTGTGTCAAGGACATAGGTATTCCCTGGCCCCCCTGCACCGGCGACGTAAAACTTCTCATGCGATGCATCAACGCCGTCCTCAAGCGTCCCGCTTTCTCCGGCTACCGGATCGACCACCGTCCATTTCAGGCTGGTTGCACGCGAACTGCGTGCTGTAAGCGCTACCCGCTGACCGTGATTACACACCTGAATCAACGGGCTGACGCTGACGCTGCTGGTGAGCACCGTCACCACAGCGGTACTGTAATGCCCCGACACCGGGTCCATCGCCTTGATCAGTACACGCTGAAAGCCCTGCTTTGCGGGCAGCGCTGCGGGCGCCGTATACCGACCCTGCTTATCGATTTCTCCCAAACCTTCAGTACCGTCATCCGATGGATCTTCCAGGGTCCAGACGATGCCCGACCGCGCAGGCTGGGTGGTCAATTGCAGCGCTTCTCCCGTAGCGATCAATGCCTGGTGCCCGGCGATACTGAACGTCGACGCACCGGGATCGATGCGTCCGAACACGACCTGGTCATAAGGCAGGCGCTTGAGTACAGGTTGTAACACTTGCTCGTCAGGCAATAGCCAGCCGCCCAGAAAGCGCTCGGCGCCAGTTGCATCCAGGGTTTTGCTCAACCCTTGCAGCAACGCGTGTTTGACGGTGTAGGCCACGAAACCGTTGACCTCCCGGAACTCAGGTTGTCCAGTGTTCCTGGAACGGCGCTGACTTCATGGTCGAACAGGTAAGGTGTATAAAGATGCCCTTCCACTGCCTGACCATCCGACCCACCTTCGGTCAGATGAAACTCATGCCTGAGGCTGATGTTGAAGGTAGCGTTGTGCGATTGCCATTCATCGCTGTCCAGCGCTCTGTAGCGAAAGCCCAGCGTGCAGGGAAATTCCCAGGTCTGCGTGGTCTGGGCGTACTCGAAGTCAATGGTCAGGGGATGCTGGGCGTTGAAGGCCTGAACGCTGAACGGTTCCGATTCAAAGACGAATTCCGCGCTGCGATATTCTCCAGCCGGAACTGCAAACGTGCCGGCCTGAGCGACCATCCGCTGCAGCGGTTTATCGTCCGGAACGCTGAAGCTGAAGTCAGGCTCTTGCAGCATTTGTATCACCGCATGGCCAAAGGCAGCACGGTGCAGTGCGTGAGAGGAAAACACAGCGGTCGCCGAGTACGACTGCTGAGCATCGTTGGGAATCAGGTAACGGAAGTCGGAGTCGCCACCCGGAATCCCGCCCGTCACGCCGTATTCCATGGTCGCGAACAGCAGTAACGCGCCTTTTTTATGGACTGATACAGCATCGGGGCTTTCAAGCTGTGATCGCACATCGATTCTACGTACATTGAGCAATTCGTTGCTCTGCTCGTTGAAAATACCCAGCCTGAACTGCTGCTCATGATTTTCCGGGTTGCTGAACCAATCCTGAAAAAAGTCGCCGATCTTCTCTCGTTCGGTAGAACCGCCCGGAAAATCCAGTGAAAGATTTTTAGCCAGACCAAGGTCCACCACCAGATCCGCGCTTTGACTGCTCAGTTCCAGATCGAAATCCAGGCCTGGCGCGTTCAGTGGGTCGTAGGCTGCGATTCTGTGAATATTGTGTTGCCCTTGAGCGTTCTCTATCACGGTATGCAAACCGGCGATAACTGAAATGCGCCAGGCCAGCAGCGAATGCTCCAGAACGCTGTGCTTGAACGACAAGCCTGGTGGCCCGAGAACGCAGCCCGAGAAAATATGGCAATCATGCGTATCGGGAATCGTGATACTTCCGTCCGGCACCGGACGCGACATTCCCTGAGCCAGACTCTGTTGGTAAACCTGGTCGAGGAGCTCGTTGACCTTGTCGCCATCCAGAGCAATGATCGCGTCCCAGCCTCTGAGACGCGTGGTATTTTTCATCCATGCCAGCAGACTTTCCGCTGAATAACCAGCCATGACATCACCTCCTGTGATGTTGATATATATAAGACCGATGTGCCTTGGGTCAGGACGCCGGGACTTCTTTGCCCTTCATCAATTCCAGCTCCTTGGCGAACCCGCCCACTGGTAGCGGCAATATGATATGCCCCTCCATGACGTCAAAGACTGGATGATCGGCCTCGGCAAAAATAAGCACAAACCGGTCAGTCGACGAGATGTCGGGGGTGTACAAGCCGTCACTGATGCTCCCGCTCCCGGCGCCTACTCTCCATCTGACGCCAGGCAGCGCAACGGCATTGGCAAACGCTTGCAGTTGAACCTGATCAGCACGAATGGTCACAACGTCCATGGGCTTGCCGACCTTCGCAACCTCCAGAACTTCAGAAACCTCCACGGTTTTTACGACTTTCACGGTCAGCAGTGGGGTTTGATGCTTTACCAATACCCACGACGAAACATTCGCCTGCCCGCTGGTCACGACTATCTGATCCAGGACATAGGTTTTGCCGGGCACCTTGTGCGCCGCGACGTAACGGTGATCACCATCAGCCAGTGCACTGCCCTCCAGAACACCGCTTTCGCCGGGAACCGGATCCTTGAGCGACCAGTGCATTTCTTCCGTGCCGAGCGAACCTGCCTCAAGCTCCACAATCTGCCCGGCGTCACACACCTGAATCAACGGATTGACGGTGATCGTGACCAGTGCCGAACTTCGATAGTTCGAGTTCATGTCAGTGGCCGTCACCCGAACACGCGTGAACGCAAGCTCGGTCAAAGAGGCTTCCGGCGCGTAATACCGGCCGGTGCCATTGATGGCACCGAAGTTCTGCGCATCGCCCTGCAGACGTTCGACACTCCAGGTCACATTCGCACCCGGCGGTTGAATGGAGAAGGTGGTGGAACTGTCGACCACCATCAGATGCTCCGCCGGGCTGACGACAAAGTCTGCCCCGGAACTGTTGATGCGGCCGAAGGCGGCTATGTCTCTGGGCGCACGCAATACATCAGGCACAATGGCTTCGTTGAAATTGAGATCGATACTGTCCCGGATGAACGAACTGATCGGCACACGAGTAGCGAGTTTGCGTGCCAGTGCGGCTTTGATGTCGGACTCGAACGGGTCCTTGTTCAACTTCTCAAAATTGCTTTTTACCGCCGCTATTAAAAACAGTAATGAAAAGCTGTTTGCTGGTGGAGGGATCTCCACGAAAGTCAGGCCATCGATGATGGTGTTTATCGTGAGGCTGGGGATCAAAACCAAGTCGTTGTTTTCCTCGGCGAAGGTATAAATGCACCGTACATCGACCGTGACGACCTTGCTCATGACCAGCAGCGCCCCATGGCCAGGCAACGAAAGCACAACGCCGGGGGTTGCTTTGGACTTCCAGGTCAATGCCACCGTGCCATCGGCAATGAGCTCCACAGACAAAGGCATGCTCCCCAACGCATCAAGCCAGGTCTCGGTTTTGTAAACATTTGCCAGGACTGACACGCCATCGATTTGAACCTGGACATCCTGGCTGCTCGACTCGGACGTCTTCAGTCTGCCCGACGTGGCAGTCGCCTTGACCAGTCGGCCGGAGCCATCATGAACAGGTTTGAACACAACGCCTTCAATAACCGAAGCAATGGTCTTGGTCACTTCACCTATGAACAGTGCCGCCTTGAACGTACGCTCCGCACTGAACAACACGGTGGCCGAGTAATCTTTCCCGACATCATCCGGTATCAGGTATTGGTACTCTACCGGGATGTCGCCGCCTTCCTGACTGCCTTCCAGACGAATGAACACCAACACGGCCCCGTCGCCGTAGTTGGCGGCATGCGGGTCGAGAGGTGCAGCGGGATTGGTCTGGGTGCGCAGTTTGAAAGACTGTGGGTGCATCAGATTATTCGTGCCACGCTTGATCACGCCAAGCGTCCATATGCGCTCCTCGTCCGGCAACGCATTGAACAAGGCTTTGAAAAAAGCTCCGCCGAGTGCCCGGTCAGTCCTGTCAGCCGCGAAGGTAAGAATGAAATTGTCACTGTCCTTGAGGTCGAGCCGCAGCCGGCCATCGCTCTCGATATTGCCCGGGACCCTTTCCAGCGCGAGATCCAGTGTCAGCTTCGGACCTTGCAGCGCATCGATATGGATGACCCTGTAGGCTTCCCAATTATCGACGTTATTCTTCATCGTCAATTGGGTTCCGCCCAGGATCGAACAGGTCAATGTTGCATGAGACTGACCGAGGTTATCGTTCGAGAAGGCCAGCCTGGGCGCATCCAGAATAAAATTGTGAATACTTTCTTTAAACCCTTCGCTCAGTCTCACCTCTCCGCTCACAGGCTTTAGATAGGTATCCGACGAAAAACGCGCGACATACTCCTGAAGCAACAGGTTATTCACCTTGCCTCGGGCCATTGCAGCGATGGAGTCCCAACCCCACATAACATTATTGTCGAGGTCTTTCATCCACTCGGTCAGGTGGTTCAGCGTGTTATTGGCCATGGGGTTAAGTCCGTGTATGTGTGGGGTCATGCCAGTGGCTGTTGCGTCCTGCGCCAGCCCGCCGGCCTGTAAAGAATGACCGTCCAGTACGATGAAATTAATAGACGGAAACTGTGTGTAAGTCGCCCCGTCATCAAAGCTGACTTCAACCGTCACGGTGTTGGTCAGAGTTTTTCTCTGCAGACTCTCCAGAAAGTCCCTCGGGATGATCACCGACACCTGCCTGGATTGGTATTCCGCCTCACTGAGCGGTTCGGCTGCGCCGGTACGTAGACCGACCGCTTGTGGCGAACCCGATTGTGACAAGCCAATGGCCTTGATTCGTACCCGTTGCCCGGGTGCCATATAGGGCCAGGATGCGAGGTCCAGACCCGCACCTTCTGACGGCACAAGGTCGAGGTAAAGCAGGGTATCGGTAATGCGTGGTCGCATGATCTGGATAACCGGCCAAACGCCGACAAGGCCTCTGACTTCCAGTTTGAATACCGGCGAAGTGCCTGACTGCGACAGCGAAACGACCTTGTAATACACCTCTACCCACTTGCCCATATTGGCCGGAACCGCCGTGGACGGGATGATGAACAGGCGCGGATCGTCTGGTGAAGGATCAGCGATAAAGCTGCCCGTGCTTGTATTGCCCTCCCAGTGCATCTGTACCGTGGAATCGTCACCGATGAAAGCATCGTCCGGTATGCGAATTTTCACCCAGTTCTGCAGCAACGAGGCATAGATATAGCCCTTTACTCCCCATTCTTCAGCGCTCTCGATCTGGGCGTCGTCGATAACGGGCACAGGAAGATCGAGCGGAAGACTCAGCATGACCTTGCGCGGCAACGAGCTGGCGGCATGGCCTGGTCGCGCGTACTGATACACCAGCTCGATTTCCTTGCCGTTATTGGCGCAAAGCCAGGCATTCGCCAGCGAGAACTGCAGTACGCCACTGTCGAGATTGGATATGTCGGCCCTCAGGGTCTGCACCAGCATATTGCCGCTGGAAACGTAAACCACGACATCGTCATCGATCTGCATGCCGAAAGGATCGATCAGCAGGGTGATGCCGTCAGGAAAGGCTTCCGGATCCAGTGAGCCACCGTTGAAATCCTTGATCCTCAATGGCGGCAATAACGCCGCTGACGGTGCGACGATGGCCAGTGACTGGGTGACTGAATCCGTTATAAATGTGGAATCGGCATACTCGATGCAGTAGCTCATCAGCGCGACGCCATTTTCAATTGACAAAAATTCGCCAGCGGTTATCGACCACCGCAAAGGCTGGCCCACCTCGTTCCCAGTCAATAACCGGGACTCGACCAGAGGGTACAAGGAGCAGCCGTCCTCGAAATAAAGATCCAGTGTGAGGGTCACTCTGTCGCCCTCGCGCATGGCCAGATACGGCGGCGTCACGATCGACACCTGACTGAGGCCCCACAGCAGGTCGGGATCAAGCTTCAGATCGTGAGACTCCTTGCATTGCGGCACCCCCAGCCCGGCAGCCGTTGGTGGACGTTTGCCAACATAGAAAAACAGTCGCCGGGACTCCTCGACGCTACCTTCGACTGTGTACGAGTAAAACCCCCAGCCCTTGTCAAGCCTCATCAGCAACGGGTTATTGATCATCAGCGGCATGCCTTCAGGCTGCAGCCCCCTAACCTCGATAAAATCGCCGACATAGTCGTCCACTGCGCCCTCAGCGCCACAACCTCGCCAGTTGGGCATGAACAGATCGCCGTTCGTGATCCCTGGATAGTCGATCCAGGTGAGCAGGTCGGCGCTGCCCAACTGATCCAGGTCGAGGTAATTCCCGGGCTGCTGCAGGTCGGGCACCTTGGGGGCGGGAAAATCCAGCGCCATGAGTGAGACTCCTTTCTCGTTTCCGCCTGAATGGGTGTATCGCAAGGGTTGCCCCTGCAAATGCGGATAGGACTTTTTTACGCCGGTGCTCACCAGTTGCCCACTAGCACTACTGCTAGGTTGTTGCCCGGATACGGACTGTTAGGGTTAGGCAAGACCTCCAGCCACACGGACGCCTCAGGGAGTTCAGGCTTGGGGGGCGTCAATGACCAGAGCGCAAGGACTGCACAATTGTCAGACACCGCTGCGCTTGTCCCGCATCAATCAGCGAGGTCCGCTCCATGGCTGCTTCTACTTCCGTGCACTCCAACGCGTTCAATTTCATGAGTTGTCTGAAAAGCGGCGTTGACCCGCGCACCGGGCTGTACAACATATCGATCAGCATGCCCGAACTGCAAAGCAATGACCTGCGCGGACCAGGGTTCCGACTCGACCTGTCCTACAGTCAGCTAAATACGCTGGACAGCGGCTATGGCAAGGCCTGGAATCTACAGGTTTCGCAATACAACCCTGCCACTCAGATCCTGTCCCTCAGCACAGGCGAGACCTTCCGGGTCGACGGCACCGGCAGCAACGGCCTACGGACGATGAGCGAGAAAAAAATTGACACCTTCCACTTCTACAAGCGGGACGATACGTCCTACCGGGTGGTGCACAAATCAGGTCTGGTGGAAATCCTCGAGTTGCACATCAGCGGCAATAAAAGAATGGCCTGGGCGGTGAAAATCATCGCGCCGTCCGGGCACAGCATCACGCTCAAGCACAAGCCGTTCAACAGCAGCACCTACAGGCTTGCTTCGATCACTGACGACCTGGGTCAGACGCTGTTGGAAATTGCACGCAGCGACGATTTCGTCGAGCTGAAGCTGCATCCGTATGAAGGCATTGGCGGTGCTCCACTGGCGCGCTTTTTGATGACCCTCGCCGGCATCGACAAACGCGTATCGCGCATCACCCTGCCCACCGAGAATAATGCGTCATGGCGCTTTGAATATACCCCGAAGAACGACCAGCAATTGTGCGTGAAGCATGTAGAGACACCGTCTGGAAGCAGCGAAGATGTTTACTACCAGGATGAAGGCCATGCGTTGAGACTGTCAGAAATTTTGTGTTCGGGCATAACATGTAGCTAGAGGTGCATGTATGCCGACCAAA